>CAYJLP010000018.1:1992-22836 GCA_964371115.1 uncultured Akkermansia sp. | reverse complement strand
GCGAGCATCTTGCCCGCTTGGTAGTTCCAGATCAGGCTGTAGATACCGCAGGTGAGCAGGGTGTAGAGGATGACAGTCCAGCCGCGTGTGTCGTACTCCTCGGGGCAGATCTCAGCGATCTCATCGGCCATGCTGACCCACCAGAAAATACCATAGACACCACAGGTGACGAGCGTCAGGATGATTTGAACGATAATATTTTTTTCTTTCATAGTATAAAATAACTATCATGTCACAGATAGTCCCCCACACAGTAACCTTTCCCCACAGATGAGTCAAGCCAATTGAACCCACGCGCCTAGATAAAGTTGCGTAGCACGCCCCAGCCTAGCAGCCAAAGGATAGCAAAAATCCCGAGTCTATGTATAACGCTACTCTCCGATCTCCTATCACCGCGCAACCACCGTAGCCAATGATAGCCTAGGATCAAGAACAGGAGTGGCGCGATGAGCAGCAAGCCTGCATTGAGCTGGTAGGCACGCGAGACGTCCCCCTTCAGCAAGCTGAGCAGCATGCGCGTGACCCCACAGGCGGGACATTGGCAGGAGGTCAGTGTATAAAAGGGACAGGGAATCCCCCAACCGAGCCACGACACGAGTAGCGCGTACAGCCCGCCTCCCGCGAGGACGAGCGCGCTTTTCGCAAGGCGCAGCGGCTGGAGTCGTGGAGCTGGTGGACGAGATGTGGTCATGATGAATGGATTGTGTGCGGTCGTCAAAATAATGGCGGGCGCAGAATCTCTTCTGCGCCCGCTCCAACTTACTACCTATGAAACACAGATCCTCCTTTTTGTGAGCTGTCGTGCTCTCTCCTTCACTTCAGCTCGGAGGTTCTGATATATATGTGACAAATGAAGTGCAAATTCTGTTCAAAGAAAATTGAGATTTTTTTGAATGGGGCAAAAAAATCACATTTTCTCCCCATTCCCTGTAGAAATGGCGTGCAAAATGCGTTCGCAAGCGTATATGAACAAGCCCACTCTCTCCCTCCTCCTCGTCTGCACCTGTGTCAGCGCACAGGAGAAAAAATACATCGCCAGCAAGAACGGCATGGTCAAGGACACCACCACTGGCCTCATCTGGACACAGAGCCTCGACACCAACCAAGACGGCATCATCAATGCCAAGGACAAGCTCACTTTCAAACAAGCACAAGACTACGCCAAGAAATGCCGCATCGGCGGCAAGTCCGACTGGCGCGTCCCGACGATCAAGGAGCTCTACTCACTCATCGACTTCCGAGGTGAAGACATCAGCTCGTATCGCGGCGAGAGCACGGAGGCACTGCGTCCTTTCATTGATACAAAGTACTTCCGCTTTGGCTACGGCGATACCGCGGCAGGAGAGCGCCTCATCGACGCGCAGATGGTCACGAGCACGCTCTACACCAGCCTCACGATGAGGGGGAGCAAGACCGTCTTTGGGGTGAACTTCGCCGATGGTCGCATCAAGGGCTACGGCATGGAGGCGCGCCCCCGCCGTGGAGGGGAAAAAACCTTTTACGTCTACCTCGTCCGTGGCAAGAAGGGCTACGGTGACAACCAATTCGTCGACAACAAAAACGGCACCATCACCGACAAGTCAAGCGGCCTGATGTGGGCTCAGCAGGACAGCGAGCGCGGCATGGACTGGTACGAGGCAGGGCAGTACGCGAAGGACGCGCGCCTCGGCGGATACCGCGACTGGCGTCTCCCCACAGCGCAGGAGCTCCAATATATCGTCGACTACGAGCGCAGCCCTGAGGCGACACAGAGTGCCGCGATAGATCCCATCTTCCGCTGCACGAGCATCACCAATGAAGCGGGGAAAAAGGACTACGCCTCCTACTGGACGGGCACGACGCATCTCTCAGTCAATGAGCGCGGGCGCGACAAGGCCGCGTGCTACATCAGCTTTGGCCGCGCGATGGGCTGCATGCACGGCACATGGATGGATGTACACGGCGCGGGCTCACAGCGCAGCGATCCAAAACGCGGTGATGCGTCTCGCTTCCCACAGGGACGCGGGCCTCAGGGCGATGCCATCCGCATTGACAACTATGTGCGCCTCGTGCGCGACGTGAAAAAGAAGAAGTAAGCTAGCCTGCCTCACTCCCAGAGAAAGGACTGCTTGCGCGAGACGACCTGCCCCTCGACGATGAGCTCGATGCACCAGCTGAGGATGTCGCCTCGGTAGCTGCGGTCCTCGCCGTTGAAGAAGAACTTCTCCTGCCGCTTGCCAGCCTGAGCGCGGGGCTTGTCATAGACGACATTCTTGGTTAGCATCTTGGAGCCCGTCTTGCCCTGTGTGTAGCGCATGCGCAGCTCCACGCGCCGTGCCGGCTGCGCGTCATACCAATTCACGAAATAATAATCACCGATGCGCGCGCGCTTCTCCTTCTCCGACTCCGCATGATCGAGCATGTAGCGCGCGTGCACGCGCAGAGGCGTCATGTGCCATCCACCATCGGGGTGCTTCGTCGTCTTGAGTGGGAGATCCACGACCTCGATGATGTGGGTCTCCGTCGGTGTCGAGCAGGAGACGAGCAGGGCAGCCGCGAGGGTTGAAAGAGCGGTGGTGAAGAGAGCGTTGCGCATGACATCTATTGATAAAGAAGTGCAGGGGCTTTGTCAATGAAAAAACTTGATTTCTGCCCCTCTCTCCCGTATCATCACGAGCGCCGCGTCGCCTCGCGAGGCCGCGCGTTTTCCGCTATCATTTCCCCATTATTTCCCACACTATGGCATCCACCCCCTCGCTCAGCCCCATGATGGATCAATACCTGCGCATGAAGCAGAGCCTGCCTGCGGATGTCTGGCTCTTCTTCCGCCTCGGGGATTTCTATGAAATGTTTTTTGAAGATGCCGTTGAGATCTCGGCTGCCCTCGGACTGACGCTGACGAAGCGTCACACCATCCCCATGTGCGGCATGCCCTACCACGCTGCCGAGGGCTACATCGCGCAGGCCGTGCAGATGGGCAAGCGCGTCGCCATCGCCGAGCAGACCTCCACGCCCGTACCAGGCAAGCTCGTGGAGCGCGAGATCGCTCGCATCATCTCGGCTGGCACCGTCGCGGAGCTCAGCCAGCTCAATGCGGCCGAGCACAACTACATGCTCGCCTGCTACCGCGTGAAGAAGCGCTGGGGCCTCGCCTGCGCCGATCACACGACGGGCGCCTTCCTCGTCGCGGAGTACGAGAGCTGCGACGCCCTCGCCGAGGAGATCGCACGCCTCCAGCCCCGCGAGCTCGTCGTCAGCGATGAGCAGAAGGAGGATTTCCCCACGACTCAATTTCCCGTTACACTCTATTACGATGCCTACGCCTTCCTGCCCGCGGCGGCGCATAGTTCCCTCAAAAGCCACTTCCGCGTGCAGTCGCTGGATGGCTTTGGCTGCGCGGAGATGGACGCGGCCGTCGGTGCGGCGGCGAGCATCCTGCATTATCTCAAATTCCAACTGCGCCGCTCGACGGAGCATCTGCGCAGCCTCGCGCTGCTGCCTACGGCACACACCGTGCTCATCGACACCGCGAGCCGCCGCAACCTCGACCTCGTGGAGGCGCGTGGTGGGCGTAGCCACACGCTGCTGGGTGTCCTCGACCAGACGGCGACGCCCATGGGCGCGCGTCTGCTACGCGAGTGGCTGCTGCACCCGCTGGATGACCTCGCGGAGCTGCGCCGCCGTCAGGACATGATTGCAAGCTTCCTCGCTCAGGACTTTCTCATGAGCAAGCTACGCGACTCGCTCAAGGGCGTGCGCGACCTCGAGCGCCTCTCCTCACGCCTCTCACAGGGCGCGGGCAATGCGCGCGACCTGCTCGGCCTCGGTGTCTCGCTCGCGCAGCTGCCCGACGTGATGGCGGATCTCGACGCCTTTGCGCTACAGCAGCCCCACTTTGAAGCCATTGCTGAAGCCTGCGGGGACTTTTGCGAGCTCTCGGCTCTCCTCCAGCGCGCGCTGGTCGATGAGCCCCCCATCACCATCAAGGAGGGCGGCATGATCGCCACGGGCTACGACGCCGCGCTCGACGAGCTGCGCCTCGCGAGCCACGAGGGCAAGCAATGGCTCTCCGCCCTCGAAGCCCGCGAACGCGCCGCAACAGGCATCGAATCGCTCAAGATACGCTACAACAACGTCTTTGGCTACTACATCGAAGTCACCAAGGCGAATCTGGCGAAGGTGCCCAACGACCGCTACACGCGCAAGCAGACCCTCGTCAACGCCGAGCGCTACATCACCGAGGAGCTCAAGCAGATGGAAGGCACCATCCTTGGCGCGGACGAGCGCTCACGCCAACTAGAATATAAACTCTTCTGCGCGCTGCGCGATGAGGTCGGCGACTACCTCGATGAGATCCAGTCCACCGCCCGCGCGCTCGCGACACTCGACGTACTACTCAGCCTCGCCGAGGTGGCGCGCAAGCAGCAGTACTGCCGCCCCGAGCTCACGGAGGACAGAGACCTCATCATCGAGGACGGGCGCCATCCCGTCATCGAGGTTACGCAGACCGACCAGAGCTTTGTGCCGAATGACACCGAGATGCTCGGCGAGAGCCAGCGCGTGCTCATCCTCACCGGCCCCAACATGGCGGGCAAGAGCACCTACATCCGTCAGGTCGCGCTCATCACGCTGATGGCGCAGATGGGCTCGTACGTGCCGGCACGCGCCGCGCGCATCGGCCTCGTCGATCGCATCTTCTGCCGTGTGGGCGCGAGCGACGACATCGCGCGCGGGCAGTCCACCTTCATGGTCGAGATGAGCGAGACCGCGCTCATCCTCAACAACGCCACGGCGCGCTCGCTCGTCATCCTCGATGAGATCGGACGTGGGACGGCGACCTTTGACGGCCTCTCCATCGCGTGGTCGGTGGCGGAGTACCTCCATGATGACGTGGGCGCGCGCACCATGTTTGCCACGCATTACCATGAGCTCGTCGATCTCGAGCACACACATGAGGCGGTGAGCAACTGGCATGTGGAGGTGCGCGAGTGGCAGGATGAGATTATCTTCCTGCGCAAGGTGCTCCCCGGTCCAGCGGACAAGTCCTACGGTATCCAAGTCGCGCGCCTCGCGGGTCTCCCCGAGAGCATTATCACACGCGCGAAAGCCATCCTCACCCACCTCGAACTCAGCTCGGCGAAGCGCGACGCGCGCAACATGCAGCAGCAGGGAGAACAGGGGCAGAAAAAGCAGGCGAAGCCCGACAAGAAATCCGCGAAGCCGCGTGCCATGCCTCAGGCACAGGAAGCGGATGGCATCCTGCAGATGGACATGTTCGACATGCTGGATGATTTTTAACCCTTTGTCTGTCATCTACTCTCAAGGAAGCTTTTGAGTCCACCCCATGCCCCATAAGGACATGGGGTGTTTTTTAATTAGAATGATATCAAAAAGAAAACAAGTTCCTTTCCCTTAAGAGAAAATGGAAAGAGGATTTCTTTTCTTCTGATGTCGTATTTCTACTGTATCTCAATCCATCTCAGATTGAGTTCCCTTTGCATTGAGTATAAAACCTCATAAATCATCCTATCAAAACAGTCTAATTATAAGGAGTATAACTTCAATTTAAATCTAAAAAATAACAATTATTTTTCTTGATTGTTCTCGTAATTATATATAATATCCAACCAACGGTAAGCATACAAGACACCCCCATTCTTCATGGTCTTGCTCTGCTTCATCATACCCTTAACACACCCCATGAATATATCAACACCTTATTCCCTGGGGGCTGCAATGAGTACAGTCCTCACTTTATTTGTTGCCCCCGCTGCAGCGAAAACGGCGCAGCTCAATGACATACCAACCTCGCTTACGACCTATGAGTTTCTGTCGTTCGAGCTGTTCGATACATTCAAAGAGTATACGATCACGCTCGGAGAGGGGGCAGGATACGCCCTCAAGCCGGGCGAGACGTCCTCCTACAGCTGGGGCAGCTCAAATGGGTCACCCGCCAACATGATAGGCGGCAACTACAACATGCTGCTGGATACAATCGACAAAAAGGCAACGGATGAATCGCGCAATTCATTCATCAAATACAATGTCAATCTCGGAGCAGGTGCCAGCTTGCTCTACAGCTACTATGGCGACGACTACACATTCGCACTAAGCGATCAATCTATCTTGATTGCCCCCACCATCCAGTCAACTGGTGCGTTAGCCGCGCAAAACGGATACAGCCTCGCCGACTACGGCACGAAGCACGCACTGACTGGCTCATCAGCAGGCACAGGCGTGCACATCACAGGCTCACAGCCCTCCAATGCCTCCATCGCTGCGGGCAGGACGGGGCAGAACTATGGCACCGCCGAGTCCACTGTCACCACCTGGATTACTTATGATGCCAATTTCGTGAGGCGATCTGACATGACGATGGAGGCGATTATTGGCGGCAATCAGGTCATCGCCCCTCCCAGTGAGGGCTCCACGACGGCACATTTCTACGGCAACACCAACATTGTCGTTGAGTCAACTGGCTCCGTGAACTCTGTGGTGGGGGGCAACAAGCTCTCAGATGCGGCTGGGACGGAATACGCCTACGACGCAGACTTTGTAGGCTCGACACATATCAAGATCGAAGGCCATGCTGATAAGGACTCAGAGCGACAAGTGGGCAAGATCGTCGGTGGCAACTATCTATCGGATAACGAAACCGCTAACTTAGGCTGGGCACAAACTGAAGGTGCTCAACTAGGTGTAGCGAATGCTGATTTTCAAGGCGATACGAATATTGTAATCGGTGACTCGGCTACGAAGAATGATTATGCTAAGTTCGATGACCTCATCACAGGGGGGAACTATGGCAACAGCACGGGCTCGAGCTTCAAGGGCAATAGCCATATTGACATCAATGCGGTCACAAAACTACATGGACTGTCTGGTGCGAGTGTGATCAATGCCGCTGCCGATACGAGCTTTACTGGCAATACCTATATCAATATCAATGAAATAGTATTGGCTTCCAGCCCCGTGTCGAACATGCAGGGCTACCGCTCCGCGACAGGCATCATGGGTGGTTTCAATTTCATTGATGTCGAACACGCTCAAGATCAAGACGGAGTCAATCACTATCTGACTGGCACCGTGGCGACCCTGACTGGCGACACCAACATCAAGGTAAACCTCAGCGGCGTCACAGCAGAGAGCGCAGAAAAGATGTTTGATTCCGTCCTAATCGGCGGGTCACGCGTGGGCAATGGGCTGCAGATAAAGCAGATTGGTACAGCATCCATCAATATAGAGAACGCCGAGCATGTTGAGTTTAACAACTGGCTTGTGGGGGGGAACTACGTAGCTGATGTCTCCGGCTTCTATAATCCACCCCCCTCCCGAAGCACATCCGGTATGAGCGCTCTAGGTATGGATCCATACTACCCTCTAGAGAATCTAGCCGTAGGCCGAGTGGACAATAGTAAAATCACCATCAGCTCAGGCAACTTTACCCAATACGCTCAAAATTATGGCGATAAGATTCCCATCACGACAGGCAATCTCGTCATCGCGGGCAGCGTCTCAGCGGGAGCAGGGCATGCCATCACGGGGAATGCTCGCGCTGAGATCACGGGGGGGCATTTTGACAACTTGATAGGGGGCAATGCATCAGTGATACTCTATTCACGTACCGACGAGGGAGCGCTGCAAATCAGGACTGAATCTGCCGGCACCACTCAAATAGGGCACGCCGCGATCAACATCAGCGCGGGCACAGGGCGACAGGAGATAAGCACACAGCGCATCGTAGGTGGCTCCTACATCGATCACGAGGTGCTCTCGATAATCGGCACCACTGGCAGAGAGGGGGCTGCAGCAAACGAGATCATGTATGTCGGCAGCACCCAGGTGAACATCGAAGCAGGATCACATCAGACAATCACCGCTGGTAGCTTGATTGGTAAGGGAATAGGCTATCGGAGCGACTATCAAGTCACGCAGGGCGATCTCTCACTCTCTCTGCAAGGCGGCAGTGTGAACTCTGACTACCTCGGGGTAGCAGGTATCGTTTGGGGCGCTGCACCATCCGGACTGACGACTGAGATGCTAGCGTCGATAGAGGATTTTGCCCCTCTCCCAACTCTGAGTACGGATCCGACTTTTATCAATGTTTCTACCGACACCGTCACACTTGATGTGGGGCGTGAGGTGAGCTTTGGGCAAGCAATCACCGTATCGGGATCTTATGAGATTCACACTGCTGTATCTCCTGAGACTCCTGCTAGTCAGGAAGATATAGATGCCTCGAAAGACATAATAAATGAAATGCTCACCAATGTTGCGAACCCAGAACTCACGGAGGAATCACTCATAGAGAATGTAGGCATGACGAAGGCAGAGTTCGTCGAGTGGGCTCAAGCATGGCTCGACCTCTTGGACAATCCTACGACCTTGGGTGAGTCTAAAATATCAAGCAGTAACTTGAAGGTGCTGCGCAATCGCCAGCTCAATCTCAAGGACGGTGAGTACAAGAACCTCGCAAAGGTGAACTTTGTCGAGTTCGATGAGCTCAACGTGGGCCGAGGCTCTCAGGTCGACTTCCAGCAAAGCGGGCAGGATCTCGCGAGCCTCAATGGCCGCAACCAGCTAGCAGCCGACGGCATACATGTCATCGAGGGCGACTTCAGCGGAGAGAACACCCTGCGCAAGACAGGGGCGGGTACGCTCATGCTCAGTGCTGTGAATGGTCAGGTCAACAAGGCGACCCCCGAGGCGGAGAGCAATCTGCAGCTCGTCGTCGAGGCGGGCACGGTGGTACTCGCGGCGAACAGCTCGGCGACCACACAGACGGACTTCAAGACACTCGTCATCCAGTCAGGCGCGAGGCTCGACATGAGTGCGGGCAACAACACCGTCGCGGGAGCGGCAGGCATCAATGGTCATCTCAATCTGGAGCAGGATTCGCGCGTCATCGCCGATGCGAGCCGCTACGTGGCGGGCACAGGTACGAGCATGACAGACGGCAGCCTCACGGTGAACATGGACTTCATCCTCGATCTCAAGAATATCGAGAGCATCCATCTGGGTGAGGCGACGAGCGTCACGCTGCCCGGTGGCAGCACGGCGTCGCCTGACTTCGCACTGGGTGCGTTCGAGGTTGTGCTTTTCTCAGGGCTGACCTCGGTGGCGGGCATCGACTTCGTCTCCGCTACCTGGGGGCTGGACGAGGTGCAGATTGCCTTTGCTGCTGATTATATCTCTCGACTGAGCAATGGGCTCGGAGAGGGCGACTACTTCATGGGAGATGACGACGGCGTCTGGGAGAGCGACGAGCTCTACCTCGTCCTGCGCAATGGGGATCTGATCCTCACGAGCGGCTCTGAGAAGCTGACCATCCCCGAGCCGAGCACAGCCACCCTCAGCCTGCTCGCCCTTGCAGGACTGCTCGCGCGCCGCCGCCGCGGCTGATCGAGCAGCTAGCATGTAGATCAAGTTTCCTCTTGATGGATGGAGATGTGATGTCTCGCCCATCAAGAGGATTTTTTTGTCATACACGGATCGCAGAGTAGATTGCTTCGTGACATGCTGCTTTCTCTTTGCTAGAGTGTTGGGATGCACAAAATCATTGTTCCTCTCCTCCTCAGCAGTGCTTGGCTCTGTGGGCTCACGAGCTGCCAGCATGAGCCGCAGCCAGCCGAGCTGCCCGCGATGCTCTATGTCCCTCTTGATTCGAGTAGCGATACGAAGTCATGGCTCACGTTCAACATCCCTCCACAGCTAGAAAGCTATCTAGAGGGCAAGGTGCAGCAGCAGCAAGACCGCGGTGTCTGGGACTTCCCCACGAGTGCTGTCCCCCGTAATTGTATGTTCGTCATCAAGGGTAAACAATACGCTTGGCAGGGGTTGGACAAATTGCTCATCGCGGGAAGCAACGGAGATGACAAAAAAGTCCCTCTCGATGCCTTCTTTGGAGAGAAGAAGCGATTCCCTCTGGTGGACAAGTATATGAGCCCGCGCCTCTTCACCGACGCACCCAAGCCCGTCGATCTCGATCGCCTTGAGCAGCAATACGGCAAGCTGCTTGAATATTGGAATAGTCAGGTGAAATAGTAGCCCACTGAGGAGAAGTTTCTGGGAAAAAGGCTTGTCCTCCTCGCGGCTCTTTTTTATACTGGCAGGACGATGTCCATCTCCGAAGATCTCTTTGCCCAGTCCTGCCAGTATATCCCCGGCGGGGTGAACTCTCCCGTCCGTGCCTTTCGTCGCCTCGAGCGCGCGCCCTTCTTTGTCGCTGAGGCGCAGGGCTGCCGCCTCAAGGATGAGGATGGACGCGAATACATCGACTATGTCGGCACATGGGGGCCTGCCATCCTCGGACATGCGCCAGCACCCGTCATTAAGGCGGTGCAGGAGACGGCGAGCCGTGGCCTGAGCTTTGGCACGCCGACGCGCATCGAGCTGGAGATGGCGCAGACGATTGTCGAGTGGGTGCCTTCTATTGAGAAGGTGCGCATGTGCAACAGCGGCACGGAGGCGACGATGAGCGCGATACGCCTTGCGCGAGGATTCACGGGGCGTGATCTTATTGTGAAGTTTATTGGCTGCTACCACGGGCATGTGGACAGCCTCCTCGTCGCGGCAGGGAGTGGTGCGCTGACGCATGGGCGCCCCGATAGCGCGGGTGTGCCCGATGAGTTCGCGCGATTGACGCTGACGCTGCCTTACAATGATATCCCTGCGCTGCAGGATTGTTTTCAAGTCTATGGGGAGCGCATCGCGGCGGTCATTGTCGAGCCCTATCCGGGGAATGCCGGATTCTACCTGCCTCGCGCGGGATTTTTGGAATTCCTGCGTGAGATCACGGCGCTGCACGGCTCGTTGCTGATTTTTGATGAGGTGATGACGGGATTCCGTATCTCGGAATCGGGGGTGCAGGGGCGGCACAACATCACGCCTGATCTGACCTGCCTCGGCAAGATCATCGGTGGGGGGCTTCCTGTGGGTGCCTTTGGTGGGCGTGCGGATATCATGGACGCACTGTCGCCTCTCGGTGGGGTGTATCAGGCGGGCACGCTGAGTGGGAATCCTGTCGCGCTGGCGGCGGGGCTAGCTCAGCTGCGTGAGCTGCGGGCGCAGGATGCCTATGCGCGTCTGGAGGTGCTGGGTGCGCGTCTGGAGGATGGGGTGCGGCGTGCGCTGCATCATACGGGGAAGGATTATCAGTTCTACCGCGTGGGGTCGATGTTTGGCTTGTTCTTCTCGTCGCAGGAGGTGTATGATATGGAGACGGCGATGCAGGGGGATTTTGATGTCTTCCGTCGTTACTTTGGGCTGATGCTGGAGCAGGGGGTGTATGTGGCGCCTTCGCCTTATGAGGCGGGGTTCTTGTCGACGGCGCATACGGAGGCGGATATTGATCATACGGTGGCGGCGATGGAGCGGGCGTTTCAGGGGCTGTGATGGAATAAGCTGAACATCGATTTTTACCTTCCTTTTGTTGGGTGAAAAATCTTATTTTTCATTCAACAAAAGGAAGTACATGCTCCTGACATGATAAGAAATAGGCTGTCAAGGAGCAAACACAATCTGCGATCGAGCAGATTGAGACGAAGCAAGTGAGAGACACCTCTCGAACGATCCTGCGAAGCAGGATGCTGAGGACAAAAGTCCCCGCAGGGGCGAGCGTAGCGAGTTTATGCCGGATTGCGACTTGATGGGCTATTTCTTATCATGTACGCAGGCCGTGGTTGCAGTGCACTGACGCTTCGCGTTTGCGACGGTAGACAAATGGCGCGCTTCGCGCGCGGATAGACGGGGGCGTCAGTTGGCGGCGTTGCTGCCATGCTGGGTTTGCCTCGCGGGCATGTGCTGAGCTATCTGGAACTGACGCCCGCTGGATCTGCGATCCAGCGCTTCCTCGGGCTCTGCCCGAACCCGCAAGGGACTCCGTCCCTTGACCCTGCTGGGCTCTGCCCAGACCCGCCGGCGAACGATCGCCGGAGATCGCTTAAGGTCTATCCTCAGAGTTTTCGCTGCGCGAAAACCGTCCAAGAAGTGTCTTGGACTCTCTTCGTCTCATGTTGACATGCAACATGCCTTAAGAATCCAAGATGCTGCGCATCTCTTACATGTGTCGTCTGTTGCTTTTTGAATAATTTCTTGCCATACGTGCGCTAAAACGTTAGAATCATGCCATGAGAAAAGCCCTCCTTTCTAGCCTCACGGCTCTGCTCCTGTCTGCCAGCAGTCTCCTCTCCCCCCTCCACGCCCAGAGTCCCAACTCCTCCTCCGAAGAGGGCGATGTCGTCCGCGTCACCCGCCCCCCCGCCGGCCCCCGCACGATCTACAAGCGCCAGACTGGCGACTCCGGCATGCTCTCCATGACCTACACGTCCCAAGGTCGCCTCGCCGTCATCCACGAGTACATCGAGGGCAAGTACTCCCAGCTCGTCGGCTGCAATATCTACGATAGCAATTACGCCGTGATCTACAAGGTCGCCTACGGCTACGATCGCAATGCCCGCCTCATCGAGGAGCGTATGTACTCCAATCCCGATCGCAAGCTCGTCCAGCGCGTGATCTACAAGTACGACGAGATCGGCAATCGCTCCAAGCCTATCGTGGTGTCGCTCAATGTCAGCAAGCACAAGAGCACGACGATACGCCCCACAATGGGCGATGATGTGGAGAAGATCCACCGCGAGAGCCGCTCACGTCGCTAATCATTTCACACATAAAAAATAAAATAAATCATGGATTCATTCTCCTGGCAAGATAGAAACGAAGAAGGCGAGAAGGTCACGTACCGCGCCACGTACTTTGGCGGTTGGTGGCAGCTGGAAGTCGCCCCCAAGCTCGGCCGCGCTCAGCGCGATGATGTCGAGTTCCTCCCCGCCGAGTTCAACGAAGACATCTGGGTCGCCCTGCGCGAGATGCTTTGGAACAAGTACCGCCGCCGCCGCGTCTCTTGGGAGCTCGTCGAGCATATCGACAATATCATCGCCGGTAAGAGCAAAAACGAACGCCGCGACCGCCGATGACCGAGCACGATATGATCCACTGCCGCGCTCCTGAGCGCCAGCTCGAGCGTGCCGTCGCCGTCATGCGCCGCCTCCGCGCTCCCGGTGGCTGTCCTTGGGATGCCGAGCAGACGCACGAGAGTATCTTGACGAATCTCCTTGAGGAGTCCTACGAATGCGTTGAGGCGATCCGCTCGGGTGACCTCGCGCATATGAAGGAGGAGCTCGGTGACGTGCTGCTTCAAGTCATCTTCCACGCAGAGCTCGCCGAGGAGCAGGGCAATTTCACACTCAACGATATCGCCCTGGAGCTCTCCGACAAGCTGGTGCGCCGCCACCCCCATGTCTTCGCCGATTCCCAAGTCTCGGATACGGAGGGGCTGCTGAAGCAGTGGGACGCGATCAAGAGTGTCGAAAAAGGCAGCGAGCCCAAGAAGAAAAAGCCCTACCTCCACAAGTGCGGCGAGGGGCTCCCCGCCCTCATGCGTGCCAACAAGCTCGCGAGCAAGGCTGCCCGCGTCGGCTTTGACTGGGACGCTCCCGAGCCTCTCCTCGACAAGGTGAGCGAGGAGCTCGCCGAGGTCCGCGAATGCATCGAGGCGGAGACGCTCGACCGCGCGCATCTCGAGGAGGAGCTCGGTGATCTGCTCTTTGTCGTCGCCAATCTCTGCCGCCACTGCCAAGTCGATCCCGAGGTCGCGATGAGTGCGGCGAACGAAAAATTCCTACGCCGCTTCAACGGCATCGAGTCGCTGCTCGATGCCCAGAATATCAGCCTGCAAGACGCCACCTTTGAGCAACTCGAAGGCGGATGGCAGACCGTGAAAAAAGAAGAACAAGCTTAAGCCCTCTCTCCCCCCGTCGATGAAACGTCCCTCCCTCCCTCTCCTGCTGCTGCTGGGCAGCCTGACGCTCAGCTCCTGTAGTCTCTTTAGCTCCGAAAAGGAAGACAAGAAGGCTGAGGAGAAGCCCGCCTACGATCCGAACAAGCCCCAGCGCGAGGCGACCGTCGACGAGCTCGCGCTCTCAGGCGGTCAATCAGCCGCGCAAGGCAGTCAGAGTCTCTCTGTCTCCACGCCCGAGGAGCTCGCAAAGATTGACAACCAAGCCGAGGGCCCCGTGTTCTTCACTGATCCTGACAATCCCAACGCGGAGATCGAGGGGATCACCGAGGCCTTTGAGGGGGCGAGTGAGCGCGCCTTCTGGACGTCGCATCTCAGCAAAGGCATACGCTACGCGCGCTCGAAGAATATGCCTACGCTCATCTGGTTCCACGACTCCATGCTCAGCCCGAAGAGCAAGGGCATGGCGCGCGACCTGCTGGAGACTCCCGAGTTCCTCGCTTGGATGAAGGGGCGCGTCGTCGGCGTGCGCCTCGATAGCAGTGCAGGCTTTGATGCGAATGGCTACAAGACGGACGGCGGCAGCGGTAGTCAGAATATCCTCTCGCTGCGCCGCCGCTATGGCATCAAAAAAATCCCCGCCTTCGTCATCATCAGCCCTCAGGGCGAGCGCGTGAGTACGGTGGATGCCTCAGATGGCTTCATCTCTGCCGCGAGTCAGGGCATACGCTCAGGCGTCGCGCAGGCGCAGAAGATGCACCGCCATTACCTCGAGCAACTGCGTGAAAAGGGCTACCGCGAGTGGAGCAACTCGCGTGGCACCTTCAGTGTCTTTGCGAAGCTCAAGAAATTCGACCGCAAGAAGGACCTCGTCTATATCGTCGAGCACACGGGCAAGCGTCGCCGTATCAAACTCTTCGACCTCGCCGCCGCCGATATTGAGTACCTCGAAGCCCTCAAGCAATAAGCCCCCCCCCCATCTTTCATCTCCCATGCCCCCGACAAGTAGCAAATCTGATCTGACGAAGGCGCAGATCATGCGCGCCGCCGTGCACCTCTTTACCGAGCGTGGCTTTGCGGGCACCTCGCTGCGCGATATTGCCAATGAGGCGGGGCAGAACATGGGGCTCATCCGCTACCACTTTGGCAGCAAGGGCGATCTCTACCGCGATAGCTTGGCGCATCTCTCCGAGCCTTACAATGCGGCCTGTCTCGCGGCGCTGCGCGAGGTAGCTGAGAGCGCGAGTCCCGAGCGTATTATTTACGCATGGTTGGCAGCTCCCTACACGCACTGGGAGTCTAGCGCGCTGATCAGTGGCGAGGAGCTGCTCTGCTTTCTCAACAAGATGGGCTATGAATCCCCCGAGCTCACGCATGACGTGTATGAGTCGCACTACTCCTATGCGCTAGCGGAGTGGCAAGTAGTGCTCGCGGCATGCTTCCCCAGTATCGCGCGAGGGGATTGGTATTGGTGGCTGAGCTGTCTGCGAGGGATGTATTTTAATATTGTCACGCACAATGATTTCACCTTGTGGGCACTGCCGAATATCCCCAGCAAAGAGCCCGCCCTCGAGCGCCTCGCCTACGACGCGGCGCAGATGCTGCGCAGCTACGAGCCAGCGCAGGCGTGAGGGGATGCACGCCTGCGCTGTGGTGAGTATGGGCTCAATGGAAGCGCTTGACGCGCTCGTGCATTTCCTCGGTGCTGAACGTGATGAGGGCGTTGGGACCCATGTCTTCGCAGACACGCGCAGCCACGACAGCGGCGTATTCCAGCGCGCATTTCCACTGCTCATCGCTCGGGCTGTATCCCGTCATGAAGTGCTCGCCGTAGTACGCCGCGAGTGCTCCCAGATAGCAGTCTCCCGCTCCTGTCGGGTCGACGGCGTTCTCTAGTTTCCACGCTGGGCTGTGGAAGTGCTGGGTCTCGTCCATTTCATCGCGGTAGAAGAAGACAGCGCCCTTGCTGCCCAGCTTGACGATGGCGTAGCATGGTCCTGCTTCTAGGATGGCGTGACCTGCTGCCATAATGTCGGTGCTCGATGAGAAATACTGGGCTTCTTCTTCGTTCATGAGCACGAGGTCGACGCGGGGGAGGAGCTCGGCGATGAGCTCAGGGCTGATGGTGAGCCATAGTTTCATGCTATCTAGCATGATGAAGTACGCGTCGCGGCATTGCTCGATGAAGCGCAGCTGTAGCTCAGGCGAGCTGTTGCACACGACGGCGACGGCGGGGTCTTTGAGTTCTTCTGCGAGTTCGAGTTGCCAGTGTTCTTGCACGCCGATGACGGTTTCGACGGTTTCGCGGATGTTGATGTCGTCTTCATAGCGGCCTGTCCACGCAAAGCTGCGGCCTTCGAGACAGTCGACATGCTCCATGCTGACGCCTCTGCTCTCAAGCAGCTCGGAGTAGGAGGGGGGGAAGTCGGTGCCGACTACACCGATGAGCTTCGCCTTGTCGGTGATGAGTCGCGCCGCCAGCGCGGCAAAGGTAGCCGAGCCTCCGAGGATGGAGTCGGCCGTGCCTGCGGGGGCGATGAGGGTGTCAATAGCGAGGGTGCCGTAGATGAGGAGATGCTTCTTGTTATGTGCTGGCGTGGTCATGTGTCTGTTTGTGCTTGGCTGAGGAGTTGTGCGAAGGCTTCTTCGTCGATGATGGGGATGCCGAGCTTCTCGGCCTTGGCGCGTTTGCTTCCGCCGCCCGCCCCTGCGAGGAGATAGGAGGTCTTGGTCGTGATGCTGCCGACGGCTTTGCCACCTGCCTCGGTGATGATCTTGGCAAAGGCGGGGCGCGGCTGGCTGAGGCTGCCGGTGATGACGAAGCTGAGTCCTGAGAGGACACCACTGTCATCGCGGGCGGTCTTGTCGGCGATGTAGTTATCAGAGCGTGGATTGATGCTGAGCTGCTCGAGGCGTGTGCGGAGTTGTGCGCCTGCTTCGGAGCTGAAGTAGGCGAGGACTTGGCGCGAGACGACGGGACCGAGCTCGTTGCGCAGGCCTATTTTGCTCTTGTTGGTGACGCCGATGGGCTTGCATTCGAGGTAGCCGCGTGCTTGCCAGGGGGCGGCGAGGGCGTAGAGCTGCTCGCGTAGTTGCTCACCCTGCTCGTAGCGGCTGGCGGTGGGGAGGCTGTTGTACGCGTCGACGAGGGCGGTGATCTGGGCGTAGTCGCGCAGATACGCGGAGTGCATGAGCTCGTGGAGATTGGCGTGCATGCTGGCGAGCTCGCGCGCGGTGGTGACGCCGACTTGCGCTATGCCTAGTGCGATGATCCAGCGGCTGAGTGGGAGGGTCTTGGCGGCTTCGAGAGCATTGATGGCTTTCTGCGCGTGCTTCTCGCCCCAGCGGCGGGGCTCGTCCTCGGTGCCGATGTTGAGCGGCCCGAGTTGTTCGATCTTCAGGTCAAAGAGGTCCAGCGGGCTGTGGATGAGGTCTTGGGCGACGAGGCTCTCGATCACGCTGATGGCCATGCTCTCGATGTCCAGCGCGTCGCGGCGGCAGAAGTAGACGCTGCGCATGACGGCCTGAGCGGGGCAGGTGAGGTTCGTACACCGCCACGCGACTTGTCCCTCGCTCTGCGAGATGGGGGCATGGCAGCTGGGGCAGACGCCGTCGAGCGCATCGTAGAGGGAGTAGGGGAGTGCTCCCTCGGGGCGCTCGGCGGTGTTCACCTTGACGACGGAGGGGATGATTTCACCCGCCTTTTCGATGAGGACGGTGTCGCCGAGGCGTATGTCTTTGCGGGTGATCTCGTCTTGATTGTGCAGGGTGGCGCGTGAGACGGTGGAGCCTGAGATGAGGACGGGCTCGAGCTCGGCGACGGGGGTGAGGACACCCGTGCGGCCGATTTGGATGGTGATGGCGCGCAGGAGGGTCTCTTGCTGCTCGGGGAGGAATTTATACGCGGCTGCCCAGCGTGGCGCGCGCGCCGTGGCGCCGAGCTCGTCGCGGCTGGTGAAGTCGTCGAGCTTGATGACTGCCCCGTCCGTGCCGTAGCCTATGTCGTGGCGCAGCTGAGCGATGTGGGCGACGGCGGTTTGGAGCTCAGCGAGTGTGTCGGCGTAGAGGAGGGGCTCGTTGCGCGGGATGCCCATGCGCTGCAAGAGGCTGTGGAAGGCGGCGGTGTCCGCGATCGGCTCTCCCTCATAGACTCCAAGTCCGTGGGCGAGCAAGCTGAGGCGGCGCTTGGCAGTCTCGGCGGTGTCGAGGAGCTTGAGGCTGCCGGCAGCGGCGTTGCGCGGGTTGGCAAAGGGGCTCTCGCCTGCGGCGTCGCGCTGGGCGTTCATGGCTGCGAAGTCGTCCCAGCGGATGAAGATCTCGCCGCGTACTTCCAGCAGCGCAGGCGCTCCGTCGGGGAGGGATCGGGGGACGCTTGCGATGGTGAGTACATTCTGCGTGATGTCGTCTCCCTGCTCGCCGTCTCCGCGTGTGGCGGCGTAGGCGAGCTGCCCGTCGCGGTAGAGCAGCGTGACGGCGCAGCCGTCGATTTTTGGCTCGATGCTCACGCGCTTGGGCGCACCTAGGTTGCCCGTGAGGCGGGTGAGGCGGGTGTAGAAGTCGATGAGCTCGACGTCGCTGACGCCTTCGCCGTCTTTGTGTTCGAAGATGTCGTCAATGCTCATCATGCGCTGCGCATGGCGCACACGGGAGAAACCTTCGCTGTGGTCGCTCTGGAGGTACTGGGTGGGCGAGCTTTCGTCGCGCCAGTCGGGGTGGGCGGCTTCGAGTTCCTCTAGCTCGCGGTAGAGCGCGTCGTAGTCGGCATCACTGATGCTGGGGGCGGCGTGGGTGTAGTAGCGTTCGTTGTGCTGGGTGATGAGCGCGACGAGCTCGCGGTAGCGGGCTAGGGCTTGTTGTTCGAGCTGCTGCTTTTGCTGTTGCTCTTCCTGCAGCTGATTGTCGGAGTAGGCGAATAGGTCCATGGTGTCGAAGTTAGTTCGCGGTCAAGACGAGGAAGCGCGCGTCGTGCGCCGTACGCGCGGGGCTCTGCACGAGGGATTGGGTGGGGCTGAGGCTGCGCAGGAGCTGCTGCGCGCGCTCCCAGTCGCGCGAGACCTGCGCGGGCATGTGGGCATCGGAGTTGATGCACAGCGGGATGCCGCGCTCGAGGAGCTGCTGGAGTAGGGCAGTGCTGGGGTATTGCTCTTCGCAGCGTTTGTACCAGCCGGCGGCGTTGAGCTCGACGGCGCCTCCCTGTCCTGCGAGGGCATCGAGGATGGGCAGATAGTCCTGCTGGAGGTCGCGTCCCTCGGGGATGCGCTTCCAGATCTTAATGATATCGAGATGCCCGTAGATGTCAAAGAGATTGCTCTGCACCATGTGGAGCGCGTTGTTCCAATAGATTTCCCAATCAGACTCGGGTGTTTCTGTCGTGCAGGCGTCGGCAAAGGCGGGGTCATCCAGCGCGCTGCCGTGGGTGAGGTAGTGGACTGAGCCGATGAGGTAGTCCCAGTCATAGAGACCGCGCAGGTGGGTGATCCAGTCCTCTCTTCCGTTGATCCAGTCGCATTCGAGACCGACGCGTATGGTGAGGTCTGTCCCGCGCGCGGCCTGCTTGGCGCGCTCGACCCACTGCCAGTATTCTTCCAGCTGGGCGTAGTCCATGCGCCATTCGTCAAAGGGCTCCATCTCGGGCAGGGCAGGGGCGTGATCGGCGATGCCGTATTCTCTGAGTCCGAGCTCCAAGGCTCGCGCGACAAAGGCTTCTGGCTCGCCCTCGGCATGCCAGCAGAGCGGGGTGTGGGTGTGGTAATCGGTGCGCAGGATAGACATAGCCCCGCCACTATAGCAGAGGGCGCGTGATGAATCAAGGCAGATTGCAGCGCGTCTCCCTAACGCTGTTATACGACATAATTAAATACTAAGCTCAATATCGCGAGCTGCGCGGGGTGGGGGAGCAGCTCGCGGGGAGGAGATCCCTATCGATGCTTCACGGCTTCGCGGAATCGCTGAAAGGCGGTCTGTAGGGCGGCGTTTTTGCAATCTTTGACGTAGGTGCCTAGTTTTTTGCCTTTCTCTTGGATGGCTGTGAGTAGCGGTTTGCTTTCTTCTCCTTTGAATTAGGCGACCAAGTAGTTGTACTGTGTCCTGTCCGCAGGCTGGCTTGAGGGACCATCGGGCTTGGCAATCTTCCACATGAGATCGCGCAGCTCGACTGCCTTCTCGATGAGAGGCGTGCTTGTCTTTGCCGCCTCGTCAGCAGTGATTTTGCCTTCCTTTGCCTGTACGAAGATGTCCATAATAGTATTGAGGAGTGTGTAATACTCCTTGCATGCGTGGTCGGCGCGCTGCTCGCTGCCGTAGGCTGGGCTAGAAAGCGCAGCGATACTCAGCAAGGGGATGATGGTTTTCATGTTCATAGATCGCCATTCTAGCAAAAATACGCGTGGAGGGACAAGGGTAAAGCGATGCTAAGGATAAAGCGATGGTATACCCTCTCCTCGATGCTACTCCACCTTCTCGAGCTCCTCGCGCAGCCATGAGGCGAGGAGGCGGAAGTGGGCACTGAGTGCCTGCTGTGGTGTGTCGCGGAATGCCTGCCTGCGCTGCGCCATGTCTTGATTCATGCGGCGCAGGATGCCGAGCTCCTCGAGGAGGTTTTTGAACTCGTTGTTCTTGCTCGTCAGCGTCGCGTGCGCTTGCTTGTATTTTTGCTCTAACTCGCGGAGTTTGACATTGTAGGCTTCAAAAGATTTGCTTCGAGCAGAGCTGTCGCCTTGCTGCTCGAGCTTGGGCAGCTCGGTATCCAGCCACGCACTGAGCTCATCCATGTAGGCGATGTAGCTGCTGGGGAGTCCCTCGCGCTGCACCCTTTTGTAGGATTCGTGCATGACGCGTAGGAAATCCATTTCCGTCTGCGGAGCTTGGTGCTCCAGCAGTTTAGCGCGTATTTCGTAGCCCTCTGCCATGAGCTCGAGGACGAGGCGTCGCACGGCGGGGTGCTGGGGGACGACGCGCTCGGTGGGAGCCGCTGTGGTCGCTTGGGGCGCCGACTGCATTTCTGAGAGAGCTGGCGTTGCTCCCCCTTGGTGAGTGAGGAGGAGGCTGGTGAGTAAGAGAGTTGCTTTCAT
>CAYJLP010000018.1:0-1982 GCA_964371115.1 uncultured Akkermansia sp. | reverse complement strand
CCCCCCCCCCCGCCCCCCCCCCCCCGCCCGCCCGCGGGCGCGGTGCGAGAATTAATACTTATAATTCTTTCCGACAAACATCTCTGAGAGACGCTCGGCAGCCTCGCGCATCGACTTGATCTTTTCTGGGGTGGGCTGCGGGGACTCGGGCGTGAGTGTCATGAGCTTCTGGATTGCAGAGAGCTCCTTGAGGATGAGCGGGCTGTTGATACTGAGTGCTGTCTGGGGGTTGAGCCCCGTTACTGTCTCGGCAAAGTACTCAGGGGCATCGGGGTAGAAGATCACCTGTGCTTTTACTGCCGAATAATCTGCTTCTAGAGCCGCGCAGGATGCCGTCAGCGCTCGCACCCATCCACCCAGCGCGATGAGGTTGGAGAGGTCTGGGTCGCGCAGGGAGCGCAGCTCCTCGTTGACATCGACTTGGGTCGCAGAGAGCGTTTCTTTGAATTGCTTGAGTAGCCCCTTTTCTGCCTGCTCGAGGAGACCTGCCGTGTGGGCGTTCATGCGCTCACCGACGCCGAGTGCCTTGCCATAGCGAGATAGGTCTAGCGCGATGGGCTTGATGTCATTCATACGTCCACTGCGCACGGCGATGAAGCCATCTGCGAGCAGAAAACCCAGCTCCAAGGATAACTTGCCAACTACCATAGGCAGATGCTCAGGGCGCTTGCGCAGGACATACTCATCAGGGATGGTGGGCAGGCCGTCGAGCTGGGCAAAGATCTTGCTAATCGAGGGGGCGGTGTAGATATTGATCCCCAGCTCCTGATTCGCATGCGAGTCGTCCAAGAAGGCGTCGTCGCGGAACATGATAGGCACCTCGCGCGGCTTGCGCTCCTCTGCCCCCGCTGTAGCACCGCCCAGCTCAGGTACATCATGGGATAGTTCGCTGGCGGGTATGTCTACAATTGCCTCTTCTTGTGCATGGAGCACGGATAGTGCTAAGCTGCTGACAAAACCTGCCTTGCTAAGTGAGAATAAGATGGAACGCATGTGAGAAATGTGTGTATAATTAGGTTTTTTATGACTTGACTTAGGACGCAGTATATACTATAGTGTGACCAGCGTCAAGTTATAGATCTCAGTAAGACTCAAAAAGGCAGCACCTCATCCAGACAGATAATTGTTTGATAGGGTGTACTTTTTGTGTTTTAACTGTTTTACATGACTCGTATGGCTCATATACAAGCGTCTTTATATTCTAATCATATGGAATGGTTTAACTTCTTCTGGCTCGTCTCCTACTTCCTCGTCCTACTCGGCATGTCTGGTTATGGCTTCCATCGCCTCATGCTCGTATTTCTTTACATCCTCCACCGTAAAGACGTGCCTCAGCCTCTCAAAAAGTGGGAAGAGCTCCCCGTTGTCACCATTCAGCTCCCTATGTTTAATGAGAAGTTCGTCGTAGAAGGTCTTCTCAAGTCTGTCATGGCTGTCGATTATCCCAAGGACAAGCTGCAGGTGCAGATCCTTGATGACTCCACAGATGATACATTCGAAATCTGTGAAAAATGGGCACAACACTACCGCGACCTCGGCTTTGACATCACCTGCATCCACCGCACCGACCGCACGGGCTTCAAGGCTGGCGCGCTCGAAGAAGCCACCGTGCATGCGAAGGGCGAGTACCTGCTCATCCTCGACGCCGACTTCCGCCCTGAGCCCGATATTCTCATGGCCTGCATGGACTACTTCACTGATCCCAAGGTCGCGCTCGTGCAGACACGCTGGGGACATATCAACCGTAATAAGAATCTGCTGACCCGCCTTCAGAGTATCTTCCTCGACGGTCACTTTGCCCTTGAGCAGACCGTACGCAATCGCTCGGGACGCTTCTTCACCTTCAATGGTACCGCTGGTATCTGGCGCAAGTGCGCCATCGTCGACGGCGGTGGCTGGGAGCACGACACCATCACGGAGGATATGGATCTCTCCTACCGCGTGCAGATGAAGGGCTGGAACTTTGTCTACCTCAACGACTA
>CAYJLP010000017.1:0-23414 GCA_964371115.1 uncultured Akkermansia sp. | reverse complement strand
GCGCCAGCTTTGGGAGCTGGATGTCGTAGGTTCGAATCCTGTCGCCCCGACTCAATAGCAAAGGGTTGTAATGGCTAATAGCCGTTACAACCCTTTGCTATTGCTCATTTTCATCTTGACCTGCGGTTTGTACTGGTCTACAGTTGGGGGCACAAAGCAGGGGTACAAGACCCCAAAAGGGTACATATGAGGGCACATCTTTTAGGGCTCAAGGGGTACACTTTTTTAGCTTCAAGTTAAACCTAAATTAAATTTTATGGCACACCTAAAGCAAAGAGGGAAGACGTGGTTCGCCGTCTGGACACAAGACGGAAAGCGTGTCGTCAAATCGACGGGCGTGAAGGTCGAGGGCGAGCTCACCAAGGCCAAGCAGAAGCAGCTTGCCTATGCGACGGCTCAATCTATGGAGGCTGCCGCGAAGGGCGCGCTCACCATGGATGCGGCTCTGCAAGCCGTGCGCACGGCTTCTGTCTCTCTCGGACTGGGGACAAACATGCCGACGGTGAAGGGCTATCTCAGCGAGTATGAGCCAACAGGACAAGCCCAGAATGTCTCTAATGCGCGGCGCGCCATCGTGCGCTTTCTCGACTTCGCGCGTGACCATCATAGCACGAAACTCGACGCGCTGCCCGTGTCTGTGTGTCGTGAGTGGCTCTTGTCTGAGTCAAGGCGTGTGTCCGAAGGCACCGTCGGGAATTATAAAAAAGCCTTGAATGCCGCCTACCAAAAGGCGGTGAGAGATGAGGTGCTCTCAAGAAATCCCTTCTCTCTCCTGCGCATGTCTGATGTCATTGATAAGGCCGTCGCGGTTCGCTCCGTCAAGAGACAGCCCTTCTCTCTGGAGGAGATGCAGCTGCTTTTCCGCGAGCTTCCCTACCCTTGGCGTGAGATGGTGGTGATTTCGTTTTTTACTGGGGGGCAACGTATCGGGGATGTGGCTACACTGCGTTGGGATGCGGTCGACATTGAGAAGCGTCTGATTAAGCTTCGCACGCAGAAGACAGGCCATGCGCTCGAGGTGCCTATTGTTCCCGCTCTGGAGGCGTGTCTGCGCGCGCAGATGAAGGGAGCTCTCAGTGATGAGGTGTACGTGCTCCCCTCCATGGCCGAGCGGTATCGGCGACAGGCTAGCACGGTGTCAAGTGAGTTCACAGGACTGCTTCGTGGTCTAGGAGTCATCGCGCCTCTCAGTGCCACGACGAAAAAGCGCGGCGATGAGAGGAAGGTTGTGGCGAACAAGAGCTTTCACTCCATTCGTCACACGGTCGTCTCGATGCTTCGCGCTTCTAATTTGGTCTCGCCTGACCTAGCGCGCGCTATTGTGGGGCATGATTCCGAGGAGGTCGAGCGCGCCTATTTCACCGCCTCTCATGATGACAAGCTCGCAGGGCTTGAGCTGCTGCAAAGCGCGATTGAGCAGCCTTCTTGAAGCATCTCTGCGGTATTACGCCTAACAAGACTTGCGGGCTATCCCGTACACCGCCCCGATGCTCGCGAGGTTCACCCATTGCCAGATGTCGCGCCCGAGCGCGAGCGGGAAGAGGGGCTGGTAGAGGAGTATGAGCGCGGCACTGAGGATGAGCAGTAGCTCGCGGTGGCGGCTCTCGCGGTGTAGGTGGATGTAAAAGCTATAGCTCGCGTAGGCGGTGACGGCGAGGCGCAGAAAGGTGTAGTAGCCGTAGGGCATGTCGAGCCACGCCAGCAGCAGCAGCGCGGCTATGAGGTGGGGCAGGTAGCGCATGGTCAATAGGTCACACCGTTCATCTTCAACCAAAAGCCATAAGCTACTACTATCATTAAAATGCTCATGGCACTGATATAGAGGTAGGCTGCGATGCGGTAGAATATAGCTTGTGCTCGTGTAGAAAAATCCGCCTCAAGAAGCCCCATGAGAGGCATGGCTACGCTTGCGCAGTAGGTGATAGACATGCTCACTAGCTGGGTTTGTAGGCTTTCAGGGTTG
Source organism: uncultured Akkermansia sp. (assembly GCA_964371115.1). Classification (GTDB taxonomy): domain Bacteria; phylum Verrucomicrobiota; class Verrucomicrobiia; order Verrucomicrobiales; family Akkermansiaceae; genus Akkermansia. The sequence goes on along the minus strand of CAYJLP010000017.1, from coordinate 21,451 downwards.
AAGGTGAACTCTAAATGCAAAAAGCTAAAGACGAGCCACGCGATGATGCGTAAAATGGTAAATCCTACTTTGTAAAGTCCATATTCTAAAAATGCTACGATAGCGGCGGTTTGGAGTACAGATAGGGGGAGGTTGAAAATATTCCGCCAGCCATGATATGAGGTCATATAGCCTGTGCAGATTACGATTATGATTGCTAATAGGCAGGCGTAGAGTATGATGAACTTTTCTTCTATGCCTCTCCAGTTGATTCCCTTGGTTTCTGCCATCGACATATGATTCTAATGTAATGATTTGGTGTAATGTGATATGTATCGTGTTAATTTAAACTATTTTGAGTTCTATTACTTTCTAGTGTTTTAAATAGATCTAAAGCGACGTTATGCATATGTGCAATTATTCTTATTGCACAATGGCATATCATTTTATCAAGTCCTTTTTCTGATACTCTTTTAATCCACAGTTCAAGATACTTCAGTTCGGTATCTGTGAAATTCTTTAATGATTCAGGATTAAAGATGTTGATATCTAGTGTGTATTTAAGCCCGTGCTCTCTCGCATGAATCAGTAGCATGCAGAGTGCTATTTTTTCAGGTGTTTCGATATCATAAAGGGATTCGTAAAATAAGACGCGATCGAAAAAGGCTCTCTTCTTTTCATCTTTACTGGCTTCTACTCCAATTGCGGCTAAAGCTGAGCTAGACGATATTAATGCATATCTCGTGCGAAGCGTTTGATTTTTTAATGCTGTTTTTCCAGTTAAATAGAAAATGAATATGAGGGCTTCATAGCGTTGCGCAAAGCAGGGGAATAGTGATAATTCTTTAGCTAGATCTAGGCATTCATCTACAGATTTCTCTAGTAAATTTTCGAGCTCAGTTACATTGTAAGTATCTAAGAATTTATAATTTTTATTATCGTTTGATTTAAGGGCAGGCTTACGAGTTGAGGCAATGAATCTAAAAACGAGATAGATGATAGCTACTGTTACGAATATCAGAATTACCCAGTGTGATGGAGAGCCTAGATTTGCTATCATAATGGCGTATTCTAAAGAATTTGCAGCTTTGTTTTCAAGTCTTTTTTTACAGCTGAGCCTCTTATAGCTTTAGGCTCTATTCGTATTGAAATACGCATCGCTGCTAACCTAACAAAAATAGCGCATAATTACGCCGCACAAGCTGCTAGCATTCCCTCTGTTAGACATTCGCCTCTCTCTCATTCTGAATTTTGTACTACGCCTAACAAATCAAAAATTCAATCCGATAAAAAATGAAAAAAAATGCAATTTTAATGTTGACGATGGTGTATCCCACCTGCTATAGTTTCTCTATGCCAGGACAGCGAGCAACAAACAAGCAACAATTCACAGCTGCCTTTACCAAACAAGAATTAAAGCAGATTGATGAATGCGCTAAGAAACTAGGTATTAGTAGAACTGAATTTCTACGACGTGCTGCCATGGAGTCAGTTAACGAACAAAATACTAACAAAAATAATGACAACTAAAACCAAAGATTCGGGTGTATCCCACCGCAAGGCGGTTTCTGTAGCATTGTCTGAACAGGAAAAGCAAGCTGTCAAGAATGCTGCAATCAAGCAAGGTGTTACTTTATCAACCTTCCTCCGAATGGCTGCATTAAACTATGTAGCTAAGCAGAGTAAATAAATTTCATCTAGGTGTATCCCACCTCTTTAATTAGAGGTGGGATACACCTAACAATCACCCCCAAAAACCAACATGAACACACAAGAACAACCGCCTTCGCTAAGCGAAGCGCTGCTGGCTGTAAAGCAAATGATGCAAGAGGCGCAAAAGATAGAGTCGCACCTGAAAGCGCGAGATGCCCACATCAAAAAAGGTATTGCGATGCGCCCCTCTGGTCAACCCGTATCGAATACCTTTATATATAATTATAAACGCGGAGAGCGCGCACTGTGGACTCTGCGTAGATATGTGCGCAAGCGTCACAAAACACGCGAGAAACTCAACCGTAGCGACATGCTCTTCGCCACGCTTGTGAAGATGGCTGAGGGGAGAGGAATTAGTGTAGATGGTTACTTTCACTACTGGGGAACAGAACCAATGCTTGCAGCTGTAACCATTATCGACAAGGAGGACATCTGGAAGGACTCGTGGAGACTCAGGGTGATACACTCTAGACTCAAGCCGTGGATTAATTATCTATGCGACAGGACACTTCAATTCGCGCTGCAATGGACTATAGCAAAGCTAGAAGAATATGAATTCTGGCAGCTCATGAAGAGTAATCCTGACGCGGTAGATGTAGACTCAATCCCAGACGCTACAGAGAAGGCGGCTTTGATTCTTAAGCACCTAGAAGAGCAAGAACCATTTGAATTGCGGCAATAATAACAATCAACCTATACAACAAAACCAACATGAACCAAAATCAACCATACGAAGAAGTAACCGTCCCCGCAGGGGCGAATCAGAAGAAGAAGACGCTCGCCGACGTGCAGGAGCTCGCGCAGTGGGTCTATGACAAAGGCGAACAAGAAAGCACATATCTCTTTGCATCTCTTCACACCGAGATGCTGGAAGGGACGGCGGCATTCTCCGTCTATGAACCTACTCAAAATCCAGACGATGAGGAAACCTGCATATGTCTACATGTCAAGGTCGATATGGAAGGCGACTGGCAGACATTTCTCTACTACATGACGCTAGACGAGCTCAAGCAAAATTTCGGCTATGAGGAAGAAGCCCCCATCGAGTGCGCTGTGCCCAAGCACTGCCTACTGCTGACGCTGGATGAGGCGCGCGCGGTGCATAGGAATGACTATATCACGTATCGTCACGCTGACGATGTCGTGAGCAAGTACGAAGTGGGGCGCCCTACGCCTCTGCTAGGTACTCCCTACTATGTCGTGGCTCAGCATATGGGGCGTGATAATGCTCTGCGCCTGCTAGTCATCACGCTCGACGTGATGCGTGATGTGTACTCACTCTAACTAGAGAAAGGGAAAGAATCATGAGTGATACTACTGATACTATCCTAGACGCGGCACGCCGTGTGTCTGAGCCCTCTGCTGTGTGCTCTACGGAGCAGGTGGCGGCGATGCTGGCCGAGATGATGCGTATCATCTCAGCGCAGCTGGAGCGACCTGTGAAGCAGGGCTATGCTACGCGCTCGCAGCTCTCGGCGTATTATGGCTATGAGTCGCCGAAGGGATTCGACGCGGCTCTTGATATGCTGCTGGTGAAGTACTCAGACCAGATTCGCCGCTTCACGCCCGAATATGTGGGCGCGCGTGGCAAGATGGTCAAGGGCTATGAGCGGCTCTGCATCGAGGATGTCACGCGTGTCGTGATCCTCCACCATGGAAAGGGGAAGGTGTCATGAGTGTCTTGTCTATCATCACGCTGCTGCTGTGGCTGCTGGGGGTGCTCTGGCTGACGGTGAATGCGCTGCTTGTCATCAAGAAGCTCATGCAGCGTCCGTCGTGGGAGGCTGCAGGATCTCTCACTGTCGCTGTGCTGTGTCTGGTGGGCTATGTGGTACTATTATTCATCTGGATGGATTTGGGATGAAGGCTCTTGTGATGAAAAAAACGCTCTTCTCAGCTCTGGCGTATGAGGCTCTGTTTGTCTGCCCTCTACGGACTGAGATTGCGATTGCTGATTTGCGGCAGCTGGTAGTGAGCTTTGTCAATGAGCATCGCGCGCTACTGCTTGAGGGAGCGCGTGAGCAGGATCTGGATCACCCTATTTTTACGCTACTGGATGCGATTGAAGCATTCGTCCTCTATGATCACGTAGAGCCTCTATTGGAAATCAAGCCGCAGCTCAATCCTATGACTGTCCCTCAGCTCCAGTCGGCCGCGCTCCTCATAGGGGGAGCGCATGCTACGCAGCTGCGCTACGTCATCGAGCGCGCGGGCAAGATGATCTCTCTAGCGGATGATCGAAAGGGGTGCTGGGACTTCGTTCGCAATCAAACGATGGATCGCATGTGCAGGGCTATGAGTGTGATGGTCTTCAATGCCAAAGAGCTGCTTGTCTTTACCAGATGGGCAACATCTGAGCTAGGGCTCAGTGAGCAGCGTCTATGCATGCAGCAGGAGGCTGCCTACTATCTAAATAGGCTAAAATATGGCTACGATCCAATATGCTTATGAACAAATATCTCATACGCGGGGGGCTCGCGATGCTGTGGGCTGGGTGGCTCGCGGTGTCGGTGATGGGGGTGAGGAGCCCTCAACAAGATAATCAATCAACCAATCAACAACAAGTAGAAAGTAAAAAAGTATATGACAATAGAATTCTGGATGGGCTCAATGATGGGAACCGCGGTGACGGCGGTGATCTTCCTCATCGGGTACTTGATCGAGCTGCGCAACAACCTGCAGGAGGTGCAGCAGGGCTCACAGCCTCTCAACTCAGAGGACGACCAGGAGAGGCAGCAGAAGGTGTACTCGCGCTGGAAGAAGGCCAAGGTGCAGCGCGAGACGAGCGAGACGACGGACTCACCGTAATCCGCTACTCGGCGGCCTCGATGGCGCAGGTGCGCGAGATCCAGCGGCTGCTGGGTCTGCGTGCTGATGGTCGTATAGGCAAGGCGACGCTCTCGGCTCTGCTGGAGGCTCTGCGCAAGCAGGGGGATCGTGTGAAGGCGGCGCGTGTGTATGCGCCTGCAGGAATCAAGCCGCTGAGATTGCCTACTCTTGGCGAGCTGAGGCGCGGTGACTCGGTATTCGGGAAAGCTGGGCATGCTCAGCTGGTGAACCTCAAGCCGCCCTATCCGCTCTACTACAATGGCAAGCTTGTAGAGACGATACAGGTTCACCGCCTAGTGGCTGATCGCGTGCATGCGGCTCTCGCAGAGACGCTACAAGTGTATGGGCGCGAGCGCATCCGCAAGCTGGGGCTGGATGTCTTCGCGGGTGGGTACTGCTATCGCCCTGCGCGGGGCGGGTCTCGGCTGTCGGCTCATGCGGGGGGGGTGGCGTTTGACTTCTACCCTGCGGCTAATGGGCTGAGGACTCCTACGAGTCGCGCGGCGTTCGCCCGTGCGGAGTACCGAGACTGGATCAAGGCGTGGGAACGCGTGGGGGCGATGAATCTGGGGAAGGTACTCGGCTATGACTGGATGCATTTCGAGTTCATCCGCCGCCGCCGCGTGTGAAGAAAATTTTCCAATTCGCCCTATGAGGTCTCCACGAGATCTTCTACCCAACAACAACAATACCCCAGAATCAAAGGGGTCTACAACTCTCTAGCAGATAGTAAGTAAGAACGCCCTGAGCATGGCGGGAAAAAAGGCTCGCTCTTAAATTCGCCTCTGTAGTTTAACAGGAAAAATCCGCGCATGCGCGGGATCTGGGTTCGAATCCCACTGGAGGCTTGCTCGCTCTGGCCTGTAGTCAGCAGCGAGCTCTACAACAACAAACACAAACACATATATACAAGCATATGAATACCGCCCCGAATATTAATTCAATCGTAGTTGAGCGCATCGTCTAAGTAGGCCTTGCGCAATTTAATAATAATTATTAACTCAAGAAAGAATTGGTATGTGAACGCTTGTTCCCGACATCAATGTCGGGAACAAGCAATATGGGGAGCTATTTTATACTACTAGACAGAAAGGATTTTTTTTTGCATGAACAAGATTACTATGAAGCAGGACGCGCCGGGGGCGGGTCTGGGATTTTTCGGGCTGCTGCAGGCGGCGTTTATTTTTTGCAAGGTCGCAGACCTGACGGCTATCGCTGATTGGTCGTGGTGGTGGGTGCTTTCCCCTATGCTCATTGCGGCGTCACTCGTGGGGGCAGCGGTGCTGCTCTTCCTCGCTGGGGCGTGGATGGCGGTGCGCGCGGAGAAGAAGGCGATCACAGATTACGAGAGCTCAAGCTATGAAGGCTAGGTACAACGGAAAGCCCATCGCGACGCGTCCTGCGCCTCCTGCGCGCCCAGTTCATTATATGGTCTCACGCCGCACGCGCGCGGATCTGGTGTACTCGCTCAAGCTGGGCGTGATGTTGATCTCGTTCGCCGCATTCTGCGCGTTCATCGTGTGGGGTGTGATTTATTCACTCTTGCTTTTCGTGTAGTCATGCCAAATTGGGTAACTAATGAGCTGCGCTGTAGCGATGTGGTGCGCCATGCTCTGACGAATGATAATGGGGATGTGGACTTTAATCGCGTGATTCCTACTGATCACCTGTGGGATGAGGCGGGGATGCTGCGGCCAGAATATCGTCCTTCACTCCCATGGATGAGTCCTCTAACTGAGCTATGGGGCTGCAAGTGGAATGCACAGCTTCCTCAAGAGAATGATGAGCACCGCCTGCGCTTTCAGACTCCGTGGAGCCAACCTTTGCCTGTCATCGTCGAGCTCTCAGCGCGCTTTCCTGATGAGGTGATAGAGTGTCGCTTTGCAGATGAGGATCTCGGCTGCAACTGCGGGGAGTACAAAATCAAGGCTGGTGAGGTCTATGATGATGTGGTCCAAGGGATGCCGAGTGGAGCCGGCCGAACGGATCAGGAGTGGAGAAAGTTCGCCTTTAACCTGCTTGAGCCTGCTGGCGATAACTCACCAGAGGTCTACGGCTATGACGATGAGTTCAACCTTATAGAAGAATAATCTGTATACTAAATCGTGGTTTTCTATACATGTCGCATGTGATGTGTATAGGAAACCGCCAAAACACATACATATGAATCAAATTACTGTTACTATCATGCACCCCTCATCTGCGCTCTCGGGCAATGGGCGGGCGAATCGCTGGGCTCGCTACGAGGCGTCCAAGGCCTCGAAGCGTCAGGCGCGCGGGGCGATGCGTGCGCAGTTGGCACAGGTGCCAGCGACTGCTCAGCACGAAATCAAGTCGGCGGTCTATTTCGTCGACTGGTACTACAAGGGCACGTGCCCCGATGATGACAATGTGATCACGCGCATGAAGTACGCACGTGATGGCATAGCCGAGGCTCTGGGCATTAATGATCGCATCATGCGCATAGGGGCTATCAGACCACATCATGACAAGGGACGTGCTGGTACGGTGACTGTCACCGTGAGGCTGTATGACTTCGAACAGGAAGGGGGTGAGGGATGATTAGGATGTATCCACACCAATCCTCAACTTTGGAATTTATCTCGCCTCATCAGTCGCATGTAGCCAAGCTTGATATTCTGCAAAAAATAGGTTGCCGTCTATGGTACCTCAAGATGATCAATCCACGTGAATGCTCAGAATTGGGCTTTGGATTCATGCTGAAAGTAGCGAGCGTGGAGCGGTTCAAGTTGCAGCTACGCGGCGTCACTGCCTACTGTGAAGATCTCATCGCCCAGTGGGCTATCAATGGAGGTGAGGGATGACACATATTCTTTTATCCGTTCACCCGAAGTGGGCACAGCTCATTCTCTCGGGGGAGAAGACGGTGGAGATTCGCCGCACAATGCCCAAGAGAGGCACAGCGGATGTACCACCCTTCCGCGATGGTCATTCATTTATCCTGACGCAGATCAAGCTCTACCTCTATGAGACCTCTCCTACAAAAATGATTGTCGGTGAGGCTCTATGCCACACTATATATGATCTAGGCGGCTGCTACCGCGAGACATTTCACTGCTTGCGACAGGACGCGCGCCTCTCTGTCAAGGAGATGGAGAACTACCTGCCAGAGAGTGCAGGCTATGCCTTTTGCCTGTCCAAGGTCGTGCGCTACGATCAGCCGCTCTCGCTGGAGGAGGTGGGGATCAAGCGCGCGCCTCAGAGCTGGTGCTATGTAAATGAAGGAGGTGAGAAATGAACCGCGCCGAGATCAACTTATTGTCAGACAAGGATCTGCTGAAATATGCCCTGTGGCATGAACGACGATACACGGTCCAAGTTAGTAGAGTTCATTTTTACGACGATGATCTGAGAGCGGCGTTGCGCGCGGAGGCCATGAAAGAGCTTCGATGCGGAGCAGAGTACAAGAAAGAAATCCTCAAGCGCATGAAGCACTCTCCCTCTATGCTTCATGAAATAGAGACATAAGTTTTTTTGTGTCTCTAAAACCCTCAAAAACAAAACACAACTATGAAAAAAATAAATAGGGCGCTCAAAAAGATGTGGGCAAAATTACCAGGTGTCAAATACCCCCCGACTGACACGCGCATACCCGAAGGCTACAATCCCAAGACGCGCGAGCCTTATCAGGATGTGCCCCATGGCTACATCACGACGCCTGAGGCGGCAGAGCTGCTGCACTCAGGCAAGTCGGCGGCGCGCGTCAAGCTCATGAGGCTGAAGATGCCTTTCGTCTTGGTACAGCTCGAGGGCAAGCCCCCGCGTTATTACTGGAAGAAAAAGCGTGTGCTGGCTCTCTCCAAAAGGATAGCCCCTCTAGGTACGCCCGAGATGGTGGCTGATATGCTCACGACGCAAGAGGTGTGCGAGGTGGCGGGCGTGGTTCGCTCGACGGTGTACCGTGCTATTGATACCGGTGAGCTCAAAAAGTATACCTATCGCATGCTCACGGAGCAGGGACGCCAGAAGCGCACCTACTTCACACATGAGGACGTCAACGCATGGGTGGAGAAGCGTGACGGCTCTGCATGGGCTCGCCGCATGATGGATCTGTAAGGGGGAGCTGAGTATATGAACCTGACCCCTTTTGACATAGGTCCCGATATTGCGTCCTCTCCCGAGGTGATGGAGATCGCCGAGAAGATGAAAAAGAATCGCTTTCTCATCGTGGGTCTCATCGTCGCATTCCGTGGCTGGTGCTATCGCCATGCTCACGGATGCGAGACGGGGCTGAGCCGTAAGTCTCTCAATACCCTGCTCTCTACGAGGGGTATTGCTGAGGCGATGATCTCGGTGGGGATGCTCATCGAGAATGAGGACAAGAAGCTAGTGATCAATGTCTCTGAGCCTACACAAGGCTCATGTGAGCCCGCGTCCGTCACAGAGATGGAGATCAAGCGCCGCCCTATGACTCAAGCAGAAAGAGCTCAGAAAACCCGTGACAAGAAGAAGGCTCTGCGTGACGCAGCGTCACAAGATCGTCACGAAGATCGTCACGAAGATCGTCACGAAGAGCGTGACGACGCGTCACGAAAAAATGTGACGCGTCACGTGACGCCTCCCCCCTATATATATACTAATACTATAGAGAGTAGTGCCACCGTGGTACAAGCTGAGCGTGACGCTTTCTCTGAATCGACGGCTGGAACAACTCGCGCGCGCCAAATTAAAAAATTGACATATAGCGACTTCCTCCTAAAAATAGGCGGTGCGCATCCTACTAGCTCGTCGCTGCTGCTGCTGCCAAAAGATGCTGAGGCGGCATCCAGAACGGCGTATGAGACTTGGGATCTGGGCGACGATGAAGCCGAGCTACTCACGGCCTTCTACAAAGCCGACATGTCCACGGTGCCGAAGGGCACGAAGTTCTGGCGGCCTCGAAGCCTCAAGCAGTACTACGACCAGCTGGGCGACGTGCTCAGCCACGCCCAAGACTGGGCGAAGTGGAAGGGCTGGAAGCCCAAGGCCAAGGCGCAGCAGATAGCCCAGAAGCAGGCCGAGAAGCCCCCCGAACCCGAAGCCCAGAGCCCAGAAGACCATGAGGAGATGATGGCATTCTGGTACAAACAGAAAGAAAATCTCAGAATCCCCAGCATCAATGCCATCAACCCCATAAGCCCCCCTACAGAAGAATGCCCCCCGACTACTCCGACACCCGAGCCCTCTACCACGACATAGCCCGCGCGGCTCAGCTCAATGAGAAGCGCGCACGTCTGGGGCTCATCTCCTCACTGGTGGCACAGTCGCCGCCACTCCTAAGCACGACAGCCGCCGTGCTGCTGTGCATTGACCTCTATGGCGATTGTCCCTTTTTCAAAATCGCGCGGCATGTGAACATCCATGCCGACACGCTCAGAAAGCAGCTCTCCTCTCTGAGCAAGGACGCGGGACTCATTGGATCACGCATCGAAAAACCCTCACGCCGTCGCCTCTACCGCCTGACGGATCAGGGGCGCGAGCTCATCGCCAAAGTCCAGCGCGACGCGCAGCAGCAGATGCAGCTCGCGTGCTCTCTCCACGGCATAGAGGAGGAGAGCGATGAGTGAGAATGAGCTCAATGTGAGGCAGGAGCATTTTGCGCGCCTGCTCTTCTCAGGTCGTAGCCAAACGGACGCATACAGAGAGGCTTATGACGCGCATGATCTCGCAGAGAAATCACTCTGGGAGTCTGCATCACGCCTGTCAAGGAATGTCAAGGTACGCGCCTACATTGAAAATCTGCGGGCTGAGGCACGCAGTGAAACAATCATGGGCCGTGTCGAGCTCATGGAGTGGTATACAGAAAAAATGCGCGCTGATCCTGACGATGATGCGGATCTCTCGACAAAGCAGATACGCAAGGGGGAGGCTGCCAAGGAGCTAGCCAAGCTGGGCGGCTACTACCCCACCGAAGAAAAAGAGGTGAAGGTTGACATTGTGCATGCCTTCGCTGAATCGCAGATGAGGAGCGCGGCTGATGAGCCGCTGGTCTCTGAGGAAGAACCCTAACCCAACCAATCAAAACAAATGAATATCAATTTTCTCGGCGTAGAGCTCTCGCTCTCCGTCATCGCTGATAGGGAGAGCCGCGTGGTGCTGGCTCTCCAGTCGTCGGATTCTGAGCCCCTGTCCCTTGATGGGGTGACATTCACCGCCGTTGTGGAGGTGGATGGCATGCAGCAGTCTATGGCTATCGCCGCCATTGATGGCTTGAGCGGGCAGGTGTCTCTAGTCATTCCCCCGCTTGTCGAGGGGCGGCACCGCTTTGAGCTGTTGGTGACGAGTGACTCGGGCGAGAGCTCGACGCTGGCTCACGGCTGGATTGGGGCATTCTCCATGATCCACAAGGAGAATATCGCCGCCTGCCATGATCGCACGTTGAGGGTGATTGTGCCTGAGCGTGAGGGCGATCTGCTGCTTGTAGGATGGCAAGCGAGCTCTACAGCCATGATCGCCGCCGCTCAGGCGCAGGTGTGGGCAGAGAAGGCCGAGACAGCAGCCGAGGGCGTGGGCGACATCATGCAGCGCGCAGAGACAGCCGTCGAGACGGCTGAGGAAGCAGTCGAGAAGCTCGATGTCGTCGACGCGAAGCTTGCCCTATTTGATGACAAGATCGCCTCCGCAGTCATTCCCAATCCTGCCACAAATACGTGGTGGATAGGCGGGAAAGATACCTTTGTTCGCGTGACTGGCGAGAATGGGAAGAGCTCCCAGATTTCTAATGTAGGCACATGGCTACTCTGGGACGATGAGCAGGGCGTCTATGTCGATACAGGTGAGAAAGCCCTGCCTGATGATGGACACTCGCCCTACATCGGACCTAATGGGACATGGGTGACGCACGACCCGCTTGAGGGCTGGATTGATACGCTTGTGCAGGCTCAAGGCGTGGATGGGCTCAACGGCGTGAGCATGCGCCGTGTGATCATCGACTCGCTGGATGATCTGCCCGATGAGCAGCAGCTGGGCGTGTACTACTACATCCTGAATGAACAGGATGCTTTTGACGTGTACGCATGGTTGGAGACCCCCGACGGCGTGGGCTCGTGGGTCATGATAGGAGAGGCGAATGATATTGCCACGGCTGAGCTCTACGGTCTTACCAAGCTGGGCACTGACTCGATCATCGAGCAGGGGGCGAGCGTGGGCAATGATGAATCAGGCGCGCTCGCTGTCCCTCTCGCCTCCATCGCCACGGCGGGGGCGGTGGTGATCAGCTGTCCCGACCTGCTTGAAGAGGGTGCTGCCATCGGCTGGGATAGCGCGGGAAAAACCCGCGTGATCTCCGCGACGATGGAGCATCATGGCTCTGTGCGCCTGTCCATGTCTGCCACGGCGCAGGATGGCTGTATAGGTCTCATGAGCAATGGCATGATAGGCACGCGACGCGCGACGCTCTATCAGCCTGGTACCATCCTGCTAGGCTCCTCGATCCAGCAGGTGAACTCTCAGCCCTACATTGTGGGCGTCGGCGCAACATCGGGCGGGCAAATTTGTAACAATCTACTCTCACAGGGCGCGCTCCAGCACCAGCGCATGGGCGGCTGGACTGGCTTGAGCATGGACTGGCTCGACGAGAGTGCCGCGAGCCATCCCGCGCGCTATACAGAAGATGATTATTACATGGGGCTAGCCACCACGGCGCAGTTCTCCCAGAGCCAAGCGGAGGGGCTCACGCTGCTGAGTGCATCGAGCTCGCTGCTCGCGGGCGTCTACATCGCCACGAGCATCACCGACACACGCCCCGAGGCTGTCATGTCGGCATCTGGGATGTCGGCTCACCTATCCAGCAACTACTACAGCAAGGCCGAGACCTACACGCGCGACGAGATCACCGCCGCTGACAATGCGGTGCGGACGTGGGTGAGCTCGACCTACGTGAGCCAGACCTCTCTACAGGCTCTAGGCTATGCGACGAAGCAGGAGCTCGCAGAAGGGCTCGCCACGAAGATCAACACCTCACCCACGGTCACGGAGATTGTCGCCTTGAGCAAGGCAGACTTTGACGCACTGGAGAGCCGCGACGCGACCACCCTCTACATCTGCCCCCCATCACAATAATGAGAATCTCCAACGGCAAGCAATTTCATAATGCCTTTGTCCAGTATGCCTATCTGGGAGACAACCCAGTAGGCGAGATCTGGTTGGGAGATCGCAAGCTCTATCCCTCCGATGAGTCGCGCATCTCGCGTCTCTATGTCGAGCTGCCCGACGAGGGCTCAGATGAGTGGTGCTACCTCCAGCACGGACTCGACGCGCTCAAGCTCACCTCAAAGGAGGTGGGCTACATGCTGCTACGTGTGGCGGGGATGGAGTACGCGGTGGAGTTCTCCCACTCGGGGCTGCACAAGGCAGGGCTGGATCACAATGAGCTCAGCTTCTCGCAGGATGAGGGACCGTCTCTGCATGACGTGCAGACAGGCGACGAGATCGAGCTCTCTATCTTTGTCGGCGTGCGTCAGAGCACGATAGTCTATGCAGACCCCGACAAGATAGCGGAGCTCTTGCCCATCCTCCCGCAGACAAAGCTCTGCGGGAGAGTCGTCAAAGGGCAGAAGAAGACTAATGCCATCTCCGATTTCTGGCTATTCAATCAGCAGGAAGAGCTCTACAAGGGGCAAATCGCCATACGCGGGCACAAGCGCGGCAGCTGGTCGCAGCATCTCAGCACACTCAATGAGCTCCACGCCTACCCCCTCTTGCGCGTGCAATGTGAGGCCGCACACTATCCTCACGCCAGTAGCGGCTCTGGATGGCTGCTCTATCCCGCCATCTCTAAGACCATCAAAGCAAAAATTACAAAAATCATAGGACAATAACAACACATGCAAACAAGAATAGGATTCAACGGCGGGGAGATGAGCCCCGAGATGGCGTGCCGCGTCGACATGGAGAGCTATCTGCGCGGCTGCAATGTGCTGGAGAACTGGGAGCTGTCGCAAATGGGCAGCATACGCCGTCGGCGCGGCATGCGCTACATGACGGGCGATCTCTCCGTGAGCTCTATCATCATCCCCTACATCTATAGTTATGACCCCTCCATCGAGGGGGTATTCCTCATTGAGCTGGATGGGGCGCGCCTGCGTGTGCTCTCGCCGCTGGATGGTGGGGAGCTCGCGAGCTTCTCCGATGGCTCATTCTACCTCGACACGGCAGACCTCCAGTACAAGCAGATCAACAATCTGCTGCTGCTCATCACCTCCTACAACCGCCCCATGGTGCTGAGTCGCGATGAGGCGGGGGCGTGGGAGCTTGAGCCATGGGAGTTCAAAAATACGCCGTGGAGGTACAATGAGATACGGGATGAAGAGCTCAAGATCACGCGTCTGGATGATGAATCGGGCGCGCGCTACACAGTAGACTTTGGCGAGAATGCCGAGTCTGAATCACTCATTGATGGAGCGGACACGCTTCGAGCCTCCTACTGGGTGGAGCGCGCGCAGCTGCAAGGCTCAGGGCGCGAGATGCGCGAGGGCATCATCCCGCTGGTGCTCCCATTCCCCGAGATCAGCGCAGGGCAGAAGGTAGCGGAGATCTCAGGGGGGAACTATAGGTACTACACCTGCCGGCAGGAGTGGACGCGGGTAGACAATTACCTCACAGGCATGAATGATCCTGATAATTACCCTGACAATTTTGTACTTTGCGAGACAGAGGAGGGTGAGGGAACGCTGGTTTACGTGACTTCATTAGCAGACTTTCCTCACGTCGAGAAGGGCGTGCGCCTCGCGCTGGATGTGAAGTACTGGAAGCACTACACCTGCATACGCGATCTCACGGCGTCTGACATCGTTGAGGGGGCGACGTCGCCCGCTGATTATCCCTACCATTTCATTGAGGGGATAGCGGTGGGCGAGGCGGTGCCCTGTCGCGGGACCTGGTCTTTCTTCTGCTCTGGGGTCTGGTATGGAGAATATCAGGTGCGCCGCAGCTATGAGGGCGCGTCTCTGATGGCGGCATGGGAGGGGAGAGGCTCGTCTAGCTCCTTTGTCGGGGAGGCGAGCAACACGCAGCTCACGGGCGATGAGTCTGAGGAGGAGTGCTACTTGCAATTGTTCATCACCAAGACTCGGCGTACAGATTGGGAGGAGTTCGCCGAGGGATGGCCGGCAGATAGTTGTGAGAATCGTCTCATTATTGATGGCTACAAGAAGCACCTGACATTCTCCGTGACCACGGTCGAGGATGAGGCAGGGGAAATCGTATCGCATGACTGGCAGCAGGTGGGAGGATTCCCGCTGTACTGGCAGGGCTCGCGCGTCTTCACCGATTGGAGCTGGACCGCGTTCTCGGATCGCTACGGCTTCCCTCAGCTCTGCGAGGTGTACAACCAGCGGCTCGTCTTCGCCGCGACGCGCGCGCAGCCGCAGACCATCTGGATGAGTCGCGTGGATGATCTCAACAACTTCATGCTAGGCGACACGGACAACGCCGCGCTCGAGCTGACGATGTCCACCAGCTCGCAGAATCCCATCATGTGGCTCATCGCTCAGAATCACCGCTTGCTACTCGGCACAGCGGAAGCAGAGTGGATCATCTCGGCGGGACAGTCACAGGCGGCGATCACGCCGACGAATGCGCAGCTGGAGGATCATGGGCACATAGGCTCAGAGCGTCTCGTGCTCGCGGCAGTGGATCGCGTGCTCTACCTCGAGCGCGGCGCGGGGCGCGTCTATGAGTATGGCTACTCCATCGAGACGGACGGCTACAGGTCGAAAGATCTAACTGTCTTCGCCCCTCATGTGCTCTCAGATCACGGCGGGGCGGTGAGCTCGACGCTACTACGCAAGCCCGACACGACAGCCGTCTTTGCGCTCGCAGATGGACAGCTGGCTCTCATGACTTACAATTCATTCCACAATGTGAACGCATGGCACCGATGGACGACAAACGGAAAGATTCTCAGCGTCTGCGCGCTGCCCAATGGAAGAGGGGCAGACAGGCTCTTTCTTGTCGTCCAACGAGAGGATGAGATCTCGCTGGAGGTGGTGGACGAGTACAGCGGCTACACCGACGGCATGCACGACTACTGCTCGACCATGGTGACGAATGCCCTGAGCAACCCCATGGAGCAGCCCGTGGGCAAAGCACCCCAGCAGGGAACGGCGTTCCGATTCGGCGCGGCATGGGACGCAGAGGGCGTGGAGATCACGCGCGACGGCGTGGACTGGATGCAGGTCTCGCGCTCTGACGAGCAGGTGGCAGGATGGCATGAGCTGATAGCCCCTGCCAAGTGGCAGCATGACAACACCGTAGGCCTGCGCCTGTCGGGTGATCGCGGCATTCACATTCTAGCCTTGCAGGGATGATGAGAGACGCATTGCAAGAGACGCAGACCCTTCTCAATGCACGTGAGGAGGGGCTCTATCAGAAGCATCTCACGGCCGCCATCGCGTCGGGGGGAGTGGTGCATCTCTCGACCTCCTGCGTGTTCATTGGGATGCCCTTCAATGACGGTGTTCTCGTGCTCTTCTGCTGTGGGGATGGGCGCGAGCTGGGCGATCTCTGCGGGCTGATGGCGCGCCGCTACGACATGGCCTACTGGAAGCGCGAGTTCAAAAAGGGCTATCAGGGGCTGAAATCCGCGCCTCTCTCCAAGTTTGCCCGATTGATAGAAAGGATGTACCCTCACCATGGCTAAGGACTGGTACGAGGGCTGCACTGCCTCGCGCCACTGGCGGCTCAATCACCTCTATCACATCCTGACGAAGGACAAGGGGGTGACGCGCTTCCGCATGAACAAGCAGCAAGAGCACCTCTTGAAGAACCTCTGGAATCGCAACTTGATCCTCAAGGCGCGTCAGCTGGGCATGTCTACATTCATGGCTATCCTGATGCTTGATTGCTGTTTGTTCCAGAGAGACTTCCAAGCGGGCGTGATTGACAAGACGCTGGAGGATGCGAAGGGGAAGCTCGACAAGATACGCCTCGCGGTGGATCTCATGCGCGACCCCGAGGAGCTGGCGCATGATCATGTAGAGGATGCGGAGGATAGACGACAGATCGCGCTCTACACACAGGCGATGATCCAAGCGGTGAATCCACGCATCGACGCGCTACAAGGTCGCTTTGATAATGGGAGCAAGATCTCGGTGGGCACGTCGCTACGTGGCGGCACCTTCCAGATGCTGCACATCTCAGAGTTCGGACACATCGCCGCGAATTACCCTGGCAAAGCCGCCGAGATCCTCAGCGGTGGTGTGAATGCCGTATCAAGCAAGGGCGTGATCGTGATGGAATCCACGCATGAGGGCGGGAAGTACGGCGAGCACTACCGCCTGCTTACTACAGCCATGGACAATGTAGGGAAAAAACTCTCGGCACTGGAGGATAGATTCTTCTTCTTCCCATGGCATGAGCAGGAGGAGTACCGCCTGCCAGTGAATCGAGAAATCCCGCTGAAGCTGAGGGAGTATTTTTCGATGCTAGCCGAGAAGGGAATCCACCTCGATGCAGAGCAGAAGACATGGTATGCGGTGCAGTCGGCGAAGTTCGGGCATCTGGTGAAGCGTGAGTTCCCCACCATGCCCGAGGAGGCTTTCGAGCAGCAGGTCGAGGGCGCGATCTATGGCCGGCAGCTCATGGCTCTGCGCTCTCAGGGCAAGCTCGCGGCTGATCTGGAGGTGGACGCCTACGCGCCGCTCTATGTGTCGTGGGACATCGGGATGAGCGACTATACAGCCATGTGGCTGTGGCAGGTGGTGGCGGGGCGTTACCACGCACTTGATTATTACTGCGCGAATGATTTTCCCATCGCTCATTATATTGATGTCGTGCACCGATGGGAGAGAGATTACAAGCAGGTGATTTCTCGTCATTTGTTGCCTCACGATGCCGCGAGGAGAGACTGGGAGGGCACGAGCTTCTCGGACAGACTCACCGCGGCGGGCTTCTGCAGCACAATTATTCCACGCACGCGCGACGTGTGGGCGGGCATCCACGCGCTGCGTGATCTGCTGCCTCATTGTGTCTTTGACCGCCGATGCGCTGAGCCTGTGGTTGCCGATGGCACTGAATACATGGCGGGGCTCGACGCGCTGCAAAATTATCAGAAAAAACCTAATACTCAAACATCTAAAGACGAGCCGCTGCATGATCAGTGCAGCCACGGCGCGGACGCCGCTCGCTATTTCGCCGAGGCCTGCGCGGCGGGGCTGGTCTCGAAATACGAGCGCGATCAGGCTCCACGCCGTCGCGTGAGGCGTACGCGCGGTGTCCCCGAAGAGTGGGATTAGTATGAGACTGACTGCTCCTAGGGGGCTTATGTGAGATTGCACCCTGTTGA
Organism: uncultured Akkermansia sp.; assembly: GCA_964371115.1. GTDB lineage: Bacteria > Verrucomicrobiota > Verrucomicrobiia > Verrucomicrobiales > Akkermansiaceae > Akkermansia. The sequence continues at coordinate 3,645 of CAYJLP010000017.1, read as the reverse complement.
CAGATCTCATTTTTTTTGAGAAAATTTATCTGCCGCGCGAGCTACGTGCCTGCGATATCGAGGAGGGTTTCGTTCATGTTGGTTTCTTTCGCCCCTCCTCCGTAGCTCGCGCGGCACCTCCTCACCCATGATCACCATCCAGACAAAGCCCGGTTTCTCCTATTGCCTGTGCGCCGCCGCGCGCACGACGGTCTCAGCCGTGCATGAGGGAGCTACTTTTGAGCTCGCCACGCATGACGGCAGTGACAAGCAGCTCTACTTTGTCGCCTTCAGCGCATCCGTGCTCGTGGATAGCGAGGGTGATTTCTTCCTTCAAGAACTCGAATAATCACATGCTCAGCTGGTTCACAGGCTCTACACTCCTAGGATCTGCCGCTATCACGGCTGACCCTACTGTCACCACGGGGGGGCTCGTCATCGCGGGGCTCTCCTTTGTCGGCTATTTCATCCGACACCAACAAGGCGAGATCAAACGCCTCACCGAGCGACTCGACGAAGCCAAGAAGCAAAGCGAGAAGCGAGAAGAAGAAGCCCGCCTACAAAGCGAGAAGCGAGAAGCCGAGATTCGAGACCTACGCCACCAGCTCGCAGACCTCCAAAAAAAAACGAAGACGACACCATGACCCCAGCCACCATCATCAAGCGTATCCAGCTCATCGTGGGCGCAGATCCAGACGCGATCATCGGCACGCAGACGCGCCGCGCCATCGCCGCCTACGTCGGCGAGAGCAATCCCCCGACATGGCCGAGTAAAAAGGCCATCCGCACAGGGCGCACACTCTTTGACCGCGCGGGAGATTTCCCCATGACGAGCATCACGCCCCCTTATCCCCTGTACTATCAGGGCAATGAGATCAAGAAGATAGCCGTACATGCCGAGGTCGCCCCCTTCGTCGAGACCGCGCTCGAGCGTGTGCTGCGCCACTACGGCCGCGAACGCATCGAGCAGCTGGGGCTCGACATCTTCGACGGCTGCTACAACAATCGCCGCGTACGCGGTGGGCAGGGTACCAGCATGCACGCTTGGGCAATCGCTTTAGACTTCGACGCGGCGCACAATGGGAATAGCACACGCGGGAACAAGGCGCGCTTTACCGCGCCTGAGTACGACTTCTGGTGGATCGCATGGATGAGCGTGGGGGCGCGCCCCTTTGGGCTCTTCAACGACCGCGACTACATGCACATCGAGTTCACCCTCTATTAATCATATGGGTTTAGGAACCGCAATCATAGGCGGGCTGATAGGCATCGGCTCAAGCATCTTCTCAAGCAATCAAGCTAAGAAGCAGGCCAAGGAGCAAGCCGCCGCTGCCGAGCGGACACGCCTCGCCTCTGCTACCGTCCAAGCCGTCGACACGAAGAATAGTGTCGACACAGGCAATACTGAGCAGGTGTCTGAGACCGCCGCCGCCAGTCAGAAGAAGCGACGCTTCTCCATGAGCAAGACGATGAACAACGCGGGCATGGCTGCCAGCCTCACAGGAAAAACCATCCTAGGATGAGTACAGATTATTACCGCATCGCCAGCACGCTCTTCAACCAGATGGAGGGTGCCAAGAGCAGCTGGGAAGAGCCAGCACTTCTCATCGACCCCGAGCTCGTGGAGCTCTCCGATAGGCAGGAGAGATTCAGCGGCGGTGTGCCCTTCACCCTCGCCCCGACGAAGAAGAAGAAGAAAAAAGCGCGCAAGACCTGCTCGCGCGCCCGCACCAATGCGCGCAAGCTCGCCGCCTCCATGATGCACAATTTGACGCCCACCGGATCAAAATGGTTCCGATATGATGACGGCATGGAGAAGCAGGACCAGGGTGACTCCGATGATGATCACTGGTTCGCCATGGCGTCCGAGATCGCGATTCGTAGCTTCTCTGCGTCGAATCTCTATGAGGTGCTGACCATGGTCTTTTATGACCGTGTCTTTGGCACAGGCGCCTTTCTCGCCGAGCACGAGGGCTCACGACTCGTATTTACCCATATCCCACTGGGCACCTACGCCATCGGGCAGAATCAATTCAACGAGGTCGATACGCTCGTTCGCAAGTTCAGCTACACGCCGCATCAAGCCGCCGAAGCCTTCGGCCTCGATGCGCTCACCAAGGCGATGAAAGAAGCCTACGCGGACGACTCACGCCGCTACGGATCCGAGTTCGAGATCTGGCATATCGTTCTGCCTCGCAACAACGCCATTGCAGGCCTCCAAGACCTCGCGCCCCATCAGCGCAAATGGGCGAGCATCTATCTCTGCAGCCAAGACAAAAAGATCCTCAAGGAAGATGGTTATTACGAGTTCCCCTACTGCGTGACACGCTTCCTGCGCAAGGGCAATCGTCTCTACGGCACATCGCCCGCTAGTGAGGTGCTCGACGAGATGCGCGACCTCATCAAGCACAGAGAAGCCCTCAGCATCATCGGACAGCGTCAAGCCATCCCCTCCATCCTCACCCTCGCCGAGGAGGCAGGAGAGATCGACATGCGCGCGGGTGGTCAGACCGTCATCTCCGAGAAAGCCGCCTCCTTGGGCTTCCCCAAGGAATGGGCAGGAGGAGGACGCTTTGACATCGGGCTCAACATCCTCGAGCAGTATAACGCAGAAATAGACAATGCGTTTTTTATCCCCATCATCGAGGCCATTGGCTCAGTAGATCGCCAGATGACGGCGACGCAAGCGCGCCTGCTGGATGCCGAGCGCACGCTCATCATGATGCCGAGCTTCATTCAGTTCGTCAATGACTTCAGCCCCCTCATGCGCCGTGTCCTCGCCCTGCTGCTACGCGCGGGCGACATCCCTAGAGACACCGCGCCCGACAGCGTCCTCAAGACATTCCTCGATGAAGACAAGAATGAGCGCGTCCTGCTGCTGAGTCCCAACGTCTCCTATCTCGGACCCATGGCGCAAGCCATCGACAGCGCGCAGAAAATCTCTCTAGATGGCACGCTCCAAGAGATGATTGCAATAGCACAATCCGCCGTCGAGATGGGGCTGCCCAACCCATTCGAACACATCGACCTCGACTACCTCACACGGTGGCGTTACACCATCTCCGCCGCCCCCATCAAGGGGCTCAAGCCACGCGACCAAGTCGCCGATGAGCGCCAGCAGAAGCAAGAGGCAGCGATGCAGATGCAAGCCGCCCAGATGCAGCAGATGCAAGCCGCCGCGAACCGCGACAATGCCCAAGCCACCGCCACCGAGCAAGCCATCCCCCCACAATAATCATGACATTACAAGAAGCCGAAGCCCTCCAATCCCAGCGCAACCGCGAGATCCAAGCCGCGCGCGCCACCATCCAGAAGCAGGTCACCCCCGAGCTGCTCAGCATTCTCAAGCAGCGATTCAAGTACCATCTGCCCGTGTTCCAGAAAGGCACAGACGGCAAGCTTGACCCCCTCACCGCCGCCTGCATGGACGGCGCGCATGAGGTCATCAAGTGGCTCGAATACGAGCTTGAGCAACCCACCACCAGCCACTCCTAAACCATGGACAGCGACACGACAAGCACCAGCCCCCCCGACAGCTCCCCCGCGCCTGCCGAGACTCAGGGCGTAGAGAATGACAACCCCTTCCTCTACGACTCCGAGCCCCCCGCAGAATCCCCCGAGGGAGAAAGCCCCCCCGATACCACCCCCAACCCTAACCCCAACCCC
>CAYJLP010000016.1:0-24633 GCA_964371115.1 uncultured Akkermansia sp. | reverse complement strand
GGCAAGGAGGGACTCGTCATGCTCTCGCCGCGCGCCGCGCGCGAGCGACTCATCTTTGAGCGCCTCCTCACGAGCAAGAAACGCCCCATCGCCTCCCAGCAGCTCCTGCTACCCGTCCTCGTCGAGGTCGACGCACGCGACATGGGCACGCTGCGCGAGCTACTCCCCCAGCTCACACAGGCGGGCTTTGCCGCCAGCATCTTTGGCCAGCGCTCGCTGCGCATCGAGAGCCTCCCCACCCTGCTACGCATCGACGAGCTCGAGGATTTCATCCTAGAGCTCATCGAGTGCTTCAGCTCGCGCGGTGACGTGCGCCTCGGACGCTCACGCAATCCCTACGAGACCTTCATCACCAAGCTCGCCGCCCAGTACGCCGCCCAAGAGAGCCTCCAGCCCTTCTTTGCCGCTGCGCATCAGCTGCTCGGCGATCTGCTCTGCTGCGAGATCCCCTACTGCACGCCCACGGGCAAGCCTACCCTCGTTCCCATCTCGCTCAACGAGATCAAGCGCAAGTTCCAAACCCGCTGAGAAGGTAGGATTATCCGTTCCGCGCTTGACAGCTCACACACAAGCAGCTAGAATAGCGTATTACCGACACTAACAACATTACCTAGACATTCATCATGCGTACCCTCGTCGAAACCATTGGCAAATATCTCCACACCGTCACCGAACCCTTCCTCACCAATACAGGCTCCGCCGAGCTGCGCGTCGCGCGCTCCAATGAAGGAGACCTCATCCGCTTCCGCCTCATCCTCGAGCAAGAGGACGTCGCACGCGTCATCGGGCGCAACGGCATGACCGCCTCCGCCATCCGCTCGCTTGCGAAGTCCGTCGGTGAGCGTCACGGCGTACGCGTCGTCGTGCACATCCTCTCCCAAGAGGAAGCTGCACTCGATGCTGCCTCCTAATAGATCATCATAACCTACCCTATGCAAGACCTGTTTGGCGACCAGCAGCGCCCCACTCTCGCCGCCCGCATCCTCATCGACGGGCTGCAAGAGATGGTGCTCGACTACGCTATACCAGAAGACATCAAGCACCTCGTCGCGCGCGGCTGCCGCGTCGAGGTTCACATGCGCCAGCGGCTCGTCTCGGGCACCATCCTCGAGCTCGCCGCACCCGATCCCGACTGGGCGCACCGCCTGCGCCCCATTGCACGCCTCGTCGACGAGCAGCCCGTCATCTCAGAGAAGCTCATGGACCTCGCCGAGTGGGCGTCCAGCTACTACGCCGTGCCCACCGAGCAGATGATACGCTGCATGCTCCCGCTCGCCGTGCGCCAAGAAAAGCATGACGAGAAGAAGCGCAAGATCGCCATCCTCCAAGACTGGCCCAGCGACGAGGAGCTCAACAAGATCAACGCCCGCGCCCCGCGCCAAGCCTCCATCCTGCGCTATCTCCACCAGTCTGAGGACAAGCGCGCGCCCCTCAGCGAGATAGGCGGCAGCGCCGCGCTCACCCCCTGCCGCGCGCTGGAGAAGCGCAAGCTCATCCGCCTTGAGGAAGAGACCGTCCACCGCGACCCCGTCGGCGATGAGACCTTCTCCAAATCAAGTCCTCTCACTCTCAACGACGAGCAGCAAGCCGCCTACGACGCCATCCTCCTTGAGCTCGACGCCGAGGACAAGAAACCCATCCTCCTCCAAGGCGTCACAGGCTCGGGCAAGACTGAGGTCTACCTCCAAGCCGCCGCTGAGACCATAGCGCGCGGCAAGGGCGTACTCATCCTCGTGCCCGAGATCTCGCTGACGCCGCAGACCATGGCGCGCTTCAAATCCCGCTTTGCCGATGACCCGAAGTCGGTCGCCATCCTGCATAGCGCGATGAGTGATGGCGAGCGATTCGACGAATGGCACTCCATCCGCCGAGGCGTGGCACGCGTCGCCATCGGCCCGCGCTCCGCTGTCTTCTCCCCTGTCAACAATCTCGGACTCATCATCGTGGATGAAGAGCACGACAGCTCCTACAAGCAGGAGAACAGCCCGCGCTACCACGCGCGCGACCTCGCCGTGCTGCGCGCCCACATGGAGGGTGCCACCATCGTGCTCGGCTCCGCGACCCCCTCGCTGGAGAGCCATCACAATGTGCTCAAGGACAAGTACAAGCTGCTGCGCATCGACCAGCGCGCCGACGGACAGCGACTCCCCCTCACCCGCGTGCTCGACATGCGTACCGAGGTCAAGGACAAGCAGTACCTCGGCATCCTCAGCGAGCGACTCCGCGTCGCCATCGACGAGCGACTAGCAAAGAGCGAGCAAGTCATCCTGCTGCTCAACCGCCGCGGCTTTGCCCGCTCGCTGCAATGCGAGGAGTGCGGCTACGTCGCGCACTGCGAGCACTGCGAGATGCCCATGACCTACCACCTCTCGGAGAATAGACTCATCTGCCACATCTGCGGCTACCGCGCCGTCGTCACCCCGCGCTGCCCCAGCTGCTCGAACGCCGAGCTCAAGCTCATCGGCTTTGGCACACAAAAGGTCGAGACCGTGCTGCGCCGCGCCTTCCCCAAGGCGCGCCTGCGCCGCATCGACGCGGATGTCACCTCGCGCAAGAACGCGCTGCGCGACATCCTCGCCGACTTCCGCGCGCATCGCATCGACATCCTGCTGGGCACACAGATGATCTCAAAGGGGCTCGACTTCCCCGGCGTCACCCTCGTCGGTGTGCTCAACGCCGATCAGGGGCTCAATGCCCCCGACTTCCGCGCTGGGGAGCGCACCTTCCAGCTGCTCACGCAGGTCGCAGGACGCGCGGGACGCGGCGAGCTAGATGGAGAAGTCATCATCCAGACGCACAGCCCGCATGCCCCCGCCATCCAGTACGCTCGCCGCCACGACACCGATGGCTTCTCCGAGCATGAGCTGGGACTGCGGCAGGTGCTCCAGCAGCCGCCCTACACGCATATGGCCATGCTCACGACGCGCTCCGAGAGCGAGAGTCTCGCGGAGTTCTCCATCAAATCGCTGCACCAAATTCTCAGCAAATCACTGCCCGAGGGCGTCCAGCTCAGCGAGCCCATGCCCGCCCCACTGCCCAAGGCGCACAGCCACTACCGCTTCCAATGCACACTCATGGCGACACGCGCGCGGCTCCTCACCCAGCTCGCCACCGCCGCCATCAAGCACCTCGGCAACCCCGAGGACGTGAGCATCAGCTACGACCTTGACGTCTATTCCTTCATGTGATAGGCTCTAGCGATGAGTTCTTTGAATATCTACGTCACCAATCTCATATTGCGCGTCAGCGGTAGCGTGAGCTGCCCGCATCCTGAGCTAGAGCTCACGGGCAATGCCAAGCTGCTCGACCTGTGGATCAAGGATTATGATCTACCTTCATACAAGCTGAGCGCAGAGGAGCTCCATGGGCATCTGAGCGATGCACTACGCCTCATCTCGGAGATCGCCTCTGAGGAAGCACTTCGCTATGAGCTCCACCTCTGCCTCTCGACGGAGAGCCACTGGACTCCTCCCCTCGCGCTGCTCGCCGACTTTGCCACGCTGGGCTGCCATCTCGAAATCTGCACCTCTCCCGATCCCGAGCCCGAGGAGACGAGATCCTATCTGCACCTCTACTACGACAAGCAGCCCGAGGGAGGTGACCTAGGGGCAGCGATAGCGGAGGCGATCTTGCAGGTTCAGCCTGATTTTGACAATGATGACGACGACGACGATGACGACGATCTCCGCGCCTCTCCGCTCCTCGATTGTAGCTGCTGTCAGGAGCACTCGCTCGCACAGATGCGCCGCTATGCGCGCGCCTTGGCACGCGGCTGCAAGAATCCAGAGGCGGCGGATTTCGCCTTTTTTCTCGACCTCGTGCAGGCTGCTCCTCACCTGAGCCTCTATCTGGATGTGGAGACGGATCTGCCTGCGCTAGCAGGATGCTCCAGCGCACTCGTCTGGGGGGCGAATCCCGCAGCACCAGAGACGCCTGACTGGGATGAGGCGCCTGCGAGCTTTTACGTCCAGAGCCTGCGTCGTGGTGATCGGACGCTGCACTGCCCTGCGTGGCGCGACTGGGCACAGCAGCACAATGAGGATGACCAGCAGGTGGATTACAAGGAGTATGAGGGAGGCAGCTATCTGATTTGCTCGGGACAGGTGATGCGCACGCCAAATCTCTTTTTACAGCAAGCCCTCACCGCGCAGAGCGGCTACGTGGATGTGCAGATCTCCTATTTCATCCCTGAGAAGGTCGTGAGCACCTTCTTCACCCTCGAGCTCGCCAGTATCCAGAATCTCTGCAAGATGGGGCTCTCGCTGCGCGTCGATGTACACAGCGGCTTCTTTTGTGATTCCTTTGACGCGAGTCCGACCGAGGAGCTCGTCAGAGAGCTCTTGGATGAGCGCGCATGGCGCGTGCGTCTACAGGGTGACTCACCTAGCCCAGAACTCTAGACGGCTCATCAAGAAAGGCTGGCAGTCAACTCGGACTGCCAGCCTTTCCTTTAAAAATAGTTAATACAATAGCGTTTAGTACGCACCCTTGGAATAGGTGACTTCATAGCTATGGGAGTAGACCTCAAAGACGATGCCAAAGGGATCCTCGACATAGCACATGCGGTAGGGCTTTTCGCCAGGGTAGTATTCTTTGATAGGCATGCGCTGCTTGCCACCGTGGGCGACGATCTCCTTGACGAGGCCTTCGATATCGGGGTCTTGGACGCAGAAGTGGAAGAGGCTCGTATTCTTGTACTGGAAGTCGGGGCGCTTTTGATCATTGTCCGCGAACTCGAAGAGCTCGATGCCGATGTTGTTGGACGTGACGAGGTGGGCGATTTTGAAATCACCGTGGCCTTTGCCAAAGACTTCCTCGCACATGATGCCAATCGCGCTCGTGTTGTCCTCCTTGACGAGGGAGGGCTCCATGACGACATACCAGCCCATGACGTCTCGGTAGAACGCCACCGCCTTTTCGAGGTCGGGGACGGACAAGCCGATGTGTGAGAAGGCGCGGGGATAGGGTTTCTTGGCTGCTTGAGCGTCTTCTTTGCTTGGCGCGACGCTGGCGTCAGTGGCACTATTGGCGAGGACGGGGGCGGCGGCGGCCGCGGCTGTGGAGAGCGCGAGCGTTTGCAAAAACTGACGGCGTGAGGATGTATCTTTCATATAAATCTTTTTATCTCTATAGAAAGATTCTAGTTTTTTATGAAGGAAAAAGCAAACTCATCTTACACGATGACAGAAATACCCCGTACTCTCGGGAAAAATCCCCCCTAGCATCAGCCGGCAATAGGCAATTACTTTGCCATACACTTCCCTACTCCCTCCTATTGATGAACAGTAAGAGTGACTCATCAATAGAGGAAGAATTCTCAGCAAGAGGGCAAGTCAAGACTAATCCTCAGGCAGCTCGCCACGCATGAGCTTCTCACGGTAGCGGGCGATGCGCTGCATCTGGGCGGGGATGTCGATGCGCTGCGGGCAGGGTGCCTTGCAGATACCGCAGCCGATGCAGTGCTGCGCCTGCCGCAGGCGCTCCACCTTGCGATCGTAGCCGTACAAGAAAGCCTCGCGTGCGGCGTTGTAGCTCTCGCTGCGCGCGCTCTTCTCGATGGTGCCGTTGTTCACACAGGCGTTGTAATGGGTGAAGGTACCGGGGATGTCGATGCCGTAGGGACAGGGCAGGCAGTACTGACAGGCGGTGCAGGGCACGGTCTTGGAGCTCGCGATGCTCGCCCCGATGCGCTCCAGCAGCGCGCGCTCCTCGCTGTCGAGCGGGACAAGCGGCGAGTAGGTCTGCACATTCTCAATGAGATGGTCCATGACGCCCATGCCGCTGAGGACACAGAGGACATTCGGAAAGCTCGCCGCGTAGCGGAAGCCCCACGAGGCGACGCTGCGCCCAGGGTCGAGCTCGTCGAGCTGCTCGATGAAGGCATGCGGCACGGTGGCGAGGCGACCGCCGAGCAGTGCCTCCATGATGAGGACGGGCACATTCTTCTCCGTGAGGCGGGTGTAGAGGTACTCGGCGTCATGCGCCTTGCTGCCGGCGACGTTCTTCCAATCACCTGAGTTGAAGTTCGCCGCGTGCTTCCAGTCCACGTAGTTCATCTGGATGAGCGCGCAGTCCCACTGCATGTCCAGCCCCAGCAGGTATTCAAAGATACCGACGTCGCCGTGGAAGGAGAAGCCGATGTTGCGCACGATGCCTTTCTTGCGCAGCTCCTTGAGGTAGTCCAGAAAGCCGTTGTCAATGATGCGCGCCTTGAGCCCTGCGAGTCCGTCGCGCTCGATGCCGACACTGTGGATGAGGTAGTAGTCGAGGTAGTCGACTTGCAGTCGCTTCATCGAGGTCTCCAGCATCTCCTTGGCTCCCTCAAAGGTGAGCTCGTAGGGGTCGTTGTATTGGTTGGAGAGCTTGGTGGCGATGAAGTATTTCTCACGCGGATGGCGCGAGAGCGCGCGCCCTGTAGCCTCCTCGGAGAGGCCGCGCATGTAGCGGGGGGCGGTGTCAAAGTAGTTCACCCCATGAGCGATGGCGTAGTCGATGAGCGCGTTGGTGCGCTCTTGGTCGATGACGTCTTTGCCCGAGGCATCTTTCGTCATCGGCCAGCGCATGCAGCCATAGCCCAGCAGCCCGACCTTGTCGCCCGAGTGAGGGTTGGTGCGCGTGGTCATGGGCTCGCCTGAGGCGGCTTGGACGTTCGCGCGGGAGGAGCTCTGCGACTCCTCGTCGCCACAGCCTGTGAGGGCGGTGGCGGCGAGGCTTGCGCCCGCGAGCTTGAGGAACTCGCGGCGGCGTGGGCAGAGGTGGCGGTCGTCCTGAGAGGAGGGATCCATGGTCATAGGTCTCTGCTCTTAGAAGGAGGAGGGAGTTTCACCCTTGAGCAGCTGCTCGCGGAATTGGGCGATGCGCTGCATCTCCTGCGGGATCTTGATGAGCTGCGGGCAGTGCGAGACGCACTCATTGCAGCCGATGCAGTGCTGCGCCTGCCTCAGGGACTCGACCTTGCGGTCATAGCCGACGAGGAAGGCTTGGCGCGCCTCGTTGTAGCTCTCGCTGCGCGCCGTCTTGTCGACGATGCCGTCGGCGACGCAGAGGTTGTAATGCAGGAAGGTGCTGGGGATGTCCACGCCGTAGGGGCAGGGCATGCAGTACTGGCAGGTGGTGCAGGGGATGGTGCGGAACTTTGACACATCAGCCCCAAGTCGCTCCATCATCACCTTTTGCTCATCGCTGAGAGGCGCATTGGCAATGACGGCTCCGATGAGCTCCAGCAGCTGGCGCTCCTGCGCGTCGAGGGGATCGAGCGGGGAGTAGGTCTTGAGGTTGTCGACGAGGTGGTCCATGTAGGTCATGCCGCTGAGGACGGTGAGGACATTGGGGAAGCTGCCCGCGTAGCGGAATGCCCACGAGGCGATGCTCTGATCGGGGGCGAGGGCCTGCAGGGGCTCGACGAAGTCGGTGGGCACCTTCGCAAGGCGACCGCCCAGCAGGGGCTCCATGACGACGGCGGGGATGTCGCGCTTTACAAGCTCGTTGTAGAGGTATTCGGCGTCAAAGTTCGCACCCGACGCGTTCTTCCAGTCCACGTAGTTGAGCTGGATCTGGACAAAGTCCCAGTCCATGTCGTAGGCGAGCGCGTGGTCAAAGAGCTTGATGTCTCCGTGGTAGGAGAAGCCGATGTTGCGCACCTTGCCCTCGCGGCGCAGCTGCTTGAGGTAGTCGAGCATGCCATTGTCCAGCAGGCGCTGGTCGACACCGGCGATGCCTTCTTTCTCCAGTCCAATGCAATGGATGAGGTAGTAGTCGATGTAGTCGACTTGGAGGCGCTTCATGGAGGTCTCGAGCATTTCCTTGGACTTTTCGAAGCTGCGGATGTCGACGCTGTTCTGCGTGGAGAGCTTGGTGGCGAGGTAGTAGCTGTTCCTCGGATGACGGCTCAGCGCGATGCCTGTGGCCTCCTCGGACGCGCCCCCAATGTAGAAAGGGGCGGTGTCAAAGTAGTTCACCCCATGGGCGATGGCGTAGTCAACGAGTTCGTTGACCTTCTCTTGGTCAATCTTGCCGTCTTTCTGCGGCCAGCGCATGCAGCCGTAGCCGAGTAGCGAGCAGCGATCGCCTGTCTTCTGGGACGTGCGGTAGCTCATCTCGCCTGTCGGGGCGGAGGCTGGCTTCTCACTGTCCGCACCGCAGCCTGTGAGGGCGGTGGCGGCGAGGCTCGCGCCTGAGAGCTTGAGGAAGGCGCGGCGACCGGGGCAGCCTGAGCGAGGGTCGGAATGTGAGGGATTCATGGAGGGCATGGGCTTGTGTTGATTCTCGTTCATAGGCTGCATTAGATGAGGGGTTGGTGGTCGATGAGGCCTTCTACATGGATGGCAGCTTGAGGGCGTACGGGGCAGTAGAACTCACAGGCGCCGCAGCCTATGCAGAGAGACTGATCGACGATGGGCTTGAGGAGATGCTCAGGGCGTCCCTTGCCGACGGGGACCATCTTGATGGCTCCTGTGGGGCAGCTGCGGGCGCAGTGACCACAGTTCACGCCGTCGGTGATGGGGAGGCATTCGCGGTGGTTGCAGACGGCCTTGCCTATCTTGATGTTGGATTTCTCGGCGGTCGTGATGGCACAGATAGCTCCCGTGGGGCAGACCTGCGAGCATTTGTTGCATTCAGGACGGCAGAAGCCGCGCTCGAAGCTCATCTCGGGCTGGAAGAGGGTGCTCATGTCCTCACTGGGGCGCAGGACGCGGTTCGGGCAGTTGCTCACGCAGAGTTGGCAGCCAGTGCAGCGTTTGTAAAAATTGCTCTGGGAGCGCGCGCCAGGGGGCACGACGGAGGAGCTGCGGTCGCAGGGGAGTTTTTCCTTCAGCGGGGCGAGTCCGCCGTCGCCTTTCTTCTCGCGCTTTTTGCCATCCTTGATGGTGTTCGCGAGGAGGACGGCTCCGGCGAAGGCGAAGAAGTCGCGGCGGGAGTTGTCGGTGGAGGGGGCGGCGGGGCTGTCAGATTCGCTGGATGCTGGAGTGGCGGGTGTGGTAGCCTCTGTACGCGCGGCGGCTTTCTTTTTCTTGAGTGCGGGGGTGGGTGCGGGTTTGCTGGAGAAGGGATTCACCCAAGCCCATTTGATCGCCCCCTTGCTGCAGGCGGCCGTGCAGTCGAGGCACATCACGCAGCGGCTGACGTCGATGGCGTGATTCTTTGCATCAATGCAGCCCGAGCGGCATTTGAAGGAGCAGAGCTTGCAGGAGACGCAGCGGTCATTGTCTATGGTGGGACGGTAGAGGGAGAAGCGCGAGAGCAGTCCGAGCAGGGTGCCGACGGGGCAGACGGTGTTACAGTAGTAGCGACCGCGGAACCACGCGAGTGCTCCGATGATGAGCACGGTGAGCACCGAGAGCATGAGGCTGGGGTAGATGATGATGAGCTCGGGGCGGTGGATGTAGGAGAAGCTGTTTTCCTTTGCCGCGCCGTCGGCGAGGAGGTTGTTGATCTCAATGCCGATGGGGGCGAGGAGGTTGCTCGCAATGCGTCCATAGGCGCTGTAGGGCGCGAGTGCAGTGAAGACCATGCCGATGCCTGCCACGAGAGCGACGATGAAGACGGCGAGCACGCCGTAGCGCAGGATGTTGTTGGCGGGGCGGTGGATGAAGGGCTTTTTGCTGCGTTTTTTACTACAGGAGTTGGCTATCCCTGAGACAGCATCCTGCGCGATGCCGAGCGGGCAGATGACGGAGCAGTAGACGCGACCAAAAAGTAGGGTTAATACCACGATGGCGGCGATGACAATGACATTGAGTGACAAGACAGCGGGCAAGAACTGCCACTCGGCTATCCATTGCAAATGCTTGATGATGGCGGGGCTCAGGTTGAGAAACAAGAGCGTAACAAGGGTCAAGCTCACCGCAGCAAGCAAAATACGTAAATATCTCATAACGAATAAGTATAAAGTAAAGTCTATACAGGCTTGTATAGTCTATTCTATAATATAGATTGTTAGCAACCATTAGTCAAAGCTAACTTAATGTATTCTACCAAACAATTTCTACAAGCAGATGAAGAACCTCCCTCCTCCCCCCCCGAAATAAGCACAAGACAGCAGTCTCTATTTTCACGAGGCTATTTTGTTTTCATGCTATGCACGCGGGCGTTACGCCTCTGCTACGCCATTGCCGCGGTCTAAAAAATGCCTTGAAAAAGAAAATGAACATGATAGACTGGGTCTCACTTCCATCGTCGACTCTTGGCTCTATCCTCATCTTGAAAACAAGCAGTCGATCAATGCAAACAACCCCGCTAAATACATAGAGACAACATACAGTAAGTCACCAGCCGCCCATATGCTGGCGCATCTCATCACTACAAGAATACCCATATGCTATTAAAATCACTATTCATCGGCTCCTTGATCCCCGCGCTCATCGCAGAAGAAATCAAGGTGAGCAATATGATTGCCATCAAACAAGGTGAGTCCAAAGAATCCATCATCAAGAAAGCCGCCCACATCGTGCCGACCGCCAATCAATGGGAGGCACTGCGCAATGAGTTCATCGGTTTTGTCCACTTTGGTCCCAACACCTTCACCCGCCGCGAGTGGGGCAATGGTTTTGAAAATCCCGAGGTATTCGACCTCAAATCCATCGACACAGACCAATGGGTACGCGCCATGAAGGCCGCGGGCATGAAGAAAGTGATCATCACGGTCAAGCATCACGATGGCTTTGTCCTCTGGCAGAGTCGCTACACGAAGCAGGGCGTGATGTCGAGCCCCTTCAAGAACGGCCGCGGCGATGTCCTGCGCGACCTGTCGAAGTCCTGCCAAAAGTACGGCATGAAGCTCGGCATCTACCTCTCCCCCGCCGACCTCTACCAGATCGAGAATGCGAAGGGACTCTATGGCAACCTCAGCAAGACCACGAAGCGCACCATCCCGCGCGAGGTCAAGGGACGCCCCTTCAAGAATAAGAAGAGATTCCAATTCGAAGTAGACGACTACAACGAGTATTTCCTCAATCAGCTCTATGAGCTGCTCACCGAATACGGTCCTGTACACGAGCTCTGGTTTGACGGCGCGCATCCGAAGCGCAAGGGCAACCAGCAGTACAACTACAAGGCATGGGAAGAGCTCATCCGCACGCTCGCCCCTGATGCCGTCATCTTCGGACGCGCGGACATCCGCTGGTGTGGCAATGAAGCGGGGGCGACCCGCGCGACCGAGTGGAATGTCATCCCCTTCAACTACGAGATCAACCAGAACAAGCCCTTCGCCGACATGACAGGGCAGATGCTGGGCAGCCGTGAGCAGCTCTACGGGGCAAAGTTCCTCCTCTATCAACAAGCTGAGGTGAACACCTCCATCCGCGAAGGCTGGTTCTACCGCGATGACGTGCACCAAAAGATCCGCAGCGTGGATGACGTCTTTGACATCTATGAGCGCTCGGTGGGCGGCAACGCTACCTTCCTGCTCAACGTGACGCCGAACCGCGAAGGTCGCCTCTCTGATGCTGAGGTCAAGGTACTCGAAGAGACTGGCAAGATCATCCGCAAGACCTACGGCACCGACCTCTTTGCAGGGGCGAAGGGCGCGAAGGAAGTACTCGATGGCAATCATGACACCTACGTCGTGATGAAGGATAAGGAACTTGTGATCACCACGCCCAAGCCCATCACCCTCAACCGCCTCGTCCTACAGGAAGCTATCCGCACGCACAGTGAGCGCGTGGAGAAATTCGCCGTGGACGCGATGATAGACGGGCAGTGGAAGCAGATTAGTGAATCGACGAATATCGGCTACAAGCGCATCCTGCGCTTTGACCCTGTGACAACGGACAAGATCCGCGTCCGTGTGCTTGAATCGCGCCTTGAGCCAGCATTCAGCAACATCTCGGCGCATTACTATCAATCACGTCCGCCCCGCCTCATCTTCCAGACCAATCGTGAGGGCAAGGTCAGTATCACGCCCTTCAAGCCTGAGTTTGGCTGGAAGCCACATGGTCAGAAGACCATGGAGAACCTCAACTCGGGAATGAGCATCCACTACACCACGGATGGCAGCACACCGACGGCGGATTCTCCAAAGTACACAGGGGCGATTGACAAGGGAAATGTTGTGCTCAAGGCCGTTGCCATCAGCAATGGAGCATCGGGATCGGTCACCAGTGAGCAAATCGGCATCGCGAAGAACGGCTGGAAACTGGTAGGACAGAGCAGCCAAGAGGCAAAGCACCCTGTGGGCAACATCATGGATGCGAATCAGCGCAGCTACTGGATGTCGCAGGTAGGGCAGAAGCATTTCTTTACGATTGATCTTGGGAAAAAGCAGCAGCTGAAGGGCTTTGCCTACACGCCGCAGACCGAGCATGCGAAGGGCATGATGGCGAAGGGGCGTGTGCTTGCGAGCCTCGATGGTAAGACGTGGAAGAACGTGGGTAGCTTTGATTTTGGGAACTTGATCAATGATCCGAGCAAGCGTTATTACTACTTTAAGAAGGGCGTGGAAGCGGCTTTCATCAAGATCGAAGTCACGGAGATTGCGCGCGATGGCAAGCAGGTCGCCGTGGCGGAGTTTGACTTGTTTTAATTGAGGTGCTTTTCTTTGTCGGGTGGGGACTGGAGTTCTCGCCCGACGAAGAAAGCCCTCACCAACCCAACCGCTTTCCTCTACGCTCGCACCTGCCCCGCGCCGCGTATGATGTATTTGTAGCTGGTGAGCTCGGGGAGTGCCATGGGACCGCGTGCATGCATCTTCTGCGTACTGATGCCTATCTCAGCACCAAATCCAAATTGCCCTCCATCGGTGAAGGCGGTGGAGGCATTCACATACACGCAAGCAGCATCAACACTCTGCACAAAATACTCCGCTGCCTCGCTATCCTCGGTGACGATGGATTCGCTATGCTGTGAGCTATACTTCGTGATATGACTGATCGCGTCGTCAATACTGCTGACAGTAAGGATAGAGAGTTGATAATCGAGGAATTCACGCCCATAGCTTTCTTCATCTGCGCGCTGGAGTAGCTCGCTGGGGTAGCGGTCTTGGAGTGCGGCGTAGGCGGGCTCATCAGCATGGATAATGACCTTATGTGGTACCAGATCCGCGCAGATGCTAGCAAGCGAGGGCAACTGATCACGATGAACGACCAGACAATCCAGTGCGTTGCAGACACTGACGCGGCGAGTCTTGGCATTGGTGACAATGCCTACGGCCATCTGGGGCTGCGCCTGTGCGTCAACATAGCAATGACAGATACCCGCCCCTGTCTCAATCACAGGCACGCGTGCATGCTCTCGCACATAGTTAATGAGCGATTGACTCCCACGCGGGATAAGCAGGTCGACCAGCCCCAGCGCATGCAGCAGCTCCCCTGTGCTCTCACGCCCCGGAGGCAGCAACTGCACGAGCTCCGCATTAAGCTGATTCTCCACAAGCACGTCACGTATAAGCGCGACGAGCTGCGCATTGGTATGATAGGCATCACTGCCGCCCTTGAGCACACAGGCATTGCCACTCTTGAAGCAGAGACTAAAAACATCCAGACTGACATTGGGTCGAGCTTCATAAATCACCCCAATCACCCCAAAAGGAACACGGACTTTCTGAATCACAAGCCCATTCGGACGCGTGCTCTCACTGAGTATCTCCCCCTGCGGGCTGGGCAATGTACTGAGCTGCTCCATGCTGACAGCGAGTTCTTCCAATCGCGATTCATTCAACAATAATCTATCGTAAAGCGGATTGTCCATCTCCATCGCCGCGAGGTCGCGTTGATTGGCAGCGAGGATCATCTCGCTTTGCTCGCGTACACGTACCGCGAGGCGCAGCAGGATGTCATTGATACGTTCTTCACTGAGACGAGCGAGCTGTCGGCTCGCGCGGCGGCATTGTTCGAGGGCGGGTGTGAGGCTCATGAGCTGATAAGGTGGAGGTAATCGTAATGAACAAGCGCGGGGTGATCCTTCTCCCCTGCAATACGACGCGCATGCGACGCGTCACAAGAAATCTGCCCCAGTGCGATGAGTGCGCCCTCGGCATCGAGCAGGCGCACGATGTCGCCTTTCTCAAAATCCCCCTCGACACGTGTCACGCCAACGGACAGTAGGCTACACGCGCTCTCCCCTGTGAGCGCGGCGCAGGCGGGCGGGCTGAGGTGGAGCTCCCCCTTGGCAAAGCCCTCGCTATGCGCGAGCCATTTCTTGCGCGGTGTGATGCTCTTCTCACTGGGGGTGAATCGCGTGCAGAGCGTCTCATCAGGAGAGGCGAGCAG
The DNA here is from genome assembly GCA_964371115.1 of uncultured Akkermansia sp. Taxonomy (GTDB): domain Bacteria; phylum Verrucomicrobiota; class Verrucomicrobiia; order Verrucomicrobiales; family Akkermansiaceae; genus Akkermansia. Next base: position 10,429 of record CAYJLP010000016.1, on the reverse strand, counting down.
ATCAAGCAAGATGCCCGCGCGCTGCCCATTCGCAATAATCACCTCAATCCCCTCGGCGGCGACTTGGCGCGCGATGCGGTGCTTGGTGATGATGCCACCACGCCCGAAGCTAGAGCGTACTTGCGAAAAGTACTGCTGGATACCCTCCTGCTGGTCGTCGATGCGGCGGATGACTTGGCTGTCGGGCGACTGAGGATCGCCGTTGTAGATGCCGTCAATATTACTCAAAATAATAAGCTGCTGCGCTTTCATCATGCTGGCGACGAGCCCCGAGAGCTCGTCGTTGTCGGTGAACATGAGCTCGGTGACGGAGATGGTGTCATTCTCATTGACAATAGGCAGCACGTCGTGCGCAAGCATGACCTCCATGCAGTGCTGCTGGTTGAGGTAGTGCTGGCGCGTAGAAAAGCTCTCTTTCGTCGTGAGCACCTGCCCGCAGTAGAGACCGTGGCGGGAGAAAAGCTGGTAATACTCATTGATCAGGCGCGCCTGTCCGACTGCGGAGTAGAGCTGGCGCATGGAGACAGCGGCGAGTTTCTTTTTTCTTTCACTCGCTGGCAAGATGCTGCGCCCCGAGGCGACGGCTCCACTGGAGACGAGGATGATCTCATGCCCCTGCTGCCTGAGGCTCGCGATCTGCTCGACGAGGCTCTCCATGCGGGAGAGGTCGAGCGTGCCGTCGGCACAGGTGAGGACATTGCTTCCGATTTTGACAACGAGGCGTCTGGGTGTCATGGGTGCCATTGTAGGCAAGCAAGGCCCGTTTAACAAGTCTTTTCCATGGTAAAGAGGTATTCCATGACGCGCAGCGTGCGGCCGCGCAGGTTGCGGCTGCCCTTGTAGGTGGCGTAGGGGATCTCTTGGAGCTCGACGCTGCCGCTGCCGCTCATAATGCCGAGGATGTCGTCTTTTGTGAGCAGGCCCTCGGAGTTGTACGAGAGCATGATGTAGCGCGAGGGACAGCAGGTGATGAGCCGCTGGAGGGATTGCATGGAGCCCGCCTTCTGGTTGAAGTCGGAGCGCCGCCAGTTGTTCGGGATGCCTGAGACGCGCGAGAGCGTGTCTTTATTCGGTGCCTTGCCCTCGGCGATGAGGTTGAGCATGAAGTAATTCGACCCGTAGGGATGCTGATTGTACGGCGGGTCAAAGTAGGCGAGGTCGAGCTCGGGAAGTTTTTTCACTGCTTGGAGAGCGTCGTCTTGCGTGACGGTGACGGGGCAACTGAACTGGGAAAAGATAGGGAAAGGCAGCTCGATGTCCTTCTTGATGCGCGAGAGGGCATGCTCACCGCGTCCGCCGTACTGGCCGATGCCGATGTCATTCTTGTAGAATCCCTTGAAGACGCCCGACGTATTCGTATGCACCGAGGCCATGCTCAGCAGAGGGGCGAGGAAGAAGGGCTGGAGACTCACATCGAGACGCGAGATGAGGCTGCGCGCCGTGTCAATATACATGGCGTTGCGCCGTGTGTAGAAGACGCGCTCATCGGGCTGGATATGCTCATCGTCCTTGGGCGCGTACAGATCAGAGACAAAGCCCGTGTGCAGCTGCTCGGGCTCGGAGAGCTCTGAGAGCAGAGCCCTGTGGATGCGATGGAGCTTGCGCAGCAGCGCGGGGCTGGTATTGGCAAGATAGCAGCGCCCCATGCAGGCGGCGTAGAGCTCGAGGTCATTGCTGTAGAGATCGGAGGCGTAGGACTTCAGCAGACGAGAGACGCCGCCCGAGCCAGAAAAGGCATCCCAACAGCGCAGCTTTCGCCCGACTTTCTGCTCCAATTGCCCAAACACCTGTGCCAAATAGGGCAGGAGTGCGCGCTTGTTGCCTATGCATGTAATCAATTGACTTTTCAGATAAGACGATTGGTCACGAAACTCTAGTTCTGCTGACACGTCCGTATACTAACAAAAATATGGCGCGAGGTCAAGCGTGGTGAGAGACTAAGACAGAAATCTTGAAAATAGGGCTTGCGTCCGCGCCGCTCTTGTGCCATTATCCGCGAGGAGCTCGCTCTACTTGTTTTCTCTCCCTCAAGAGGCAAAACAGGCGCGGCCGATCTCCCCCCCTATTCATCGAGGCGTGCACGCCGCACTCCTCATTGGGCAAGTATGGTGTCATCCCATCGCTGTGTCGCAACCGTAAAGAAGTACTGGATTTTCTTTTTTTACAGAGAACAATCCTCCTCTCACCAAGCCGGAAAACCAAGTTGAATAGTACTTCGCAAGCCCCCCTCCCATATCGGCGCACACCGATCCTGCGATCCCCATGACTCCCTCCCCCCAGCGCAAGAGCCCACGCCCCTCGACCTCCCGCCCCTCTGATTGTCCCGATGCCGCGAGGAGACGAGAGCTCATCGCGTGGCAGACCACGCCCTACCTCCTCCTCATCTTCGCGGGCATCCTCGGCGCGATGTATCTGGCTCTGCCTTGGTCGCGCGGTGAGCGTTTTTCACTCACTTCCCAGCTCTCCAGCCTCACCCATGTCCACCTCGTAGCACCCTCCACAGCAGCAGCGCAGCCCCCCGTGGAGAGTAAAGAGCCCAAGCTCGATCTCAACAGCCTCGCTGAGTTCCCCCCCTGCGAGCCTACGCCGCCCATGGTCGCACCGCGCATCGACATGGCACCCATCGTGGTGCCAGACCCCGAGCTGCCGCCGCTGCCACCACAGCGCGAGGACAGCTTGGCAAGCATAGAAGAGGATTTCAATGAAGCGAACTTCCAGCCCGCGCCCAAGCTGCAGCCTCAGAAGAATCAAAAGAAAACTCAAAAGACGGCAAAGGTCACGAAAAAAGCCACCCCACGCCAGCAGCAGGCGCGCCGCCTCGCCGCCCAAGGCAAACCCAGCTCACATCCCGCGAAGCCCTCAGCATCGGCAGGCATGATTGCCAAGACGAAGCCCAGCTACCGCTCCGCGCCAAAGCCCCCCTACCCTCCCAGCCTCCGAGGCCGTCAAGCAGAGGGCACGGTGCGTGTGCGCATCTCGGTGAGCCCTGCGGGCAAGCCGACGCGCGTGCATGTCGTGGCATCAAGTGGCTTCCGCGAATTTGATAACGGTGCGCGCAGCTGGATCATGAGTCGCTGGAGCTTTGTGCCCGCGACGGAGAATGGGCGCGCGATCGCCTCGACGGTGACGACGCGTATTCATTTCACTCTACGCTCTTGATTGTTGCTTGATTAGGATGAGCGGAGCTGTTAGAATCTTCCGCGTGAATATTCTCCCCATCGGGCGCGCTTTCGGGCTAACCCTCGCCCTCCTCCTCTGCCCATCCTGCACTCAACAAGCTGCGCCATCCAGCAGCACACCGCACGCCACGCACAACCAGCTGCACGCCGAGCTCTGCTTTCTCGATGAGATAGCGCCCGAGATCAAGGTGGATCTGATGTATGCGGGGCATGACAACTTCGTCGGTCGCCCCATTGATGGCTACACGGGCAAGCGCGCCGTGCTGCGCCGCGATGCAGCGCGTGCCCTCGCGGCGGCCTCGCATGACTTTGCCTCACGTGGCTACAGCATCCTGCTGCGCGACGCCTACAGACCACACCGCGCGCTCGCCGACATCGCCGCCTGGGCTAAGACGCCCGAGCAGGCCATGAAGCAAAAATACTTCCCCCGCATCAGCAAAGCGCAGATCCATGGCGATCGCTACATAGGAGACCTCTCCGAGCATAGCTTTGGTATCGCCGTGGACATCACCCTGCTTGACGCACAGACAGGGCAGCCTATCGACATGGGCAGCCCCATCGACTTCCTCGACCCCAGCTCCGCGACACGCTACAAGGGCTCCTTCATCTCCGCTGAGGCAAAGAAAAACCGTACGCTGCTCCTTGCGGTGATGCAGCGGCACGGCTTCAAAAACTATGAGAAGGAATGGTGGCACTACTACCTCGGCAAGGAGTCAGCCCCATGGCTCCTGCACAACTTCCCCCTCAACGACCGCATGAGCAGCGCTCGCTAACGACCGACCCATCAGATATCCCAGTGGTCCAGCCAGCGGAAGGAGACCACCTTGAGCTTGCGCCCCATGACCTTGTTGACATCGGATATGTCGGCAGCGGATTTGCTCCCATCAGGCTTGCGCTCGCTCTCAAAGGGCTTGTTGCTCGGATCGACATAGTCGATGCTGCGCTGCACGATAGCCTCACACCATGCCTGAGCAAGGATGGCGTCATTGCTATTGCGCACACAGCCATAGGAGCGCACGATAAAGGTGTCATCGCGCAGGGTGAGGATATTGCTCAGCGACATGAGAATATCGCTCTGGATGAGGTAGCCTGGAGCGGCCGTATGGATAGAGCCGAGTGCCGCCTCGGGGAATAGGTAGAACTCGCCATCGCCTGCGGAGTCCACGAGGATTTCTTTAAAATTCTCATTGATGGAGGTTCTATCAATGGCGGCTTGGAGCGCGCCTGTGAGCGCGTGCTGCTTGTTGTCCGCATCGAGGCGGCGGTTGATGAAGTCGGACATATTCAGGAAGGGCCCGCGCTCACGCACCTGCTCGACGATGCGCTCAGCGAGCTCTTGGATAGCGTCATTGTCCAGCTTGCGCACCTCCCCCCATGCCGAGGTCAGTCCGTCGCCGCCGCGCAGCTCCGTCGAGCCACGCATCATGCTGTAGCCGCCCAGAGACTCGATACTCTTGTCCGTGGTCGAGACCATGAAGCGGGAGAAAAGCACATCTGTCGCGTTCTTATCCTGCTCGACAAAGCTGAGCTTTCCCTTAACATTGCTCACCAGCTGACGCTTCGCGAGTCCACGCAGGGTAGCCGCCCAAGCCTCAATCGAGGTGGAGTTGACGTTAAACCCACCGTCGATCTGGAGGAACTGCGCGATGTACATCCAGCCATCCTCCGCCATAACGCGCTCAATAATTGCCTCATGGCTGTAGGGGTTCTCCCCCTTGACATAGCGAGAGACTGGCAGGGGAGCCTCATCATTGAGAAAGCTCGTCAGCGTCGTCTTGGCATCAATGACGCCGCTCGCTGAGGGCATGTCAGCCACGGAGGAGGTAAAGAAGCGATCCCACAAGGCATCATTGATGAGGAGTCCATGATCATAATAGTCGTCAAAGATCACCTCCTGCCCATAGATGAGGGGGTAGTCGTGACTGTAGACTCGGTGGATGCCGTCTGCGGGCAGGGCAGGGTCGGCAAAGGAGTTGCCAATGCCGACGCTAGGCACGCCTGATTGATACTGCTGGCGCACGAGATTCGAGCTACCGCCTTCAAAAATCGTGCGCTGCGTCCCTTTGAACCATCCGGGGGTGAGGCGCATCCCGCTGAGTCCCGCGAGGGAGAAGGGAGGATGCATGGGAATCTCCAACGATGCGATAAAGGAGACCTGCTCGCCGTCACTCGTGCCACCATAGAAGCCATTGCGCCCTATACTATCGAGAGGTGCCGAGGTGAGGCCGCCGCCGACCGCTATATTGACGAGCTGGTAGGGATGGTAGGCGCGCATCTGGTCGAATGTCGATTTCTTTGCTCCTGACTCCGCGATACGAGAGCCGAAGAAGGCGGGGCTGGAGTACTGCCATGACTTGCTACGGTAGTCACTGGAGGTGAAGCGGGGCTGCATCGCGTTGTTCGCCGATTTGGGAGCAATGCCCAAAGCTGCCACAAAGTAGGGCTGATCGGGGTCATTCATGGTGGATGTATTCCATGCGGTGGTATTCATGACCTCTAGGTTCTCCGAGGTCGTATCAGGATCGTACCAGCCCAGCGTGTAGCGGTGGGGTGATCCGAGATGCTGCCCGACATTGCCTCCCGTCGAATCTGTCAGACCGAGGAATCCACCTCGGTACGTGAGCATCTCGGCGGAGCCTGCAAACCAAATGCCCATATTGGAGAAGAGCGGAATCTTCGCCTTCGTGACAGGGTCGTAGTGAGCACCGTGGCGGAGCCTGAGCTTGAAATGCCCGCTGTCCACCTTGGACTTCGTCGTATCTTTGCCATTCGCGTAGCTCACCTTGTTGCCGTAGAAATGTGCCTTGATTCCCGAAGTCGTCTTGGGGTCGTATTCATTGGAAAAGGGATTGTCAAAGGCCTCGCCTATATCTGTGATCGCATCACCCGTCGTAGGGGAGAAGATGAGGATCTCACCCGGGGCAAAGACGATATCCGCGTTCTGATTGCTGCGCTCAGCAATGAAGTACTCCCCATAGTTATCCCCGAATGTCTGCGCATTCCAATAGGCGAGCCCCAGCTGTGTGTCGTAGTGACCGCGCTGCACCATCCCATAGTTCGACCATCGGTAGCCTTGCCCATCTTGTGTATCATAGAGGCTTTGCAACCAGACGGTCTTGTAAGGCAGCGTGTAGGACCAGAGCTTTTTGCTGGAGATGCGCATGGGGACGTTGTAGGGATTCCACCAGAGGACGACGCCTGTGTAGCCGAGGCTCAGATTGTATTTTTGTTCCCCTGTGGAGCCCGTCTCCCCGTTGGGCTCGGCGTGCATGAAGAAGCTCTTGATGTAGGAGAGCATCACGGGGACGCGCGCGTAGCCTGCTGTCCTCGACCCCTCTTCGAGCAGGGTTTTGATGTCGTAGTCGCCTCCCGTGGCACTATTGGTATCCTGTAGGTAGTCGTTGTCCTTGTAGGCGCTGCCGCTCATGCGCGTGTGCGCATGATGGAGATTGCCGACGAGTCGACCGTGGAAGGCTCTGTTGGATGACTCACCACGCGGCCAGGTGTTGTGGTAGGCGTGCAGCACCTGCCAGCTGCCGATGGGCATGTCGCGCATCTTTGCCTCAGGGATCTGGTTGCCCTGCTCGACGATAGGTGCGTCCTGCGTCGTGCGGCGGGAGAACTCGGTGTCGCCGAGGTGCTCTTTGTCCAAGAGCAGCGAGAGATCCTGCTTGAGTCCCCCCATGCGCACATTGATAGGTAGGCTGTAGGAGTGTGTCGTGATGTCAAAAAAATAGGGCGCGCCCGCCGCACGTGACGCGGCACTACTCAGGGGGAGTGTCTCGAGGGTGAGTAGCTTTGCCCTGTCTTTTATAGGCTCAGCGAGCTCCTTGTAGAGGGCACTGCCCTCAAAAGAGGGCGGGGGAGTATCCCATGTACGATGCAGGGCAGCGACGGGATCGGAGCTCTCGGCTATCTCCTCGATGCTGATCTTGGCCTTTTGATTCTCACCACCTACCCACCATGCGTATTGCGTTGTGTTCTGACCGCGTGAGGGCATATCGACGAGATCCGCATAGATGTACTGATCGCGCGATGCGTTCGCTCCCAGCGTTCCCTCGCCGACGAGACAGATGCGCTGACCGGGTAATCGACGGCTGAGCCCCTTGTACGCATCCAGCTGGCGCGCTGCCTCCTCATTGCGTGAGGAGATGAGCCAGCGGCGGAACATCTTGGAGCGCCCCTTGTCGTAGGTCGCTTGGATATTTTCTGCTTTGTCGCTCAGGCTATTTCCATAGATAGAACCATCCCAGCTATTCCAGACGCCGAGGAGATGAGAACTCGCCTCATCAGGGCTGGTGTTCAAGATGCCCGAGTTCGCCGTCACGCGCTGATCGGGTCCCACCTCCATCTGCAAGGTGGCGATAGCAGCATCTAGACCGATGCGGGCTTGCTGGCGCGCTTCCTCCACAAGGAGCTTTTGCGCGGCGATGCGATTGCGACTGGCGACGAGTGACATGAGGCCAATCGCAATGAGGGCGATGAGCACCATGAGCACCATGGTCGCGATGATGGCAAAGGCGGGTTGCTTGGCAGGTGAGCTTATTGAAGTCTTCATATTGCGATGGAGAGATAACGTTTATGAACTTACTCACTAGCACCCAAGCTAGACGATGATGAGCAGGGAGCCCACGCTGATGAAGACCCACAGGCTGATGCCAAAGAGGATGGACTTGATACCCGCGCGCTTCACCGCGTCGACGGAGAGCTGACTGCCGATCAGGAAGAGGCAGAGGCTGAGGATATGGTGGGAGCTGACCTCCACACTCGCGGTGAACCACTGGGGCAGCGCGATGTAGCTGTTGATCACCATCGCGACGATAAAGAGCAAGATGAACCAAGGAATAGACACGCCCCTCTTCCCCTCACTATCGGTGCTCTTGAAGAGGAAGATAGAGATGAGTGACAGAGGGATGATCCACAGCGCGCGGCTCAGCTTCACCAGCACGGCGATGTCGAGAGCCTCGGCACCATAGCTCTTTGCCGCGCCGACGACGGCACTCGTATCATGGATAGCGAGTGCTGCCCACATGCCAAAATCCGCCTGCGAGAGATTCAGATAACGCCCAATGCTGGGAAAGGTCAGCATCGCCACCGCATTGAGCGAGAAGACAACGGCGAGTGCCATGGACGTATCCTGCGCCTTCGACTTGATCACGGGGGCTACAGCAGCGATGGCACTACCGCCGCAAATGGCCGTCCCTGATGAGATCAGGTACGCGAGCTTGCTGCCAATCTTAAAGACCTTTGCCAAGCCATAGCCTGCGACCATCACGAGGAAGATGGAGACGACGGTGAGCACGATGCCCTCGGAGGAGGTGCGCAGCGATTCCTCAATATTAATACCAAAGCCGAGACCGACGACGGCTACCTTGAGGAGCAGAGAGGAGCTTTTTGCAGTTCTTTTCTCCAAGACAGCCCCACAGCTCAAGGCAAAGACCATGCCGATGAGCAGCGAGAGAGCGGGCGAGAGAAACAAGGAAACAATACAGAGGGCGAGCAACGCCACGACTTTCAAATTCATCCCCCTTATGTTAGACTCTAGCAGCTATTTTGTCAAGGCTACATGCAGGCATAAAGAAGCCTTCTTTCCCCCTCAGTCAAAGGGGAAAAGAAGGCTCTGCTTGATGCTAAATTCGAAGGATTCTTAGGCTCCCTCGATGCTCAGACCGAGCGCAAGGGCGACGCCAGCGCCGTAAGCGGGATCTGCCTGCATGCAGTGATTGATGTGGCGGCGCTTGATCATCTCGGGGATATCGCCCATCGCGCGCGCGGTGTTCTCAAAGAGAAGCTGCTGCTGCTCCGCGCTCATCAGGCGGAAGAGGTCGCCGACTTGGAAGAAATACTGGTCATCATCCTCGCGGAAGTCGTAGCGATCGGCATCGCCATGCAGAGGCAGAGCGGGCTCACGATGCTCGGGCTGCTCTTGCCACTCGCCAAAGCTATTGGGCTCGTAGGAGGTCGCAGCACCATAGTTGCCATCCACGCGCATCGCTCCATCGCGGTGGAAGCTGTGCATGGGGCAGCGAGGCTGATTGACAGGGATCTGGTGATGATTCACCCCGAGGCGGTAGCGGTGCGCATCCGCGTAGGCAAAGAGGCGCGCTTGGAGCATGCGGTCGGGGGAAAAGCCAATGCCAGGTACGACGCTCGCGGGGGAGAAAGCGGCCTGCTCGACATCGGCAAAGTAGTTCTCCGGATTGCGGTTGAGCTCGAGGATGCCGACCTCGATGAGGGGGTATTGCTTCTTGGACCATACCTTCGTGAGGTCAAAGGGGTTGTAGGGGCAGGCGTTCGCTTGCTCCTCGGTCATGACCTGGATGCAGAGCTTCCACTGGGGGTTCTCGCCCTTCTCAATGCTGGTGAAGAGGTCGTTCTGGTGGCTCTCGCGGTCCTGCCCGATGAGCTCAGCGGCCTCGGCGTCGCTGAGGTTCTCAATGCCCTGCTGGCTGACGAAGTGGAACTTGACCCAGACGCGCTCGTTGTTCGCGTTGATCATGCTGTAGGTATGGCTGCCAAAGCCGTGCATGTGGCGGTAGCTCTTGGGGATGCCGCGATCGCTCATGACGATGGTGACTTGGTGCAGAGCCTCGGGGAGGTTCGTCCAGAAGTCCCAGTTGTTGAGCGCGCTGCGCATGTTGGTCTTTGGGTCACGCTTGACGGCATGGTTGAGGTCGGGGAATTTGAGAGGATCGCGGAAGAAGAACACAGGCGTGTTGTTGCCAACGAGATCCCAGTTCCCCTGCTCGGTGTAGAACTTGACGGCAAAGCCGCGAATATCGCGCTCCGCGTCGGCCGCACCGCGCTCACCTGCGACAGTGGAGAAGCGCATAAAAACCTCCGTCTGCTTGCCTACCTCGGAGAAGAGCGCGGCCTTCGTGTACGCGCTGATGTCGTTCGTGACGGTGAAGTGTCCGAAAGCACCCGAGCCCTTCGCATGCATGCGTCGCTCAGGGATGACCTCGCGGTGGAACTGGGCGAGCTTCTCAATGAGCCAGACGTCTTGGAGGAGGACGGGACCACGCTTGCCTGCGGTCATGGAGTTCTGATTATCGGGGACGGGCGCGCCTGCGGCGGTGGTGAGTTTCTTGTCGTTCATATCGTGGTGTGATTCGAGTGAAGTGATACTGGAATCATACCATTCATGATCGAAAATGTCTCTATTTGTTATATTGTTTGCATGACATACAGGGGACTTGCAAAATTAGCAGCTTCGGATTTTGCTAGCAGTTTGGATGAGAATTTGTGGC
>CAYJLP010000015.1:0-24896 GCA_964371115.1 uncultured Akkermansia sp. | reverse complement strand
TCGTAAAAAATCCAGCTCTAAAATCATCTCAAAATCTTACCTCGCGAGAAAATAGCCCTCTCAATGAATTGGTTTATTGAGCCGCTTCTGCCTTGTAGGGCGTCACCTGTTCTCCTGCGACGAGGAGCTTGGCGGCAAAGAGCTGGTCGCGGTCGCGCATGTCGGCAAGATCGCGGAGGATATTTTCTTTGTAGCGCGGGACGATACCCTTGTAGATGACCTTCCCATCGCGTTTCACCGTGACAGGCTTGTCGAGGTCGAGCATGTCATCATTCAGACAGATGAGGAAGCTCGCCGCATCGGCACGCTCGATGGTGATCTCGTTGCCCTTGTAGCTCGCGATAATGGTGTCCTTCACCTTGGCTGAGCCTTCAGGGACGGCGAGCCAATAGAAATGCGGGCGCAGCACGTCGTCCTGCGTCCAGATGACTTTCTTGGGGATAGGATTGCGTGTGTACTTGGGCATCCATTTCATCGAGACGGCGTCATCGCGCTGCATCCAGTGCCCATGCTGGGGGAAGATGCGCACGTCATGGATGTAGGCACCTCGGTTCGCCTTGGCGAGATCCGCGAGCTTCACCTTCCATTCCTGCGCGATTTCATTGCGACGGTAGGGGCGATCGTGTCCGCCCATGTAGAGACCAAAGGGGAGGTTGTAGAGGTTCTCAATCGCCGCGTCCCCTGGGTGTCCGGCACTCATGGCAGCGGCGGCCCAGAGGTCAGCGAGGCGAGGGGCGAGCTGGTAGGTACCATCCCCTCCTGCGGAGTAGCCCATGATGTAGACCTTGTTGGGGTTGACGCCTTCTTTGATGATGGCAAGCTGGATGATCTTCTCAATAAAGGGGTCCATGTAGCCCTGATGCCACATATTCCACGAGTCTGTTGGGGCGCGGGGGACGAAGTAGATTCCTTCCTTGGGCGTATAGAGGCGTTTCTGGTTTTCCCATTGCTGGTCGTTCACGCTCGCGGGTGCGCTACCGCCGCCGTGCATGGAGATATAGAGGGCGCGGCCGTCTCTGGGCTTCTTGCCATGGACGCTGTAGAAGAAGGGCATGGAGAACTCGCCGTGCTTCAGGCAGCGCTTGTCCCATTCGGAGCCGTATTCTTCTATGCTCGCAGCTTGGCTCTTGGCAAGTGCTTCGGCGGAGTATGTCTTGATGGCTTTCTCACTGAGCCCTTCTGCTGCACTGGCAGGGGCGAGCAGCAGCGAGAGGCAGCCGAGACCTATTGAGAGGAGGGGGGGGGATATCTTCATATGCTGATCCTCCCACTCTAGCAAAATGGAGGCGCAAAGCCAATGCTTTTCTTTCTTTAGTTTTACAAATAAAACATTTTTCAGTGAGAATTACCCAACTTTTCTTGAATTGCTCTAAATAAATTGTTAAAGTGGGCTATGTCTTCCTCTCTTTTTGCACGCATTCTCCGCTTTTACCGTGAGGGATTTTCTTCTATGGTGCTGGGGCGCACCCTGTGGATGATTGTGATCATCAAGCTCGTGATCATGTTTGGCATCCTGCGTGTCTTTTTCTTCCCCCGCTTTTTGGAGGGCAGTGAGCAGGAGAAGCGTGAGTATGTGAGCGGGGAGCTCATCCAGCGGGCAGACAAACTACCTCCATCCCAAACCATTAAATAGAAAACAACGATAGAACAATACTATGGACGGTGTCGATCCTTCTCTTATCAATTGGTCTCGCGCGCAGTTTGCGATGACGGCCATGTACCACTGGATCTTTGTCCCGCTGACGCTGGGACTAGGTCTCATCATGGCGATCATGCATACCATCTACTACCGCACGGGGAAAGATTTCTGGCGCGATACGACGCGCTTTTGGATGAAGCTCTTTGTGATCAATTTTGCCATGGGGGTCGCGACAGGGCTCATCCTTGAGTTCCAGTTCGGGACGAATTGGAGCAACTACAGCTATGTGGTCGGCGATATTTTTGGCGCGCCGCTTGCGATCGAGGGCATTATTGCCTTCTTCTTAGAGGCGACCTTCATGCCGCTGATGTTCTTTGGGTGGAATCGCCTCGGCAAGCGTCTCCACCTCACGGCGACATGGATGACGCTCTTTGGCGCCTCGACGTCCGCTTGGTGGATTCTCGTGGCGAATGCGTGGATGCAGTACCCCGTTGGCATGGAGTTCAACCCCGACACGGTGCGCCATGAGATGGTGAGCTTTGTGGAGGTGGCGTTTTCGCCCGTGGCTATTGTGAAATTCTTCCACACGGTATCTTCCTGCTGGGCGCTCGGAGCGGTGTTCTGCATCGGGGTGTCGAGCTGGTATCTCTTGAAGAAACGCCATACAGAGTTCGCCCTCGCGAGTATCAAGATCGCGGCCATTGTCGGCCTCATCGGCTCGGCCGTTGTGATGTACAGCGGGCATCAGTCGGCGGTGAATATGGCACAGTACCAACCCATGAAGCTCGCAGCGGTAGAGGGATTCTACGACGGGCAGAAGAATGCAGGTCTGGTCGCAGCAGGGGTGATGAAGCCTGGCACGGACTGGGCAACAGAGGGCGAAGAGGGCTTCTTGTTCAAGGTGGAGATCCCCAACATGCTCTCTCTACTCGCGACGCATCAGGCAGATGGCTATGTCCCTGGTATTAAGAATATACTCGCCGGCGGCTACACCGCACATGGAGAGCAGGCAGAGCCCACCCTCTCGACGGAGGAGAAGATGAGGCGAGGCAAGCTCGCCATCGCCGCGCTCGCCGATTACCAGAAGGCGAAGGAAGCGCAGGACGAGCCCGCGATGGCGCGTGCGCGTGAGACGCTAGAGACGCATTTCGACTACTTTGGCTATGGCTATCTGAACGATGCCTCGGAGATCGTACCCGACGTGCCGCTGCTCTTCTACGCCTTCCGCGCGATGATTGTCTTTGGCTTTATGTTCATTGGCGTCATGGTGCTGATGCTCTATCTCGGGCGTCGCGTCACGGAGATGCGCTGGCTGCTCTGGGGGGGGATTGCCTCCATTCCCTTTGCCTACTTCGCCAGTCAGGCGGGCTGGATCGTCGCCGAGGTGGGACGCCAGCCTTGGGCGATTCAGAATCTGCTGCCGAATAGTGCGGCGGTCTCCAAGCTCGACGTCGGCTCGGTACAGACGACCTTTTTTATCTTCCTTGCTCTCTTCACGATCCTATTACTCGCCGAGATACGCATCATGGTGAAGGCGATAGGCGAAGGTCCCAAGCTTCCTTAATCCTTTTTGAACTTTTTACTGTTAATTTGCTATGTTTGATAATTACTCGATGCTGCAGCATTACTGGTGGTTTCTCGTGTCCCTGCTCGCGGCTCTGCTCGTGTTTTTGATGTTTGTGCAGGGGGGGCAGAGTCTCATCTGGACGCTGGGGCGCACCGAGGCGCAGCGGCGCATGCTGGTGAACTCGCCGGGGCGCAAGTGCGAGCTGACCTTCACGACGCTGGTGACCTTTGGCGGGGCGTTCTTTGCCTCTTTTCCGCTCTTCTACTCGACGAGTTTTGGTGGGGCTTACTGGGTATGGATGCTGATCTTGCTCTGCTTTGTCGTGCAGGCAGTGGCCTATGAGTTCCAGCACAAGAAGAATAACCTCCTCGGTGCGACAGGCTATCGAGCCCTACTCGTGATCAATGGTGTGCTGGGTCCTGTGCTCATCGGCACGGCGGTGAGCACCTTCTTCTTTGGCGCGGAGTTCATCGTTAACAAAGCCCAACTCGCCAGCCCTAATGCTCCCGCCATTTCGCAATGGGCGCATGGCTGGCATGGACTCGAGGCGGTGCTCAATGGGTGGAATGTCTGCCTCGGGCTAGCCGTGTTCTTCCTCTCTCGCGTACAGGCGCATCTGTATTTTATGAACAATATTGATGACGCGACCCTCTTTGAGCGGGCGAAGCGTCGTCTGCCTTGGGAGAGTGGCTTGTTCCTCGTCTTCTTCCTCTCTTATCTCGTGCGCTGGCTGACCATGGAGGGCTTTGCCGTGCTCCCTCAGACGCAGGAGGTGGTCATGCAGAGTGGAAAATACTTCCTCAATCTCATCGAGATGCCCGTCGTCCTCATCCTGCTGCTCACGGGGGTGGTCTTGGTACTAGCGGGGATTGCATTGACGCTACTGCGCCCACGCTTTCAGCACGGCATCTGGCTATCGGGCACAGGGACAGTCCTCACCGTACTCGCGATGCTGCTCTGTGCAGGGTGGAATGGCACGGCCTATTATCCCTCCTCCTACAGCCTGCAAAGCTCGCTGACCATTGCGAACAGTAGTTCTAGTCAATTCACGCTCTCGGCGATGACGATTGTCTCCTTCTTCATCCCCTTCGTGCTGGCCTATATCGCCTACGCGTGGCGGGCACTCGATCGTGCTCCCATCACGGAGCGAGAGATCATGGAGGACCAGGACGCCTACTGATCTCACAGCACTGTAGAGATCTGCATCATATGCAGCAATACTTACAAGGCTCTCATCATACGATGAGAGCCTTGTAAGTATTAATCTTTGGGAGACTTCCCTATCTCACCTCGCGAGAGATGAGAATGTCATGAGAGCACGCCTTAATAGTGACCGCCGCGAGGCCCGTTGAACCACTTCCACGCGGTCTCGACGATGAAGTGCGCGTCCTGATGCTTCGGTATCCAGCCGAGGATGTCGGCAGCCTTGCGCGCATCGGCGATGAGGCGTGCGGGGTCGCCCTCGCGGCGTGGGCCGTAGGTGACAGGAGCCTTCAGCCCCGTGACCTTTTCAGCAGCATCAATGATCTGCTTGACCGAGAGACCCTTGCCCGTGCCGAGGTTGAACCAGTTCGTTTCCCCTCCCTTCAGCAGGTAATCCAAGGCGCGCAGATGCGCATCGGCGAGGTCGTCGACGTGGATGTAGTCGCGGATGCAGGTGCCATCGGGTGTGTCGTAGTCAGTGCCAAAGACGGTGATGCCCTCACGCTCGCCCTTGATAGCCTGCAGGATGACGGGGATGAGGTGGCTCTCTGGCTCGTGGTCCTCACCGATCGCACCGTCCTCCGAGGAGCCCGACGCGTTGAAGTAGCGCAGGAAGACACTCTTGAGACCGTAGGCGTGGTCGCAGTCCTTGAGCACCTTCTCAAGCATATGCTTAGAGCTGCCGTAGGGGTTGATGGGGTCTTGCTTCTCCGTCTCAGGGATGGGGATCTGGGTGGGCACGCCGTAGGTCGCGCATGTGGAGGAGAAGACGAACTTCTTGGTCCCTGCGAGTATCATCGCGCGGATGAGGGTGAGGGGCTTGGCGATGTTGTTCTCGTAGTACTTGAGCGGCTCGGTGACGGATTCTCCGACTTGGATGTAGGCGGCGAAGTGCACGACGGCGTCGAACTGTCCATTCATTAGAAGGGGATAGACGACGGTGGGGTCGCCGAGGTCTCCCTTGACGAGTGTGACTTCTTTGTCGACGATGGCGGCGGCGTGACCGTACTCCATGTTGTCGAGGACGGTGACGTCAGCGCCCTGCTTGACGAGCTGACGGACGGTGTGGGAGCCGATGTAGCCAGCTCCACCTGTGACGAGTATTTTCATATTGGTGATGGGGGATATTGAAGGAGAGTGAAAAAGAGGGTAGAGGCAGCTGCTAGAGCATGCTCTCGATGAGCGCTTCGAGCTTGCGGATGTCGACACAGAAGCGGCGGATGCCATCGGAGGTTTTCTCCGTAGCCATCGCGTCTTCGTTGAAGAGGAAGCGGAAGTTTTTCTCATCGGCGGCGATGCGCTCGATGTCGCAGAGCTGGGCGGCCTCTACACTGAGCTGTGCACTGATGGGCTCATCACTCGCGGCGAGCTCAGCGAGGAGCTGGGGCGAGATGGTGAGCAGATCGCAGCCTGCCAGCGCGAGCACCTCGCCCTTGTTGCGGAAGGACGCACCCATGACCTGCACGTCATAGCCGAATTTCTTGTAATAATTGTAAATCATTCCTACCGAGATGACACCAGGGTCGGTCTCTGCCGTGTACTGCTGCCCTGTCTGCGCGACGTACCAGTCGAGGATACGTCCGACGAAGGGGGAGATGAGGCGCACGCCAGCCTCAGCACAGGCGACGGCCTGCACGAGGCTGAAGAGCAGCGTGAGGTTGCAGTGGATGCCCTTCTTTTCCAGCTCGCGGGCGGCTTGGATGCCCTCCCATGTGGCGGCGATCTTGATGAGGATGCGCTCGCGCGAGATGCCTTGGGCCTCGTAGAGGGCGATGATGTCGAGAGCCTTTTGAATCGTGCCCTCCGTGTCAAAGGAGAGACGTGCGTCGACCTCGCTGGAGACGCGACCGGGGACGCGTTGGAGGATCTCCATGCCAAAGGCGACGATGAGCGCGTCCATCACGCGATTCGTCAGGTCCTTGCCCGTGTAGGGCGCGTCTTTGAAGCTGGCAATGACGCCCTCGATGATGGGGCGGTATTGCGGCTGCTCCGCCGCTGCGAGGATGAGCGAGGGATTGGTCGTGGCTTCCTCAGGGGAGAATTCTTCCATCTGGCGGAAGTCGCCCGTATCGGCGACCACGGTCGTGTACTGCTTGAGTAGCTCTAGTTGTGAAGGCATGATGAAAAGGGGGGGATGATTTAATATATTAACAAATCGGGGAGGGGGCTGCAAGACGGCTTTGCTCAGTCTTGGCTTTTATTTTCATTTTCAAGGGCGAGACGCTCCTGCTCGCGCAGCTCCTGTGTGAGCTTCATCGCGCAGAAGTGAGGACCGCACATGGAGCAGAAGTGGGCTTTCTTTGCCCCTGCATGTGGCAGAGTGAGATCATGGTAAGTGCGTGCGCGATGCGGATCAAGCGAGAGGTTGAACTGATCCTCCCAGCGGAACTCGAAGCGCGCCTTGGAGAGCGCATTGTCACGCAGCTGGGCGGAGGGATGCCCCTTTGCAAGGTCGGCCGCATGAGCCGCGAGCTTGTAGGTGACCACACCTTCACGGACGTCTTCTTTGTCTGGGAGGCCGAGGTGCTCCTTGCGCGTGACGTAGCAGAGCATGGCGCAGCCTTCCTGTGCGATCTGCGCGCCGCCGAGAGCTCCTGTGATGTGGTCATAACCAGGTGCTATGTCGGTGGCGAGAGGTCCTAGTGTGTAGAAGGGAGCTTCATAGCACCACTCCAGCTGCTTGTGCATGTTCTCTGGCACGAGGTGGAGCGGGACGTGTCCAGGGCCCTCATTCATGACCTGCACCCCTTTGTCCCAAGCGCGCTTTGTGAGCTCGCCTTGGATCTCGAGCTCCGCGAGCTGGGCAAAGTCATTTGCATCGGCAATGGAGCCAGGGCGCAGACCGTCACCTATAGAGATGCTCACGTCATAGCTGGCGAGGATATCGCAGACCTCATCCCAGTGCGTGTAGAGGAAGTTTTCTTGTTGATTGATCATCATCCACTTCGCGATGATGGAGCCGCCGCGTGAGACGATGCCCGTCATGCGGCGTGTCGTGTGGGCGACAAAGCGATTGAGCAGAGCGGCGTGGATGGTCACATAGTCCACGCCCTGACGGGCTTGCTCGATGAGTGTGCCGCGGAAGATCTCCCAGCTGAGGTGCTCGACGCGTCCCGAGCATTTCTCCAGACTCTGGTACATGGGTACTGTGCCGATGGGGACAGGGCTGTTGCGCAGGATCCATTCGCGGGTGCGCTGGATGTCGTCGCCTGTGGAGAGATCCATCACGGTGTCCGAGCCCCAGTGGATGGCCCAGCGGAGTTTTTCGACTTCCTCTTCGATGCCTGACGAGATCGCCGAGTTGCCGATGTTGGCATTGATCTTGCAGAGGAAATTGCGCCCGATGGCCATAGGCTCACACTCGGGGTGATTGATATTGAGGGGGATGAGCGCGCGTCCTGACGCGATCTCGTCGCGGACGAACTCGGGGGTGAAGTAGGCGGGCATGCGGCTGCGCAGGCGCGGGTGAGGGGCGTGCTGGTAGTGCAGCTGCGTGCGCGCCTCAAGGCTGCGATGGGTGAAGCCGCTCTGCGCCTCCAGCTCGCTGGGGCGGGGCATCCCTGTGCCGTGGAAGGCGAGCGTGTCGAGAGCCTGCTGCGCGGAGTCGGGGCGCGTCTTGTCATGGGGGAAGCGATCGTAGATCGCCTTGAAGGTCTCCTCACGTCCTATATTCTCACGGATGGCGACGTATTCCATCTCGGGCGTGATGATACCGCGCTGCGCGTAGCTGCGCTGGGTGGGAGGTGTCGCAAGGTCGGTGGCGACGTAGACGCCAGCCTGTTCTTCCTTCACATCCTCGCGGCTCGTGATCCAGCTCTGACGCAGACGGGGTAGACCCTCCTCGACCGTGCCGGTGAAGCGCTCATCGCCCCAAGGTCCCGAGCAGTCATAGACCTGCACAGGAGCATTGGTCTCGGTCGTGCCGTCGGGGAAGAGGGTATCGCTCTGCTCGATCTCGCGCATGGCGACTTGGATATCGGGAAAGAGTTTTCCTGCTACATAAATCTTCTTGGAGCCCGTGTACTTCAGTTCGTCGGTATTCATTGCTGCGAGTAGTTTATCACGGCAGGGGGACAAGGCAAAGTGCAAAATAATTTTCACGGTGTGAGAGAGGGTGTTTTCTAGCCTCGCGTGGGCGAAAATGAAAAAAATGCAATTTTTTCTAAAATAAGCTTGCAAAAGCTCGCCAAATATCATATAGTCTCCCCGCAGTCGATTCAATCGAGTCGATAGACCGCAACAAGGGCAGGTGACAGAGTGGTCGAATGTGCTCGCCTGGAAAGTGAGTGTACGGGTGACCGTACCGAGGGTTCGAATCCCTCCCTGTCCGCTCTGAGAAGCAGCAGTATCTATTGATACTGTTGCTTTGTTCTTTTGGGGGTGACTCTAGGCTTGATTTCGCGTAACATTTTTGCCAGATGTATCTAGGATCCTGTTGACCGCGCTGAGAGTAAACTTGGTTTTTCATGGTGCTATATACGCGTCTTTTGTATATTATTAGACACTATGAAGTTGATTATTGATAGACGATGAGGTAGTATGAGACTATGAATACGCTTAAAATTATTGCTGTATACATGTGTTTGATGATTGGATTAAGCTATGCCCAATGCCCGGACAGCGGGGAGGCTGAAATGATTCGATATGCGCCTGGATTCAAGCAGGACAAGCACTGCGGAGAATACATGAAACTCGATGGAGAGCTCCTGCTGACGTACGCTAGGCAGAAGCTAGCATCTGGAGACGCCGTCCTGCTAGAGAAAGGCAGCACGGTACGGGTGATTGAATGGATGAGCTGGGATGGCGAAACATCAGTTAACGGTAATAGAGAATACGTCAAAGTAATAACAGAAGACGGTAGTACTTATTACATCGCGCCTAGGCATCTTGTGAAGGCTGGGGCAGCACCTGCGGAGCAGTCAAAAATTGCATCTTCGCCACCAGCAACGAAAATAGCTTTTTTTACTGCTGATCCAGAAATTTACAATACTTTTGAAGACGTACGTTTTATTTATAAAATGCAAGATTTGGATGAACGGATGATAAGGCGTGGCATGACAGGTAAATATAATACGCATTCTAATAGTCTGTTATCCCGTTTTAAAAGGAGTTCAATTCGAGATGGCTTGAAAAATACTATCGTGGAGGTGATTTATCATCACGAAGAAAGTGATGTTGCAAGAATTATTTACTTAGGAAAAGCAGTGTACACCTTTGGTACCTATCTATCTCTTCAGAAGACCCTGAAGGCGCGCATCGCAGGCAATCATGCGTTTCTGATGGATAATCCAGAGGTGTTTATAAGCATCAATGCTCATGACGACGCGAGCTTAAGCGATGAATTATCTGCTGCCCGCGAGGCGCGAATCAAGCGTAGTACTCTCAGAAAACTCAAAGATAATGAGCTTGTCGAGATCATTGACCTAAGCGAAGGCATCGCAAAAGTTGGATTAGCAAGTGGTGAATTAGGATATTGCAATGCCTCTTTATTAAGGGTATACGAGAAGGATCAGTAAAGCTCTCCTCTTTAGACTCATCTGCTTTGACTCCACGCAATTGCGCTATGATAGATATTTTATGAACAATATCATGACTTTTGCTTGCCCGAAAGCCTTGTGACTCGATATTGGGAGGTGGCTCTGGAGTTATCTCAGAGAGTAAGTCGTTGCTTCTTTAAGTCTTTTATCCTGCAAAGAAAGGGGGGGCTATTTTCTCGTGAGGCAACATTTTGAGATGATTTTCCTTCATATGCTTTCACTCTAAAGTAATAATAAGTAGATCTCAAGAAAAAATACGATCATTATACAATATTGTGTTGCCTCGGGCTGCACAATTTTCTAAAGTCTATGTATGCCCCCTAATCAACGTGCTAGCAATAAAAAGCAATTTGGAATCACTTTTACAAAGGATGAAGTCGCGAGAATAGATGAAGCTGCTGCTAAGCTAGGGATAACACGGAGCGAATTTATTCGTCAAGCTGTCATAACGCGACTCGAAGAAAGTATACTTGTGCATACAGATAAGTGATGCTCATTATTGCCGTGTTGAAATTTATCAAAATATAGCTTTCTGGTCGGCTATGGGGATAGCTCCGGAGCGATTACAGCGAGTCGTTTCACCACACAATTTTCGATCTACAAAAAGGAAGGCACGAAAGGCACGTTTGCAAAGCATAGAACCACCCTCTTTCTTCTCAGACAGAGGGTGGTTTCTTTTTAGCGACTGGGCTGTATATTTTTTATGGTGAAAGATCCGCAAGCTGAGGCATGATGCCTCTCTTGCGCTGCTGTTGATTGGGGGGAGTAGAAATTAGCGGCGGCGGCGTGTGGTGCCCCACTGCTGCGTCCGATTGCGTCGCTGTGAGGCCTTTTGCTTCGCCTCTTGGGTGGCGCGGATACGGGCTTCTTTCTGGATTCTATCCTCTACGTCGCTGTTGGTCGCTTCTTCTTGTGCGTCTTGGGCGGCTTGGATGTCATCTTCGGAGTAGGCTTCGACGTCGACGGTGACATCGGGCTTCTTGCGCTTGATTTCGAAGGGATCTTTGGCCAAGGCGGCGACAAAGCTCTCGCGTACGTTCTCAAAGAAGGACTTGACTATGCTCGCAGCAAAGACACCCCCTGAGATTCTCTGCCCTGGGCTGCCCTCATAGAGCGCGACATAGGCGTAGCGGGGCTTGTCGGCAGGTAGGTAGCCTGCAAACCAAGCGAGACGGCTATCATCGGAGACCTTGCCCCATTGTGCCGTGCCTGTCTTGCCCGCATTGCTCACGTAGCTCAGCGAGGCGCGTCGTCCCGTGCCGCCGTTGACAACACCGTGCATGCCTTTGCGCACGACTTTGAGGGCGTCTTCGAGGTCGAGGAGGTCTTCTTGGATCTCAGGCTTGAATTGGAAGATGACGTTGCCCTCCTTGTCGTGGATCTGGCGTACGAGGTGGAGCTTGGGCAGGTAGTTGCCATTGGCGATGCCTGCCATCGCGTGGGCGATCTGGAGGGGGGTGGCGAGCAGTGCTCCCTGTCCGATGGCCATGTTGGCCGCATCGCCTTGCTTGAATCCGCGGCCGTAGTTCCTATACATCCAGTTCTCATCGGGTACATTACCCGCTTTGTCAGGGATGGGCAGTCCCGAGCGTGTGCCAAAGCCAAAACGGCGCGCCATGGCGCAGAGTCGAGCCGAGCCGAGTCGGTTTTCACGCGTGGCCGCGATCTGGTAGAGGAAGGGATTGTTGGAGAGCACGAGGGCGGTGACGCAGTTGATCGAGCCAGAGAAGGATGAGTGGTTGCGAAAGGCGTAGTCACCGATACGGATGCTGTAGGGGCAGTGGATGTAGGTATTCTCCTGAATGATGCCATGGCGTAGTGCCGCGGCTACCGTGACGGTCTTGAAGGTGGAGGCGGGGGGGTAGACGCCTGCGAAGGCGCGTGAGACGAGGGGGTTGGTCTTGTCGAGGCGCAGCTTGTCGTACTCATCTTGGCTGATGAAGGGGATGAAGACATTGGGGTCAAAGTTGGGCACGCTGGCGAGCACGACGACCTCTCCTGTATGGCAGTCCACCATGACGAAGGCACCGCGTCCATTCGTATGCTTGCGCAGGGCTCGCTCAGCTGCCTGCTGCCATTGGAGGTCGAGGGTTGTGACGAGGGTGCCACCGGGGCGTGGTTTGACCTGGAGGGCATCGAGGATTTTCTCCCCTCTTTCGTTGAACATGAGCCTCCAGACGCCGTCGCGTCCCGTGAGCTGCTGGTCAAAGCTCTTTTCCAAGCCCGCGCGACCCTCGTGACGCTCAAAGATGGGGTCGTTGTGGTTGATGGGGCCTGTGGGGAGCTTGGCGCTGATGCCGGTGTAGCCGAGGATGTGGGCTGCGGTTGACTTCTCAGGGTAGCGGCGGATGTAGAGAGCTGTGAGCTGTACGTAGGGGATGCGGCTGACCTTCTTCTGCACCTGCTTGTATTGCTTGACACGGATGACAGTTCCGAGAGGGAGGGGGAGCCATGCACGATCATGGTAGTGGGCAAGGATCTGCTCATCGGTCTTCTCCCAGATCTGGAGTCCTGCCGCCTTGAGCCCTTCGGTGGCAGCTTTTGCGATTTTGAGGATGTTCTCATCGCTCTCATCTGCGAGCTGCCCAAAGACGAGGGCGGGCTGGTAGGCGACCTCGGATGAGGCGAGGATGGTGCCATTCCTATCCGTGATCGCACCGCGGGGGGCGGGGATGCTCATGGACATGGTGCGCGCCTTGCGACGCGTCAGTGCGTAGGCGACGCGTGAGGGGTCATGGACTGAGGGGTCATTGGCGACGGTGTCATCGACGACGGCCTGCACTTCTTCCGCGTCGGTGTCGGTGGGCAGCTCTACGGGGGGGATGTCGGTGTTCTGCTGGCTCTCCTCGGTGTCGACGTACTCCTCCGCGAGTGAGACGCCTTGGTTTGCTCGTGAGAGCTCTTCATTCTCGCCGCCTAGCTGGACGGTTTCGATGATTTCTTCAGTCTCTTCTTGTTGGTCAATCGTCTCTTGTACACTGGCACCTGGGGCTGCGCGCAGGTTGGCAGGGATGATGCTCCTTCCTGTAGGGGAGGGGGCACTTTCCTCTTGCGCGAGACTCAGAGCCACACATCCGACAAAGCTGAGTATGCTACCACGATAATAATAACGAATCACGTGCTCATACTAGCTGATGTAGTCTGTATTCTCAAGCTCTATTTATTGCATACGATGATATCTGTGTACTGAGCGTGTTTTTTTCGTGCGTCTTCGCTAGATCTCAGAGTGATGAGTCTTGGAAGAATCCTCCGCCAAGCAGGAGCGATCCCTCCTCAATGAGTCCTCCTCGAGTGCCTATCTCATAAAAGGCGCAGACCTGCCCGAGAGCGAGCGCGCGCACAGGCTCGTCGAAATGCAGCTCCACGCTGTCCTCTCCGATGGCGCGGCAGCTGGCGGCGACCGCAGGAGCGCGGTAGCGCGGCTGGGCGAGCACGCGGTCGGGCAGGGGGGTGAGCGTGTTGGTGATCTGGCGTACGATGGCGCGGCGCGCGTAGAGCCCGTCCGTCTCTTCCCCCTCGTAGCCGAGGATGAGTTGATTGTTCTTGAGATCTTTGCCGACGACGACGTAGGCGATGCCCTCGCGGGGGGAGGCGATGCGGTGCCCCTTGCGCTGTCCCATGGTAAAGAGGTGTAGCCCGTCGTGGCGACCGAGTACGCGGCCATGTATATCGACGATGTCGCCGGGATTGTCAGGGAGGTAATGGCGGAGAAAGTCGCTCATCTTTACCTGCCCAATGAAGCAGATGCCCTGTGAGTCCTTCTTCTCCGCATTGGGCAGGGCGAATCGGCGCGCGATCTCGCGCACCATGGGCTTGACGAGATGGCCGACGGGGAAGCGCGCGTGCGCGATCTGCTCAGGGCGCATCAGGGCGAGAAAGTAGGACTGATCCTTGTTCCCATCCAGTCCGCGCAGGACATAGGAGCCCTCTGTACTGTCATGCCGTCTCGTATAGTGTCCTGTCGCGACTCGCTCAAATCCCTGCTCAAGAGCGTAGTCGAGCAGGACTCCGAACTTCATCTCGCGATTGCAGAGCACATCGGGATTCGGCGTTGCACCCGCACGGTAGCCCTCGACGAGGTAGTTGACGATGCGCTCACGGTACTGGGCGATGAGGTCGACGACGCGTAGCTCGATGCCGAGTACGCGGCAGACAGCGAGTGCGTCTTCGATGTCGCGCTCCCAGGGGCATTCTCCTGGGATGTTTTCCTCGTTGATCCAGTTTTTCATATAGGCGGCCACCACCTCGTGCCCCTGTTCTACGAGTAGGGCGGCGGCGGCGGCACTATCTACCCCTCCGCTGAGAGCTATCAATATACGAGCCATGCGGATAGTATAGTGCGATTGCTGGCAGATGGAAAGCAAAATGCGAGGCGAGAGCTGATTTTTGAGCCTCGTCTCAATCAGTTTTTTTAGGGGGGATCTCCCTCGAGGTCAGAGAAGTCTCCCTCCTAGCAATGAAGAAGCCAACACCGCGAGGTGTTGGCTTCTTGTAAACTGGCGTTTTCTTTAGAAAATATCAACGGAGTGATATGAGAAAACTAAAAACTCCGAGCTGATGGCGATGAGTCGAAGAAATGGGAGCTCTGGCTATTCTAGGCGTGCGTAGATGTTTCTACATGCAGATAGGCGTAGGGGGCTCTTAGCTCGCTTCGCCCGTTCCTTCGAGAGGAGCGGAGGCGGAGGGCACCTCTTCTTCTGTTTTGACGCGTGGCTTGCGACCACGTGGACGACCCGTGTAGGGCTTCTTGACCTTGGGGGCTCGTGAGACGGGCTCTAGGGGGTCGATCATCCCCTCTTCGCCGAGTCGTGACACGAGATTGCGTAGCGCAAAGGTGATGACAGCGGTACGATCCATGTAGTTTTCAGCGCACATTTCATCTATCTCAGATAGTAGCGTTGCTGGGCAACGGAAGGCTATTAATTTTTTTTTCATATGATTTGCAGTGTTAAGTAAGTACACATAATGTACCACACTGCTTATGAAATAGCAACTAATTTTTAGTATTTCAATTAATTTAAATGTATTTGTATAAAGGTTAACATGAAACATACGATGCTAATCTTCCATTATTTTCTCCATATCGGATAACAATCCATATAGTATTGCTAGGCATGAGCTCTCCGTCAAATCTGTCCGCCCATTCGACCAGTAAAACGCTCGGCGAGGCGAGGTAGTCATCCCAGCCTAGAGAGATCGCTTCTATGGGGTTTGTCATACGATAGAAATCAAAGTGAGCTACGGGGAAATTCTCCCCTTCGTATTCATTGACTAGAGAGAAGGTGGGGCTCACGGCCTGCTCCGCGGAGCCTAGACCACGCAGAATCCCCTGCACGAGGTGCGTCTTGCCCGCGCCGAGATCGCCGACCAGTCCGATGACGTCGCGGGGCTCGAGGCAGGAGGCGAGGGAGGCACCGAGCTCGCGCATCTGCTCGGGGGTGGCAATAAAAAGTGGGTTGCTGGAAAAAAAATTTTCTGGATTTTTCATTTTATTAAAAAATTTTTCTTGTCAAAGTCGTCGAGAGGTATATAATGTGGCAGCCCGCGAGTGTGGGCACAACAAGAAAATACTATAAAATTATGGCACATGCAATTTTTATCACTGGAGGTAAGCAGTACCGTGTGACTGTAGGTGACGTTCTCAACGTTGACCGCATCTCTGGTTTGACCACCGATGGCGAAGCTAGCTTCGACCAAGTACTCCTCGTCGAAGACGGCGCAAACACAACGATCGGTGCTCCCACTGTAGCTGGAGCCAGCGTCACTGCCAAGGTCATCGACGCCGAAGCACGCGGCGAGAAGGGTGTTGCATTCAAGTTCAAGCGCCGCAAGGGCTACCACAAGAAGAAGGGCTTCCGCGCCGCTCTCACACGCATCGAAATCACCGGCATCAACGCCTAATCGCTCACCCCTTTTTACCAATAGATCATTAAGATATGGCACATAAGAAAGGTCAAGGCTCCGTACGTAACGGACGCGACTCCCGCAGCAAGCGCCTCGGCGTGAAGAAGTTTGGTGGCCAAGCCGTCATTCCCGGCAACATCATCATCCGCCAGCGTGGCACGAAGTTCAAGCCTGGTAGGGGCGTGGGCATGGGTCGCGACTACACGATTTTCTCCCTTGTTGATGGACGTGTCTTCTTCGACCGCGAAGGTCGCCGTGTGAACGTCATCACGCCCGAGGTCTAAGTTTTTTAGATCCTTCCGAATTTTTATTGCAGCTGCTCACTACGAGCAGCTGCTTTTTGATTGTATTCCCATGAGCAGTTCTCCTGCGCCCCCACGCCGTGAAGCATGGCTCGATATTGCGCGCGTGCTGGCGATCTTTCTCATCATTGTCTTTCATCTGCGTGTCTCGACCTTCAGCGTCAAGGGGGAGGCGGAGGTGCTACTCGATGGTATACAGCTGCTATTCAATAGACCTAGCGCGCGGTTGAGCTTTTTCTTTTTGCTCGCGGGCTACTTCATGCACGCGCGGTTGAACTACAGGCACTGGCTTACGCGCATGGTACTACTGCTCTGCGCCTACCTACTATGGAATACGCTCTGCCTGCTGCCTGCGCAGTGCTTTCCCGCGGCGGCGGAGGCCTCTGGGGGCAAGACGCTCGCGCAGATGTATGGCGTGGGCTCAGCGTCGAAGTTCTGCATCGACTACCCGCTGTGGTTCATCCGAGCCCTGCTCGTCATGATGCTCTTTGTGCCACTGATGCGCTTTTTTCCCCTGCTTTGGGCGGCGATCTTGTTGGGATGCGCTTATCTGCATGGAGGGAGGGAGTGGCTCATAGGCGATGTCTTTGCTATGCCTGAGTTTAGCTTCTGGTGCCTCTTTGCCCTGGGGATGGCCTGCACGAGATTCGACCTCGGGGCGATACGGCGCGCGATGCCGCGTGTGGCGATGACTTGCCTCGTGTTCTGGCCTGTTGTGCTTTATTACAAAGTAGAGATGATGACGCCAGCTTTGTACCGTGAGCCCAGCTTGCTTGTGCTGCTGAGTCTCTACCATGCTCTTGTCCTCGTGAGTCTGGGCTATGTGATCTCTCGCGTTGCGCCACGGCGCTTGAGCGATTGGATCGTGAGCTTTGCCCCCTCGTCTTTCCTCGCCTTTGCATGGCATGCACTATGGATTGTCGTGCTTGCGACGCTGCTGAGCATACTCTCCCCACCCTTGCTGTCCAATAGCCTGATTATCCTTATAATTCCGATCGTTATTATATGGATGAGTCGTGCCGTAGATCGTTGGCTGACACGGCGTTTCCCTCGTATAGCAATGTTTTTCTGCAATAAAGTCCCACCGAGGAAAAGATAGGTGCAGCTCGTGTTTCCTTTAAGCTTGATTCTAGCATCTCGTTAGTTCATAATACGGCAGCCCATTTTAAGGAATAATGAAATTTTTACGACGCCATCTGAGCCTGATGCTGGCTCTCCGCTACCTCAATCCTCTCCGCAATGCTTTTTCTGTGATGACACTGATTTGTCTGCTCGGTGTCTCGCTCGGCGTGATGGTGCTCATCGTCGTCCTCTCGGTGATGGAGGGCTTGCAGCGTGATATGGCAGACAAGGTGCTCACCTTTACCCCCCACTACGTGGCGAGTGCGACGGATGAGACAGGGCAGCTGATACGCATGGATGATCAGGAGATCGACTGGCAGAGCGCGCTGGAGAAAATCGCCGAGCATCCCCAGGTCGTCTCGGTCTATCCAAAGCTGGATAGTGATGCCTTTATCCAAAGCCGCGTCGCAGGGGGCTCGTATCGCTTCCAATCCGTGCAGCCGCACAATGAGCAGCAGATGAACTACCTCCGACCTCTCATCGCGAGGGGTAGCTTTGATTTCGGTGAGGGCTTGGATCAGCTCTGCGTGATCTCAAGCAAGCTCGCCGACGCACTGCGCGTCGACGTAGGTGATACTGTGACGCTCAATCCCCTCGGCGGGCTCAATGAGTTCGAAGATGTCTACCGTCTCATTCAGCAGCCCATGCGCACGCTGGAGAATACGGAGTTCATCAGCAATATCTCAACACTATTCGAATCGGCTAAGCAGACGGAGCAGGGCTATGTGGTCGATGCCGCGCGTGTGGCTAAGATCAAGATGATGATCGAGGGCTTCGCCCCTGCCAATCTGCGACAGAGTGAGAAAGAGGCGGTGAGCACGCTCTACCAGCTCATCTATGCGACAGAGCTGCAAAATGGACTCTTCAAGACAGATGATAGGCAGCACTGGGAGGCGACGGTAAAGACCCTGAAAGAGCTCGATCGCCATCGGGAGAATGGTAAGGCGATAGACTCGATTAATAAGCTCTCCTTGCCCGTTGATCTGGAGATTATTGGTGTCTATCAAGCACCGGGGAATTTCCCAGGTCCTGGGCTCTTCATTCCCCTGCCCATCGCGCAGGAGGTGCTCCAATTCGCCCCTGAGGGACGCAGCCAGATTCACTCCCTTGCCATCCGGGTGAAGGATACTTACGATGCCGCTGATCTGCCCGATTACGTGGCTGAGGCTATCTCAGAAAATATCACAAGCGATACGGCGCGCGAGCACAACTGGCAGGTCATCCCGTGGACAGCGAGCTTGGAGGAGGGGTTCAAACTGATTGCCAATGAGCGCAAGATGATGAGCTTTGTACTTTCAATTATTTCGCTCATTGCTGCCTTTTGTATCATGGCGGTGATGTTCACCATGTCCATGCAGCGCAAGCGTGAGATTGCGGTGATGCAGGCGCTGGGGGCGACCCCATGGATGATCATGCGCATCTTTGTGTGGCAGGGGCTCATTATCGGCTTCTTTGGAGCTGTGCTGGGGGTTGTGCTCGCCCTGCTCGTCTTGCACTACAGACTGGAGATCCAGTGGGTACTCGCTTCGATTAATCTGGACCCCTTCCCCATGGAGGCTCATGGTATCACCCTGCCTGTCCATTATAATGTCGCGACATTCGTGCAGCAGGCTGTCACAGCCTTTGTGATGGTACTTGTTGCCTCGATTATTCCTGCTTACTTTGTCTCGAGGCAAGACCCCTCCAAGGCACTGCGTTCAAACTAATTCATTCTCTTCCCCCCCCCTCTCATATCATGCTTGAGCTCTTTTGGATTATTAATAAGAAGAAGTACGGTCCTTTCTCTGTAGCTGAGGCGATTTCTCAATTGCAGCGTGGGGATGTGGAGACACAGACGCTTGCGTGGCATCGAGGCTGTGAGGACTGGATGCCGCTGCGCGAGCTGCCCGCGCTCAGGGATTATTTTGTGAGCGATGGACTGGGTGCTGTGGATTCAGGCAATGAGTCAGAGGAGGATCAGATGGCGTCTATCCCTCCCCCTCCTGTATCACCCGAGCCTGCCGCACCGCCTACGATGAAGCAGATGACGCAGCTCTACATGCCCTCGTCCGTGCAGCGTTTCGTCGCGCGCATGCTCGACTATAGCATCTATTTGATGCTTTATGCCATCGTTATGTACGGCCTGAGTGTTCCCTATTCTGAGGTGTGGCTGCCGGTCAACCCTCTGCTGTGGTTTACGACGGTGTTCATCGAGACCTTGCTGATTTATCAGTTCAGAACGACCATAGGCAAGAAGGTTATGGGGGTTTACATTTTTAGCCTCAATCCGCATGAGCGTTTTACCCTGGGGCGATCTCTGCGCCGTAGCATGTATGCCTATATCTTTGGAATGGGGATGATGCTCTTCATCCTGCCCTTTCCCATGGCTCTGTTTACGATGTTCATTGCATGGTTTCGCCTGCGTACGAACAAGATTTGCATGTGGGACATGCGCGCGATGAGTATGCCGCTACAGAAGCGACCACCGAAGTTTATGTCCTACATCGTCGCCTTTGGGCTCATGGCCATCTGTGTGAATATCTCGATGCGCTGCTTTAGCTACTGGCAGCCTGCGATGCAAGAGGCGATGCTCGAACATGAGGACAAGCTGCGCGAGACGCTGCCTGCGTCCCTCGTCGATGATATCCTACCTGAGAAAGAGGAGAATGTGCGCCAATGGACGCGTTGATGCCGCTCCTCCATGACTTAGAGTTTTAACTGATGAATATACAGCGAGATCAAGGCAAACCATGGTACGCCGAGTTGCGCGACCTACTCGGAGAGAAGCTGCGCACCGATGAGGCGACTCTGGAGCAGCATGCGGGGGACAAGTGGTTCGCCCGCGCTCTGCCTGAGGCGGTCGTCTTTCCCACCAGTACAGAAGAGGTCGCCTCCATCATGCAGCTCGCGACGCGCCACCGTGTGCCTGTGACAGCGCGGGGTGGGGGAGTGGGCTATGTGGGCGGCTGCGTCCCAGTGGAAGGCGGCATCGTGCTGTCACTCATCGACATGAATGCCATCCTGAGCATCCAGCCCGAGGATGGTATGGCACGCGTGCAAGCAGGCGTGCTGACAGCGACTCTCCAGGACGCCTGCACGGAGCTCGGCTGGTTCTACCCGCCCGACCCCGCCTCGCGCAAGGAGTCGAGTATAGGGGGCAATATCGCGACGAATGCGGGCGGTCCTCGCTGTCTGAAGTACGGTGTCACGCGCCAATATATCCTCGGACTCACCGTCGTGCTCGCCGATGGGCGCATCCTGCGCTGCGGCGGACTCACGCACAAGAACAAGCAGGGATTCGACCTCGTAGGGATCTTCTGCGGCAGCGAGGGGCTGCTGGGTATCGTGACTGAGGCGACGCTGCGCCTAATCCCTGCCCCACAGGCGCGACTCGCTATCCAAGCAAGCTTTGCCCAATTCCAACACGCCGCGCGCAGCGTGCAGCAGGTCCTCCAGTCAGGACATCTGCCCGCCGCGATGGAGATCACCGATGCCTTCACGCTCGCGGCGGCACGTGCCTATCTCGGAGAGGGTAGTTTCCCCCGCGAGGCGCGAGGGCATATCATTATAGAAATTGACGGGCAGCGTGACGCTCTGCCGCAGGAGGCGCAGGCCATCCTCGACATCCTGCGCGACTGCGGCGCCCTCGACGCCGTCGTCGCGTATACACCAGACGAGGTGGAGGCGGTCTGGAAGCTGCGCCGCGAGTTCTCTCAGAGTCTGAAGGAGACAGGCCTCACCAAGCTCAACGAAGACATCGTCATCCCTCGCTCTCAGCTCGTGCACCTCGTCGATCACTGCGAGAGCCTCCAGCAGCGCACAGGCATCTCCATCGCCTGCTTTGGGCACTCAGGAGATGGCAATATACATACCAATATCATGATCCCGCGCGATGCGCAGGGTCAGGAGAGGCGTGAGGAGGCGGACGCCGTCGTCCACGAGGTTTTTGCGTGGGTGCTCGCGCATGGCGGCAGCATCACGGGAGAGCATGGCATAGGCATTGCCAAGCAGCCTTGGTTCGCTGAGGCGGTGGGCGCATGCGCCTTTGATCTACACCAGCAGCTCAAAGCCACGCTCGATCCGCTCCATCTGCTCAATCCGCGCAAGATGTGTTTGTGAGAAAAACGAGATTTTTCTTTTAATTTGCTTGACTTTAGCCCTAGATAAAGTAAACTCACTGCCACAAGAATCGCAAAACCTTATTTAATCAACTATTTTTATGGCACACACTCTGTCCGCAAAGAAGCGCATCCGTCAAACGATCACTCGTACAGCCGCTAACCGCGCTGCTTACTCCCGCGTCCGCACCCTCCGCAAGAAGGTCTACGCAGCAGTAGAAGCCAAGGATAAAGACCTCGCGCTTCAGGCTTACAACGAATTCGCCTCCACCATCGACAAGGCTGCAAAGAAGAACGTTCTGCCTGCGAACCGTTCCGCTAATTACAAGAGCAAGGCTGCAAAGGCTGTTGCCTCCATCGCCTAACACTTTGTAGGTTTTCGTTCTAATCGTAAGGGTATCAGTTCTGCTGATACCCTTGCCTCCTTTTAAGCAAGTATTATGAATAGCACGGAGAAGGATTCCCCCCTCCACCTCCCTGAGGACTTTGCAGCGCGCGTCCTTGAGACACCCCAGCACTTCAAAATCTGCCTCATTTGCAAGGCTATCATCGAGCGCGAGCTCCCAGGGTGCCCGCATTGCTACGGCTACCGCTTCAACGAGGAGAGTGAGGAGGTGGCCGATCATCTGCTCACATTGGCACAAGAAACCAAGACCGCGATCAGCGTCGACGACCGCTATGAAGACTAAACAGTACGCGCAGGCGATTTTTTCTCTCCTCCTACCATTCCTCCTTGCCTTTTGTAGTCACTTCTCCTATGATAAGCCCATGGCTACAGATATCAAAATCACAATGAAAACCAGCAAAGGCGACATCAATATGGTGATCTTTGCCGACAAGACTCCCATGACAGCAGCGAGCTTCCTCAACCTCGCCTCCAAGGGATACTACGATGGACTGAGCTTTCACCGTGTGATTGCAGACTTTATGGTGCAGGGTGGTGATCCCACGGGCACAGGCAGCGGTGGTCCTGGCTACCAGTTCGACGACGAATGCCGTCCTGATCTGAAGTTCACAGGTCCTGGACAGCTCGCTATGGCGAATGCGGGACGCAGCTGGACAGGAGGCGGTACGAATGGCTCCCAGTTCTTCATCACTCACGTTGCCACTCCTTGGCTCGACGGCAAGCACACCATCTTTGGCAACGTCGTTGATGCCGCAGACCAGAAGGTCGTCGACAGCATCGCGCAGGGTGACAAGATCATCTCCATCGAGATCCACGACTCCATCGACGAGCTTTTGACAGAGCAATCGCAGAACGTTCAGTCTTGGAACAGCAAGCTCAAGAAGTAATTTTTCTCTAACTTCCTGAAGGGAACCTTGCAAAATTAGTTCTGGGAAATTGTAGATTTCGAAAATGAGCGACACAGCACGCCCGTTGCAGCATTTTGGCGAGCATTCGCGGCTTTTTGGGCTTACATAGCTCGCTATGCGCGCCCAAACGCTGCAAATTCTCATCCAAACTGCCAGCAAAATCCAAGCTGCTAATTTTGCAAGATCCCCTGAAGACTATTTTCTAAAATTACATCGCATGGCTGCTCCTCGACTTTTCTAGGAGTATCCATGCGTTTTTGTACCCATCCCCGAGAACAGATAAGCATATGATTTTCGCTGTAGAAGAGCTGCACATCGAATACGGAGCCCGCGTGCTCTTTGACTCCCTCTCCTTTGTCGTCGAGCGTGGCGAGCGCATCGCCTTTGCAGGGCAGAATGGCGCGGGCAAATCCACGCTGATGAAATGCGTCGCTGGCGTCATCGAGCCTGACCGCGGCCGCATCATCCGCCCCAAATACAGCGATGTCGGCTACCTCCCGCAGGACGGCATCCACATCAGCGGCAGCGCGCTTGTCGATGAGGTGCTCTCCGCCTGCGGACAGATGCTGGAGTATCAAGCCGAGATCGACGAGCTCTCTGCCCAGCTCAGTGAATGGGATAGCAAGAGTGAAGTCTATCTCGACGCTATTGATCGCATCGGGCATCTCGAGCTCATCCTACAGGAGCAGGGGGAGGCGAGCCTCAGGGCGCGCGTCGAGTCCATCCTACGTGGACTGGGTTTCAAGGACCGCGACTTCACCCGCGATTGTGGTGAGTTCTCCGGAGGCTGGCAGATGCGTATCGCACTCGCGAAGCTCCTGCTGCGTGAGCCCGACATCCTGCTGCTCGATGAACCGACGAACCATCTTGACATCCAGAGCCAGCGCTGGGTCGAGCAGTACCTACGCCAGTACCGAGGCGCTATCTGCATCATCAGCCACGATATCGCGCTACTCGATAGCCTCGTCACCCGCACCATTGCCTTCCACCATGGACGCGCCGAGGAATACGCGGGGAACTTTTCTTTTTTCCTACGCGAAAGTGTCGCGCGCAAAGAGATCCTCCAGCGTCAGGCCAAGGCGCAGGAAAAGGAGATCGCCAAGACCCAGCGCTTCGTCGAACGATTCCGCGCGAAAGCCAGCAAGGCGACCCAAGCCCAGAGTCGCCTCAAGCAGCTCGAGAAGATCCAGCGCATCGAGGTCGAGGATGACGATGCCATCATGAGCTTCCGCTTCCCCCCGCCGCCGACAGGCGGGCACACCGTGCTCAAGATGGAGGGTGTGTGCAAGGCCTATGGCCCTATTGAGCTGCTGAAGAACTGCGACTTCCTCCTTGAGAAGGGTGATCGCATCGCCATCGTCGGCGTGAATGGCTCGGGGAAATCCACCTTCACACGCCTCATCTCACAAACTGAGCAGGCGGATAGCGGCCTCATCGAGTGGGGGCGACATACCGAGCTCGCCTTCTTCTCCCAGACCCATGCCGATGTGCTCGACGATGAGGCAACCATCCTCGAATGCGTCGAATCCGCTGCCAGCTCACAGACGCGCCCTCTTGTGCGCAACCTGCTCGGCTGCTTCCTCTTCCGCGGGGATGATGTCTTTAAGAAAATTGGCGTGCTCTCGGGCGGTGAGCGCTCACGCGTCGCGCTCGTGTGCATGCTACTGCATCCGGCAAACTTCCTCATCATGGATGAGCCGACCAATCACCTTGACTTCCAGAGCCAGACCGTGCTCCAGCAGGCACTGCTCGAGTACCCCGGCTCCTACTGCATCGTCTCGCACAATAGGCAATTCCTCGACCCCATTGTCAACAAGGTGCTCGAGTTCCGCAATGGGGAGAATCCCCGCCTCTTTTACGGCAATGTCTCCGCCTACCTCGACAGCATCGAGCAGCTCGAGAAGAAGGAAAAGCTTAGCAGCACGAGTAGCGGTGCCACTGCCGCACCAGCCGGGACAGGTGCTCAGCGCAAGGAGCAAAAGCGCCGCGAAGCCGAGGCGCGTAAACGCCGCGCACAGCTCGTCAAGCCCCTAGAGACCGAGCTGCTCGCCGCGGAGAAGCGCATCGCCGCGTGCGAAGTCGAGCGCACCAGCGTCTCCCATCAGCTTGAAGATCCTGCGAACATGAGCGACAACCACCGCCTCATGGAGCTCACACAGCTCTACCAGCAGCTCCAGCGCGAGGAGGAGCAGCTCTTCACCCGCTGGGATG
>CAYJLP010000014.1:21773-25195 GCA_964371115.1 uncultured Akkermansia sp. | reverse complement strand
AGGCCGAGTACCGCCTCATCTCCGAGTTCAGCCGCAACATCGTCGTGGAGGCGAACTTCATTGCAAAGCCCGACGAGCTCGACGCCATCAAGGCGCGCGCCGAGCAGCTGCGCGACAAGCGCCGCAGCAGCCAGCCGAACGAACCGAGTGCCGGCTGCACCTTCACGAATCCCACCGACAACGCGGGCGTCACGCACCCCGCGGGCAAGCTCATCGACGAGCTCGGGCTCAAGGGGCACCGCATTGGCGACGCCGTGATCTCGCCAGTGCATGCGAACTTCATCGTCAATGTCGGTGAGGCGAGCGCGCAGGATGTCACGCAGCTCATCGACCTCATCATCGCTCGCGTCAAGGAGGCCTACGGCATCACGCTACGCACCGAGGTACAAATCATCGGGGAGCGCGAAGCAGATTTTTAAGTTTTAACCTCACATAGAACAAGCTAAAAATGTCACACACACTGCGCAACGATACCGCCATCACGCTACTCATGGGCGGCCCTGGTTCCGAACACGACGTCTCGCTGAGCTCGGGGCAGGGCGTGCTCGAGGCACTCCAGGCCGAGGGCTTCACCGCCGTCATCCCCCTCATCGTCACGAACACCGCCCCCGAGATCCCCGCGGGCACGCAGCTCTGCTACAACCTCATCCACGGCACCTACGGCGAGGATGGAGGCATCCAGAGCTACCTCGATACACAACAAATCCCCTACACTGGTGCAGGTGCTGCCTGCAGCCGCCTCTGCTTTGACAAGGTGGCGACAAAGCGGGCTATGCAAGCCGCCGACGTCCCCTGCCCCCGCGACGAGGTGCTCACGCGTGAGCAGATCGAGGAGGGCATGCGCCCCACTATCCCCCTACCCTGCGTGGTGAAGCCCCCCCGCGAGGGATCCTCCGTCGGCGTCCACATTGTGCGTAGCGAAGAGGAGCTCACCACCGCCCTCGCCGATGTGGCGAGCTATGGTGAGGAGATCCTCATTGAGGAGTTCATCGAGGGCCGCGAGCTCACGGTAGCTATCCTCGACGGCGAGGTGCTCCCCGTCGTGCGCATCAGCCCCCGCTCGGGCTTCTACGATATGAAGAACAAATACCCCTCCCTCTATGCGGGAGGTGCTGGCAGCGACTACATCTGCCCCGCTGACCTCAGCGAGGCAGAGACGCGCGCGGCCCAAGACGCCGCCCTACTCGCCTACCGCGCTCTGCGCGTCGAGGTCTATGGTCGCGTCGACGTGCTGCTCACGGCTGACGGTCGCCCCTACGTCCTTGAGATCAATACGATACCAGGCATGACAGCGACATCCCTCTTCCCAAAGGCGGCTGCCGCGCACGGCATCAGCTACGGTGAGCTCTGCACGCGCATCGCTGAGATCTCACTGCGTCAGAATCGCGGATAATCCTTGCCATTTTTTGATTTATTGGCTCCCTCCTTCTCGCAAGCAGGGAGCACTCTTTTTTCGACATTCTAGCGTCATGAACAAGAATAAACGTCGTCGCGATCCGCGCAAAACACGACTCGAATGGGAGCAGCGGATCCACGAGCTGATCGGTCGCCTCATCGAGCTCTACCGCGCCTACCACATCAAGCATCTGCTGCGCAGCTGGATCACGCTACTAGTCATCCTCTGCATCATCGGCTCTATCGGCTACTACGTCGCCAGTGTGGTGGGGAAGCAGGCGGTCACGCATACGATCCAGACAGTTCGCTTTGAATCTGAGGGCTATATTGATCAGTCTGAGGCACTAGCCCTGCTCGGTCTCACGGCACAGAGCAGCGTCGCGTCAATCGACAGCGCAAAGCTCAATGAGCGATTGAAAAATCATCCCTGCATCAAGCAGGGGAGCTTTTCTCTAGAGCTTCCCGATACGATTCATATCCAGATTGTGGAGCGCCTCCCGCTCTGCTATGTGGAGGAGCAGCAGGCGGTGCTCCGAGGCACGCGCGTGCGTCACTTTGTCTGCGAGGATGGCTACATCATCCCAAATATTGAGGCATTTTACCGTGCATTTCACAATGCTCCGACTTGGTATGTGAAGCCGAGTGACTACGAGCGATTTGAGGTAGGAGCGCGTATCAAGCCTGACTCTATCAAGCCAGTCCTTGAGACGCTCACGGCGGTCAACGTGTATGAGCTCAAGGATCTACCACCTGTCCGCGAGATCCTGCGCCCCAAGGCTTGGAAGACGCAGCTAATCCTCGAGACGGGGACGGAGGTAACGATGAATGTCTTTGATATCAAAGAGCAGGTGGAGCGCCTGGTGAAGATCTTGCAACATGCGCGCGTGAATCGCCGTGAGGTACGTAGTATCAACGTGATTCCAAAGATAAACCCGAGTGTTATTTATGCCGATGAGCCGAAGTCTCCCGCCAGCGCACAGGAGAAGCCGTAGCGAAGGCGTGCGAAATAATTTGTAGACGATGGAGGAGGCACTGCGTTCTTAAAGGCAAGGAACAAAACGCCTTTAAAACAATAGAAAACAAATACTATGAATAAGTTACCCCTCCTATCCGCCCTTCTCCTCGTCGCCGCTGCTGCCATGCCCGCCAGCGCACATCACGCCAGCAGCTCCTACAGCTCCTCATGCAGCCGCCCTGCTGTGGTGAAGAAGGTGGTGGTGCAGAAATGCCCCGTGGTCAAGAAGCATGTTGTGGTTCACAAGCACTCCGTAGCCAAGAAGCATGTCGTCGTTCACAAGCGCCCTGTGGTCAAGAAGCACGTCGTCGTGCAGAAGCGCCCCGTGGTCAAGAAGCACGTCGTCGTGCAGAAGCGCCCCGTGGTAGTGCAGAATCGCCCCGCTCGTGTAGCGAAGAATAACATGGTTTTTTATAAATAAGTTTCGCGCATTTTCCCATCATAGGAAATCCAGCATGCACTAATCATAGAGGGAGGGCTTTCGTAGCCCTCTCTCTTGCTGTGTGGTGGTGGTGGTTGATGGGTGAAAGGTGGGTGAGGCAGCATCAGAGCGGGAAGTACATGCCTCTAACTTGATTAGGTAGAGACTGTCAAGAAGCAGATTGAGGCGAAGCAAGTGAGAGTCCTCTTCGTCCTCATTTCATTCGAACCATCTGAGATGAAAGCTCAGATTCTCATCGTCTCTTTTTGGCATGCAAAAAGCCTCTCGACCGTTCCTGCAAAGCAGGATGCTGAGGATATCCCCGAAGGGGCAGTCGCGTAGCGACTGTTATGCAGAATCGCGACTTGATGGACTCTATCTAATCAAGTACGCAGACCGCGTTTCCTTCATTAACTACTGCCAAAGTAATAAGTGCGGTCAAAGTAATAATATTGTATAGCCGCGGGTGTGACGCTTCGCGTTTGCGACGGTAGAGGAGTGCCGCGCTTCTCACGGAGGATAGACGGGGGCGTCAGTTGGCGGCGTTAACACGATGCTGGGTTTGCCGCGCGGGCGTGTGTTTATTCAGCA
>CAYJLP010000014.1:13348-21763 GCA_964371115.1 uncultured Akkermansia sp. | reverse complement strand
TGAGCAGGACTGACGCTCATCGGAGGCTTACGCCTCCTTGCTGCTGGGGGCGCACACCTGCGGTGCGCCCGACGGGCGTTGCCCTTCACCCACTGGGCTCTGCCCAGATCCGCTGGCGAACGATCGCCAGAGATCGCTTAAGTCCTAGGCCTTAAGAATCCTAGATGCTTCGCATCTTTTTTATGTGGATTCTGCCTTTTTTGATTCATCATCACCAATCCAGCTTCGCGCGCAGGCGCGCGGCATAGCCGCTCCCCTTGAGATGCATCAGCTTCAGCGTCTTGGGCGCTTTACGAATGATCAGCGTATCATTCAGATTAATCTGATGTACCATGCGCCCATCCATCGAGTAGATCATCGTCTCATGCCGACGCCCACGTCTCTCACGCGGCCGCAGCTGGATCTCCACGCTATCAGGCATGACGACTGAGCGGCTCGTCAAGGACTGCGGGCAAATAGGCGTCAAACACATCACCCCACTATCCGGCCAGATGAGCGGACCTCCTGCCGCCAGAGAATAAGCCGACGAGCCCGTCGGTGTCGCGACTAGGATGCCATCAGCATAGTAGCGGTTGAACCGCTCCCCATTGAGCGTCACATCCACCTCAATCATCTTCCCCGTCTGCGCTCGCATCAGGCTGAGTTCATTGAGCGCATGCAGAGGTCCCTTGATGCAGACGCCATTCGCGTCACATTGCTCCACGGAGAGAATGATGCGCTCATCAATGAGGTATTCTCCCCGCACGATGGCCAGCGCAAGCATCTCCGCCTCCGCACGTGAGCAGGCACTGAGGAAGCCGAGATGCCCCATGTTCACCCCCGCGAGGATGCAGTTCATACTCACGACTTGGTTCACCAGCGAGAGCATGGTGCCGTCTCCGCCAAAGCACAGCGCGATGTCCGTGCCCTGCTGGAGGAGAGGTCGACCGTTACTGTCTTTCTCCCGCGCCTCATAGACCTCGACGCCAGCCTGCTCAAATATCGTGCGCAGCAGGTACTGCGCTCGCTGATTGTTCGCACCGCGTCGGAGGGCAAAGAAGGCTATTTTTCTAACGTTTGACGTCTTCACGTGCTCAAGAGGCAGGGAGAAGAGAAAGGCGATAGAGAAAACTATCGCTGCTCGCGCACGATTTCTGTACCGATGCCCTGCACGGTAAAGATCTCAAGCAGCAGCGAGTGAGGCAGACGCCCATCGACGAAGTGTACCTTGCGCACCCCCGCATTGAGCGCATCAATCGCGCTGCGTACCTTGGGGATCATGCCGCCTGAGATGACGCCCTGCTCGATGAGCTCGAGGGCTTCCTTGCGGTTGATGCTCTTGATGATAGTCGTAGGGTCGGACGGGTCGTGCATGAGACCTGGCACGTCGGAGATGTAGATGAGCTTCACCGGACGCAGCTCGCGCGCGAGAGCCGCGGCGGCGAGATCGGCATTCACATTGAGACTCTGATGGCTGGTGCCCAGCTCGCGCGCGAGCGGAGAGATAACAGGCGTGATCTGCAAGGAGAGAGCCTCATTCACACGTGAGAGGAGGCTACCGATGACCTGCCCGACCATGCCGAGGTCGATGCGAGAGCCATCTTCATCCACTTCAAAAATACGCTCACCGACGAAGACATTCGTCCCAGGGATGCCGACAGCTTTCCCGCCGGCGTCGCGCATGAGCTGCACGAGCTCGGGGTTGATCTCATTGGAGAGGGTCTGCTCGACCACCGCGATCATCTCGGGGGAGGTGACGCGCAGGCCGTTGACAAAGCGGGCTTCCTCACCCAGCTCACGCATGGCCTTAGAGATCGCCTTGCCGCCACCGTGGACGACGACGGGATTGAGCCCGAGTGCCTCCATGAGGACGATGTCCTTCATGAGAGATCTCACCAGCTCGGGATTGTCCATGGCAGAGCCGCCGAACTTGATGAGCACGGTCTTGTCACGGTAAGATTGGATGTAGGGGAGAGCGTCGACGAGGACGTTGGCAAGGCGGATTTCTTCCTCGGGCTGAGGGACTTGACGAATAGGTATATTATTCATATATAACGCATTATTTTAAATATAACGAGAGGTAAAATAGCGGCGAGTACCATGAGGATACCGGCAATCCAGAAGCCAGCGGTGGATTGCAAAAAAGGCATGTGGGCAAAGTTCATCCCAAACACGCTGGCAATCAGCGTCGGAGGAAGGAAGACGAGCGACATGATGGTGAAGACCTTCACAATCTCATTCTGCTCGATGTTAATAAAGCCCAGCACGGCGTCGAGCATGAAGTTGATCTGATTGGAGAGAAAGGAGGCATACTCCGACAGCGAGTTGACGTCACGCGAGACGGGGCGCAGCTGGAGATAGAGGCTATCTTGCGAGCTGAGCACGGAGTCTTCATTGCCTGCAAAGGTGACGAGGCGCAGGAAGTTCACAAGCGAATCACGCTGGCGCGCGATGAGGTCGCCGACGCGTCCCAGCTCCTCCAAGATGAGTCGCAGATCCT
Organism: uncultured Akkermansia sp.; assembly: GCA_964371115.1. Lineage (GTDB taxonomy): Bacteria > Verrucomicrobiota > Verrucomicrobiia > Verrucomicrobiales > Akkermansiaceae > Akkermansia. Next base: position 19,284 of record CAYJLP010000014.1, on the reverse strand, counting down.
CCGTATCGGGATCATCGTCGCGGGGCTTCGCCGCCTTCCCGCGCCGCGCATGCGAGCCAAAGACACGCTTGAAGAGCGCATCAATATCCGCGCCGAATCGCTCCAGCACGTCCGCCTGCCTATCCACGAGCGTCTCCAGCAGTCCGATAAAAACCACATCGCGATTCGTCTGCTGCATGCGTAGCAGCTGATGGGAAAAGACGCGGAAGGAATAGGAATCCGTGTGACGTATCGTGATGAGCATATTTTTAAACAAAATAAAACTCAGCTCCGCCACCATGGGCTTCTCCGTCTCGACGCGCAGCAGCACCGTCGTCGTCATAAAGCGCGCACCATCCTCGCAGTAGAGACGCGACGTGGACTCAATCTCGCGCATCTCATCCTTCGTCGGCAGCTCGATGCCGCAGAGATTCTCCACATAGGCGATATCCTCCGCCTGAGGCGTGAGCATATCGAGCCACAGGATACGATCGCGCACGATGTCCTCCTGATCAATACCCTCCGTACGACGGATACCCTGATCTGTCTGAGAATATATACGTATCATCGCTCTGTACGGGGGATAAAATAGAAAAATTTTCGGCGGACGCCTCGAAAGAAACAAGAACATCCTGCCCCTTAGCAAGAGTCTTCGTGACAAGCATGCGCCTTTTGTCCCAAAAAATCAAGCAAAATATCGCGCCTCTTGATTCCTTTGGAGCTTGACACACCTTGCACCATCCTTCATATTACAGACACTCATGACTCCCCCACTCCTCCTCTGTGAGCGTCTCCATGCGCTATTCCCTCGCACGCCCATTGCTGATTTTTCCGACATGGCGCTCTGCCCTGATTCGCTAGATCAAGAGACGCACGAAATCTATGAGGGCTTGCGAGGCAAGGCTTGGGATGCGGTTGATGCCACATACTATGACACGCACTGGGGCTTTCTGCATTGGCTCACGCCGCGAGGGCAGGCCTACTACCTAGCTGGAGCGCTACTCCACATGCTGGAGCAGTACGCCGCCACGGGGAGAGTGCATGTGATGGAGGTGACACTTGAATATCTATTCGAATACGAGGCAGATACGCTGCTTCCCCTGCTCTCCGAGGAGCAGCTGGAGCTCGTGATTGCATGCTGTAAGACTCTGAGCATACCTATTTGAAGGCATCGTGTATCATCCTGTCTATCGTATCAAATAGGAAGAAAAGGTATAGTAAATATTCAGAATTAAGGCTTGACAAAGCAGGGCTATCAAGGGTATGTTTCTCTCAGAATCCCCCACTCTTTTACCCCTTTTTTACCCCCATGGCCACGATACGTCCCTTTGCCGCCCTCCGTCCGCCGAAATCATGCGTCGAGCAGGTTTCGAGCCTCCCTTACGATGTGATGAACAATCAAGAGGCCACCGCCATGGCTGCGGGCAATCCCTCCTCCTTCCTCCACATCTGCCGCGCCGACATCGACACGGGAGCCGAGCTCATCCACGATGAGGTTTGCTACCGGAAAAGCGCGCAGAACCTCGCCGAGTTCATCGAGAAAGGCTTTCTCGTCCGCGAGGAAAAACCCTGCTACTACATCTACCGTCAGATGATGTGGGGACGCGTCCAGACAGGCATCGTCGGCTGCGCCAGCGTCGATGAGTACCTCAATGGCACGATCAAGAAGCACGAGCTCACACGCCATGAAAAGGAGCTCGACCGCATCATGCACTTCGACACCTGCTCCGCGCAGACCGAGCCCGTCTTCCTCGCCTACCGCAAGAGCGAGCGCATCTCACGCGCCATCAATGAGTGGATCAAGTTCCACAAGCCCGAGTACGACTTCACCAGCGACGACGGTGTCGTCCATCTCCTCTGGCCTGTCAACGATGACGCCGTCATCGAGGACATCCGCCTCGGCTTTGAGGAGACCGACGCGCTCTACATCGCCGATGGCCACCACCGTACCGCATCGAGTGCCGCCGTCTCGGCGAAGCGCCGCGCCGCACACCCCGACTACACAGGGGATGAGGAATACAACTACCTCATGGCCGTCTCCTTCTGTGACGAAGACCTCTTCATCATGGATTACAACCGCGTCGTCCGCGACCTCAACGGCCTGAGCGTCGAGGAATTCTTTGCCGCAGTAGAGAAGACATTCACCATCGCCCCCGCCTCCACGGGTGCCCCACAGGGCAAGCACCACTTCGGACTCTACCTCGGCGGTCAATGGTACGCGCTGACGGCGAAGGAAGGCAGCTTTGACGCCAGCCACCCTATTGAAAGCCTCGACTGCGCCATCCTGCAGGCGAATCTCCTCGCCCCCATCCTCGGCATCGAGGATCCACGCAGCAGCGAGCGCATCGACTTCGTCGGTGGCATACGCGGGCTGGAGGGACTGGAGAGCCGTGTGGATAGCGGAGAGATGACCCTCGCCTTCTCCCTCTACCCCGTGAGCATGGAGGATCTCTTCTCCGTCGCCGACCATGGTGAGATCATGCCGCCAAAGTCCACGTGGTTCGAGCCCAAACTGCGCTCGGGACTCTTCGTCCACGAGATCGAGGTCTAATGTTGCACCCACCTCCCCTTTCCCCTCTTCCCAACAAGAATCATGAAAATTCTGATCCCAACGAAGCTCGATCAAGCCGCTAGCGCGTCCTTGACCGCCGCCGGTCACGAGGTCATCCAAGACCCCGACACCTCCCTTGACGCCCTTGCCGCCGCGCACCCCGATGCCTTCGGCATCGTCGTGCGCTCCGAGAAGGTCACGCCCGCCATCATGGACATGCTGCCAGGTCTCAAGTGCGTCATCCGTGCGGGTGCCGGCTATGACAACATCGACTACATCTACGCGCGTACCAAGGGCATCGACGTGATGAACACCCCTGGTGCGAACTCCAACGCCGTCGCCGAAGAAGTCATCGCCATGATCCTCTCCGCCTACCGCTACATCGTGCCCGCCGACACGACGACACGCGCCGGCGAGTGGAACAAGAAGCACTACCTCGGCCTCGAGCTCACGCACAAGACCGTGGGCATCCTCGGACTGGGCAACATCGGCCGCCTCCTTGTCAAGCGCCTTGAGGGCTTCGAATGCACCGTGCTCGGCTACGACCACTTCCTCTCCAAGCAGCGCGCGCTCAACATCGGCGCGACCCCCGCTGAGCTCGACTACATCTTTACCAACTCCGACATCATCTCCATCCACGTCCCTGGTGGTCCCTCGACCAAGGGCATGATAGGCCCCGAGCTCATCGCAAAGATGAAGGACGGCGCCATGATCATCAACTGTGCGCGCTACGGCGTCGTCGATGAAGACGCCCTGCGCGCCGCACGCGCCGCGGGCAAGAAGTTCACCTACTGCACCGACGTCCATCCGAAGGACACCGCCGCCATGCAGCCCAGCGCCGACATCGCCGACATCCTGCTGCCCCACCTCGGAGCCAATACGAAGGAGGCCAACAAGCTCGCCGCCATGCGCGCCGCCAAGCAGATGAACAACTACATCGCCCACAACGACACCGAATGCGTCGTCAACAGCGAGAAGCCACAGGATCTCAACCCCGCCAACCTCCAGCTCGCCGCCATGCTCGGCAAGCTCTGCTACATGGCTGGCGGACGCAAGCCCATCCGCAAGATCGAGTGCACCTTCTACAACAACCTCCGCGCCTGCCGCAAGTGGTTCACCCCATGGATCCTCGAAGGCTGCGTACCCGGAGCCGAGCATGGACTCATGCCCGCCGCCGCCGACGCCTCCTTCCGCGAGCATGGCATCGTCTTCAAGGCGCGCGAGCCCATGGATGACAAGCACTACGACGACGCGCTCACACTCGACATCTTCATGGAGGAGAACAACGAACAGTACAAGACCAGCGTACGCGGCATGCTCGTCGACGGACAGCCCGTCGTCTCACGCATCGGCAAGTTCTCCAACCTCTACGCCTCGCTAACGGGCAACACGCTCATCATGCGCTACACCGACCGACCCGGCGTCATCGCCACCATCGCCCAGCGACTGGCTGAGGCAGGCATCAACATCGAGAACATCGTCGCCCCGCTCAACCCCGCCACGGGCGAGTCACTCGCCGTGCTCAAGACCAGCCTACCAGTCACGCCCGAGCTCTGCGACGCGATCGCCGCCGCCATCGAGGCCAAGCAGAGCTTTGCGCTGAGTATGTAAAACACCCCCTCCATCATCCTGCTGACGCGCTCTCTTCACCGCAGAAGGGAGCGCGTCATACTTTTCAGTTGGAATGACACAGCATTTATGCTATCTTGATCTTATGAGAAAACACCTCGCGCCCTTACTACTAGTCTCCAGCCTCCTAGTGGCTCTCCCTAGCTGCGATCCAGAGAGCACGGGGTCGGCGACACCGCAGGCCTCAGACGAGCTCAATGAAATCATCAACCACGAGCTCACTGCACTCGATCCCAATGACCTCAGCGAGGAGGAACAAGAGGATCTCCAACAAGTCCAATCTCTAATCAAATCCTTCCATGAGACGCACAATATCAATACGTGCGCACCCAAGACCAAAATCACGCTGCTCCACCTCGCCGCAGGCTACAAGAAAGAAGAGCTCGTACGCTGCCTACTGCTCGATGGAGCCAATCCCAATGCCCAGCGCCTCTACCGCAACAACGAAGGCGAGCTCGTCCCAGGAGACACCCCCCTCACCTACGCCGTCGCCTCTGACATGTCAGCCGATGGCCAGCAGGATGAGGACCAGCAGCGCATCCTCCGCATCGTCAAGATGCTCATCGACAAGGGAGGCGACATGGGCAAGCGCGGCATCCTAGATGCGCTGCCCGTCGAGATCGCAGGCCTCACCAGCGGTCGCGAGCAGCTCGTGCTAGAGCTGCTCAAGCTCACGCCCAAGCAGGCCATCGCCCCTCCCATGGAGGGAAAGAACAAGGGGCTGCTGCTCCACATCGCCGCCCTCTTCAGCTATCCCCTCCTCATGGAGGAGCTCATAGCACGCGGTTACGATCCCAACACACGCCTCTACTCCGAGCAGATCCCACTGCTCACCCTCGTCTGCAGCGGCCGAGGCTCTGTCGAGCAAAAACTCGCCACCATCGACACACTGCTCAAGCATGGTGCCGATATCAACCTCGGAGACAAACAGGGACGCACAGCGCTCTTCTCACTCGCCTTCAGCGCGCAGAGTCAGACGCCCGACACGAATCAGGAGATGCAGATGGTCGATCAGATCATCGCGCTGCTCGAGCGCGGAGCTCGCGTCGATATCAGCACAGGGCAGGACGAGGAGTACCCCGGATTCTCCCCCTACGACCTGCTCAGCCTGCGCCCACAGCTGCTCGAGCAGCTGGCGGCAAAGGGGCATCCACTCGAGGCGCCCCCCCTCAGCCTCCCCGAGGATGACACGGCACTACTCGCCACCCTCTGCCGCGTGACGCTGACCGAGACGGACTACAGCCAGCTGGACAAAGACGACTTCGAACGCATCGCCTCCATCCTGCTAAGCCCCAGTAGTGCCATGCTCCATCATGAGCTCTACGAGCCAGGTCTCAAGAGCGCGCTGAGCATCCTCCACCGCCTCGATGCGGCCAGGACACGTGACATCCTCAACACGCTCCCCATCTGGAATGCCCACGCACAGCCACAGCGAGGAGCCGCGCACCAGCACTCCCCCCACCTCGGCGGCTCCACCTGCTCCTCCTGCGGGCATGAGTCACATATCCTGCGCCCCATCCTCGACTCCATCACCTCACAGCCAGACTGGAGCATCCCTAGTGAGAAAATCCTCCACCTCGCCAGCACCCTCGTAGCCGAGGAGCAGGACGAGCTCGCCATCGAGTACCTCCAGCTACTCGCGCGCTGCCCCGACCACGCAGACGTCATCGAGCAGCTACGCCAGTCGCCAAACACCGCCCTGCGCATGGGAGCTCTCCACGCGCGTCTCCTCGCCCTCGACCTCCCCCTCCCTGAGGAGCATGCCGTGCAGAACTGG
>CAYJLP010000014.1:10601-13338 GCA_964371115.1 uncultured Akkermansia sp. | reverse complement strand
TAAACAAGCATGAGCGCGTCGCCCAGTCCCCATTCATGAAAAAAGCCCTCCTGCTCACCTCACTCGAGGAGCTCTGGTTTGGCGACATGCCCGAAGACGAGATCGCCGCCCTACTCGCCGCGATGGAGGAGATAGGCGCGCCTCAGGCAGCCGAGCAATACAGACGCATCATCCCCATGCTCAAGAACCCCGAGATGCTCGATGAGATCATGTCAGGAGACCTCAGCTGGCAGCAGCAGCTCGACGAGACGATTGCCAACTACTTTTACGAGCATCGCCACGAGTTCGCCCCCAACTTAGAATAACGCATCTCAGAGCCCATGAGATCTCACCAGTCCCTCCTCATCCCCCTCACCCTGCTAAGCTGCCTACTCGTGGAGCATACGCAGGGCATTGATCTGAGCACAAGCCCGCTGGATCGCAGCCAGCAGAGCTTCCTGCTCGCGTATGCCTCGTGGAGCGATCGCAATCACCACGTCGCCTACCCCGCGCGACCACCGCGTCCCCCAATCCCCATCACCCAAGTCGAGCTCCACCTGCACCTCCAGCACCTCCTCAGACATGGCAACTACGGACTGCCTATGAAGGACAGGCGCGCCCTCTACGCGAGCCTCGTCTACATGCTCGATCTCGATGAGAACGTCGCGCGCGACAGCATCGATGCGCTCAACTACTGGAAGCACAGCGAGCATTTCCTCGAGTACCACCCCTCCCTCTTCCTCGACGTGCTCGTCGAGCTACGCTGGCCCGTGCGTGTAGATCGACTCCGCAGCGCCATCACCAAGCTCGAGAGCCTGCTGCCCACCGACAAGCAGGACATGATCGACTGCGCCGCGGGCAAGCCCATAGGCAAGCTCCTCCAGCTGCTCGCCTATCAGGACAAAGCAGGCGCGAGCAGCGATATAGAAAAGTACCGCCGCTCCCCCGACCCCTACCTCAGCTACGCCGCCCAGCTCGCCGCCCTCGAGCTACGGCACCGCCCCAAGCCCACGCTCAAGGAGCTCGTGGAGGATCTCTGGGGCATCCGCACGCGCGAGCAGCTCCTCCAGCTACGCCCCGCCCAGCGACTCATCGCCGAGTGCATCGCGGCCCACGAGGGCGCGACGAGCGGACGCTTTGTCCCCTGGTTTGACGCGGCGAGCCTCGTGTACACCGCCAAGCTCTGGCGACAAAAGGGCTTCCCCGAGCATGCCGACGCGCTGCTACTCTACCTCACCCCCGAGCGAGACGCCATCATCAGCGAGCACGCGGAGATCTACAGCGCACGCGATGCCTACCGCTTCCTTGAGAAGCGAGGTCCACTCTACCTCATCGCCGAGGATCTCATCAACAACGAACAACTCCTGCGCCGCCTCTAGCCCCCCCCCACGATGCCCGCCTCCACCACCAGTCCTCCAGACACCAGTCCTTCACCACGCCACGCGCTGCTCGGTCACTGCCTGCGCTCCTACTGGCTCACACACGCCCTCTGCGGGCTCATCGCACTGCTCGCCTGCATCCCCATCATCTGGACACTCCTCCCCGAGCGCGAGCTCCACCGCATGGGAGCGCTCATCTCTGGCAGCATCCTCATCTCACTACTCTGGCTGATGCTCAGCCTCATCATCGAGGCGCTCTACCTGCGCAATGCAGAGCTCATCAAGCGCCTCCTCGCATGGCTGAGCGTATGGGGCGTCAGCATAGGTCTCTTCTCCATGCTCGCCTACCTCGCCCAGCCCAAGACGCCCGAGCTGAGCCGCGCGCATGCGAACGCAGAGGATCTGCCCATCCACCTCCCGCAGGAGAAGCTCATGGGCATCTCCAGCCTCCAGCTCTACTACGACGAGAGCGAAGCCCAAGGACGCCTCATCGCCCAGTCCCCCTACCTCACAGAGCTCTCCATGGAGCACCCCCAGATCCTCGACTCCTACCTCAAGCAATCGAGCCGCTGGCGTCAGCACGGCGATGACCAGCTCTACGGCAAGCTCGGGCACGTCGTGCTCACCGACAGCGAGGACACCAGCGGAGAAACAGGCAGCGTGCATGCCAGCATCCGCCGCCTCGTCGACGGCGAGAGCCTCCCCGAGGGCTATCTCTCTGCCGAGTCGGGCAAGCCCTTTCCCACCGACTCCATCTTCAAGACATTCATCACAGGAGAGGTCGCCGACATCGCGCTAGACCTCGGCGGAGGGCACACACTGCTGCTCGCCTGGCGCGGACAGCCCGACACGCTCAACGCCCACCGCGCGCTCAATGCCGCCATCCAGTCCATCGACGCCCAGTTCGAGGACCTCGCCACCGCGCCGAGTGAGGAGACCATCCAGCAGCTGCTCTATCCCGCGACCAGCATTCGTGACAATCAGGTTGAGTTCCGGCTCAACTCCCCCCCCTCCCAATACGGCTGCTACCAAGCCGAGGTCTATGCGAACTCACGGCAAAACGGCTACTACAGCCTCATTGCGCGTGAGGTGGAGAAGGACAAGCAGCTCATCAGCATCAGCTTCCGCAGCCAATACTCCTACGACGAGCAGGAGGTCTTCCGGCACGAGATCCCCTACTCACTCCACAGCTGGATGCTGCAAAAGGAGTGGACTCCCGGCGGCTCAGGCATCCTGCACTCCCTGCCTCTCTTCACCTTTGAGCAGTCGGACACCCTGCGCAGCATCGTCATCGACCTCGAGCTCTGGTTCGCCCCCTATGGCAACCAAGCCCGCGAGCAGCGCCTCGCGCGCAAGCGCTACCGCGGCCCGGGCTCCCC
>CAYJLP010000014.1:0-10591 GCA_964371115.1 uncultured Akkermansia sp. | reverse complement strand
AACCGCGGCCAGCGCAACCAAGCCCCCCGCCACCAGGAGCCCCCCCCCGATATCAGCTACGCCGCCCTCGCCGAGCACGACTCCACCCCGAGAGCCGCAGCAAGGGAGTTCCAACGAGCGGTGTCTGCCCACACCGAGCTCGTCGAGAAAACGATAATCAGACAAGGTCCCCTCTTGGCGTCAGCATCACCAGATGCGCGCCCTACAGCCCCTCCCTCGCCCGCCTCGAATCACCTCTGCCCAGAAGCAGAAGAAGCAGAGGCAGCCCCCACCCCAGCACCTCCGCGGGCTGAGAAAAAAGCCCTACACGTGACCAAGAACAACAACAACAACGCCTCCACCCCAACGCCATGATCCTCACTCCCCGCCCCACCCCCAGCCTCCTGCTCAGCCTCCTACTAGCAAGCAGCACCTGCCACGCCGATGAGCCCGCCATGCTACGCGCGCTCAATAGCTGGCAGCGCGCGCAGAGCGACTACCGCGCCGCCCTCCAGCGCGCCGCCGATGACCCCGAGCTGCGCGCCGAGCTGCTACGCATGCCCCCCTCACCGAGCCACATCGCCAAGCCCCTCTGGCAGAGCGGCTCCAAGCGCACAGGCAGCCGCCGCATCACCCCGCCCAAGCGCAGCAAACGCCCCCCCTACCGCGTCCCCTCCTACGAATACGAAGCCGACTGGGCCGCCCCAGCCGTCATCTGGTGGCTCCAGCACTCCGACCTACTCACACAGGTGATCCCCAGCAAAGACATCGAGCGCACGCTCCAATCACTGCTCAGCACCGCCGAGCGCCTCCACTACGCACACCCCGACATGGCGGAGCTCTGCCCCGTGCTCGCCCACTCTGCCAGCGCGCGCAGCTATGACCTGCTCGAAAAGATATTCAAGAAAAACCCCAGCGCGACAGCCCGCGCCAGCGCCGCGCTCGCCATGAGCCTGCTACTGCGCCATGAGAATCTCTCCAGCATCGAGGGTGATCCGGACAAGGTCCGCGGCAAGCGCATCGCCTACATCCGCTATGCACTCCAGCATGCTCCGCGCAACTGCAGCTTTGGCCGCGATCCACTCGAGGTCATCGCCGCCGAGGAGATCTACCGCCTCCTGCACCTCAATCCCAACAGCGTGCCGCCACAGATCTTCCCCACCGCCGCTGACGGCACGACACGAGCGCTGCCTATCGTCGGCGAGCCCCAGCTCTTCTACTTCTGGGATCCCAATGACCCTGCCAGCACGGCACTGCTGCGCACCGCCGCCCCCCTGCGCCGCCAGTACCCCTATCTCCAGTTCCGCGCCATCACAGCAGGCATCACCCATGAGCAGATACGCAGCAACCCTGAGATGGCACAGCCCGACGTCGAGCACTACCTCGACTCCGAGGGCAAGGCCATCCATGCCTACCGTATCCCCAAGGCAGGCTTTGCGCTACTCATCAACGAGCGCGCACGACTCCTCTACATTGGTGAGCCCAACCTCCAGCTCCAAGCCGCCATCAACGCCTATGACACACAGCGGCAAAAGGCAGCTCGAGCGACACGTCCTGCACAGCCATCCCCACTCCCCAATACCCCGAGCACTCAGCATCAAGAAGCACCACCTCTCCGCGAGCTCCCACCGATAAGCTTCTAACCCCCACCTCCGCCAGCTAAGACAGCGTCAATGAAAAAGTTTTTCATTGACAAATCCAGTTAGCAGCGTAGTATAAATCATAACATGAAGACAGCCCTTCTATCAATGACAGCATTGGCATTCGGCATCGTCAGCGACGCCCAAGCCAGCACTCTCATCCCTAGCCTCAGTGCCTGGGTCGCGCAAGCCACGACCACAAGCAGCAAGAAGAAAGCCGCTCCCACCAAGGAGCAAAAACTCATCAAGCGACTCAAGTACATCAAGACCAAGGCCAACTCTAAGGCCGACTACTTCATCCTGCTCAACACCGCCAGCTGGTGTCCCCCCTGCCGCAAGGCCATGCCTGGCATCGTCGAAGCCTACAAGGATATCAAGGCCTCGAAGCGCGTCGAGCTCATCATCCTCTCCGCTGACCGCAGCGAAGAAGACGCTGAGAGCTATCTGAAGGGCTACAAGGCAAAGATCCCCGCCGTCATGGGCACCCCCGCCATCCCCGGCTACGTGAAGAGCAACGGCATCCCCAACGTCACCATCATCGACAAGAACGGCAAGACCATCGTCAACGGCGGCCCCGCCCTCATCACCTCGTGGAAGAAGCACACGCTCGACAAGGAGAGCGCTGAGTAAACACCGCCTTTCCCTTGGCTCTCTCCCACCGCCACTGCGAGGAGAGATACTCGGGGCAAACAACTTTATCCGTCATTAGGGGCGGGTAAGATCCGAACATAAAGAAGCTTTCCCACATCTCTCGTGGGAAAGCTTTTTTGGTAACATTAAATGAAAGTATATTAAATCGTAATCTCGTAGACCTCCAGCTCGAGGATGCGACCTTGCTCCGTGACGAGCTGCTTGTCCTTCTCAATGAGTACCCCTCCAAAGGAGAGCGGGATTTTCTTGCTAGGCGTATTGCGCCAATCGACGGGATAGACGAGCTTCTTATACCCCAGCTGCTTCGCAATCGCTATCGCACCGCCGACAGCCTCGCGACCATAGTAATGACCTTGGGAGCCCTTCTTCGTCCAGATTCCTATCTCGGGACACTCATCTTGGAGATGATGGAGACCGACGAGACCGATGAACTCCTCCTCGTCCTTTGTCACGGCAGCATAGATGGAGGTGACCTTCTCCTCATGCTCGCGCATAGATTGAGTGATGTAGTCTATTGAGTCAGCCATGGTTTCGGGGACTTCTGGCTGCATGTAGACATTCACCTGCTCGGTGAAGTGCTCAAAAATGGCTTCAGCATAATCAAGAGTGAGCGGGCGGAGGACGAGGCGATCAGTGGTCATAGCAGTGTTCACAGTGCGCGCAGTGTATCACGCCACCTTCTCCCACTCAAGCTTAATCATCGTCTTGTCCTGCGCGCTTGAGCTCGTGGAGAGGCTCAATCACCAGTCCGACTGTACGCGCCAGCACATCGACAACAAAGCCCACCTCACGATTATTGCCCCAGATGCTCAGGCGGAAGAAGTAACGTCCCTCACTGAGTTCAAAGGCTTGATAGCGGCGCGCAGCTTTGACAATCTTGGGATAGTGCTGACTCGCGTACCGCAGCAGCAGCTGGCGCGCCTGCCTAGCCTGTCCATAATCCTCCTCCTCATTGAGCGAGTAGCTTTTATAGCGAATCACGCGACTCTCACCCCCATAGATACGCTCGTAGTCGGAGAAGTCCAGCTTCACATTGAGTCCGCGCTGCTCGCGCTCGTTGATCACACGAATATCGCCCGTCTGCGCATGGACAAAGATGCCCACAAGCGTGCATTGCCTACTAATGACATCTGACTTGCGCAGAAAGCCCGTGCGAAAGAAGTAGTAATCCGCGTACTCTCCCTGCTTGAAGGACAGGCATTGGTAGAAGGAGCTAGAGACCCTTCCCCCCTCCGTCTTGAGCTGGTACTCTAGCGCTCGCGCGAGTGCCGCACGCGCGGAGATGGGCGAGCGCTGGCTCATCTTTGCGAGAGCGCCTCGCGACTTGAAGGGCGTCGAGCTGAACCAATGATCCAGCATGAGTACCGGCGCCACAGCTACGCTGAGCACGCTATCACAGGAGCTCAGCAGCAGCGGAAGCGACAGAGCAGCAATAAGAATAGATTTTCGATACAGAAGAAAAAAGTGGAAAGAGGTGAAGAGGAGCGTTAATCGGGATACTTCAAGCTTTCGCCATACTGATTCGTGCCGCGCTGACTATCAAAGCTGCATAAAATTAGAAGAATGATAGACCCTACATAGGGTATGAAATTGATACAATACAGCCAGCCGGTCTGTCCCATATCGTGCAGTCGTCGCACTGTGAGGGCAATCGTGGGCACGATCAAGGCAAGGAGCACAGCGCAGATCAATAAAAGCAAGATGACTGACAGCGCGATCAGGCTGTCATCGGATGCAGATATCAGAAAAGCTACGAAAAGACCGACGATCAGAAGCACCTCGACGAGCGTGAATAACCAGAACTCCTGCCTCGTTGCACGTCCTTGGAAGGTGGCATAATTCCTCAAGACATGGTGGAAGGTCGCAATCGGTCCCATAGAAAAGCTATATTCGGACTTCGACCGAGGAGCCGTGGGCGTGGCAAAAGCTGGTGCGGAAGCAGGGCTTTGGGTCTCCGCTTGCAGCTTCTCTATGTAGACGGAGAGGTCTGTCCATGTGGTATCTCCTTGTCTCGCGATTGGGGTGGTGAGTGTGATCTCGCCCGCCTTGAGCTTTTGGTTGAGCTGCGCCCAGGTGAAGGGTCCCACCTGCGCCTTGTTGTCATCGAGATAGAGGAAGCAATCGTTTTTCATAGCTCTTATAATAATAACGCAATGATGCGTCTTGTCAAGAGCGGAGTGGGTCACGGGCGGTTCATCGGAATCGGAATCGGACGCTTCGCGTTTGCGACGCTAGATAAGAGGCGCGCTTCGCGCGCGGGTGGACGGGGGCGTCAGTGTAAGCTGTGGCAACGATGCAGGGTTTGCCGCGCGGGGCGTGTTCTTATTGAGCTGTACTGACGCCCGACGGAGGCTGCGCCTCCTTGATGCCGTGGGCGCACACCTGCGGTGCGCCCGACGGGGCTTATCCTCATCACCTTCGCTACGCTCAGGCCGGGCAGGAGGTGTCCTGCCCTTTCTTCGTCTCATGTTGGCATGCAACATGACCTTCACCCCACTGGCGAACGATCGCCAGAGATCGCTTAAGGTCTATCCTCATCACCTTCGCTTCGCTCGGGCCAGGCAGGAGAGGTATCCTGCCTTTTCTTCGTCTCATTTTGGCATGCAAAATGCCTTAAGAATCCATTGACTAGCCACTTCTTTGATGTGGTCGCTGTGCTGCTTTATTCCACAGTGTATCGCAACGCTCATGAACAAATTGTTCATCTCCAAAACTAATAAAAAATTCCCTTTATTCACAATCTGTGCTAACATCTGCTCGCATGACAACAGCTCAGCCTACTCAGAACAAGACCGCCATCCTCCTGCTCCACTGCCCTGACAAGCAGGGGATTCTCGCGACGATCACGACTTTCATCAATGACAACGGGGGCAATATCATCTACCTCGCCCAGCACGCCGATCGCATGGAGCAGGTATTCTTCATGCGTGTGGAGTGGGATCTCAAGGACTTTATCATCCCTGACGACAAAATCGCCGAGACCTTCGACATGCTCTTTGGCAAGAAATACGACATGCATTTCGAGCTCTATTTCAACGGAAAAAAACCCCGCATGGCTATCTTTGTCTCCAAGATGCCCCACTGCCTCTTTGACTTGCTCGGCCGCTACACCGCGGGCGAGTGGAATGTGGAGATTCCTCTCATCGTGAGCAATCACGAGGATATGCGCTCCATCGTGGAAAAGTTCGACATCCCCTACCACGTCTTCCCCATCACGAAGGAGACCAAGCAGCAGCAGGAGCAGGCGACACTCGATCTCCTCGCGCAGCACCAGATTGACTTTGTCGTGCTGGCGCGCTACATGCAGATTCTCTCACCACACTTTATCTCCCAGTACGAGCATCAGATTATCAATATCCACCACTCCTTCCTCCCCGCCTTCGTCGGGGCAAAGCCCTACCACGCCGCCTTTGATCGCGGTGTGAAGCTCATCGGCGCGACGAGTCACTACGTGACCAACGAACTCGACGCAGGCCCCATCATCGAGCAAGATATCACGCGTGTCTCCCACCGTGACTCGGTCCTGACACTGGTGAACAAGGGACGCGATATTGAGAAAATCGTTCTCTCCCACGCCGTAGACAAGCACATCGCACACAAGATCCTCGTCTATGGGAACAAGACGGTGATTTTCAATTAATTCAATATTATCCCCGGCAGCAGCTACAGCACCGCTGCCATGCGGCACAAAGAAAAGGGCATCTCGCAACGAGATGCCCTTGATCATTTTTGTGCAAAACCAGCTTTTATCCCTGCGCTTCGAGCGTCTCATCAGGGTAGATGAGCTCGGCAGGTGCGCGCTCGATCGAGACGATCTTGAGGCTCACGGCGGGCTTGCCCGACTCGATGACGAGGCGGATGCTCTCGCCCACGGCATGACCGCTGAGCTTGATACCCTGACGGGAGCTATAGGAGATGATACGCTCCTCAGGAGCGGAGTCCCATGCACCTAGGATGGTGTAGACGACTTCTTCACCCTTCTTAGTCACGAAGTGGACGCGTGTGCCCATGCCTGTCTTGTCCAGCGAGATGTCGCTGAAGTCCGTAGTGGTCGCCTGCGCGAGGGCACGAGAGAGCTCCTCGGAGCGGCGCATGAGGATGGCGCGTGTGGCCTTCGCATCCTGGTAGCCGCCGTTCTCGCGGAGGTCGCCTTCGGCACGAGTGACTTCGAGGTCGCGCTTGTTCTTGGGGATGCGGACGTTGACCAGATCGTCGAACTCGGCCTTGCGCGCGGCATAGGAGCGCAGCGAGACGTAGGTGAGCTGGCGCTCCTTGACCTTCGTGCGGCTGAGCACGACTTCTTGGAGACCAGGGTGTACCTTCATCATGTTGGCAAGAAGCAGGTTGCGGTCGAGATCAGCGAGGACGGATGAGTCGTAGAGTGCCTTCGCAAAGGGGCGGGCTTCTGCCTCGACGAGGTCCTTGACGAGGTCGGGAGCGAGCTGCTTGTCATCAATGAGTAGGTTGCGTAGACGCAGCGCGCGGTTCGGTCCACCTTCGAGGCTGTCGCGCTCGATGGCGTTGAGGACCGCGGAGCCGAGGGCTACCTTGTTCTTCTCAAAGACATCCTTGGTGAGCTCACCGCGCTCGCGGCAGACCCAGATGAGCACGTCGGGGCTGAGGCTCTGGCGGAAGATGCCGTTAATAATGTCGGCAAAGAGCTGCTCCTTCTCCCCTTTCGCAATGATGAACTCAGCGATAGGGGCGATGGTCTTGGCTCCGCCAAAGAGGAAAATATTCGTCGCATACGCGATCCATGACTCGCCGAGCGTGCTAGGGAGGCAGTCATAGACAAGGCGCTGACGCTGGGCGGTGAGCTCTCCAATGTAGCGCACGATCTCTTCAGACGCGATGGTGGCGAGCTTGTCTGCCAGTGTCATGGGCTCACCGATGCCTTCTGCTTTGAGTGCCTCGTTGATCTTCTCCTCTGCCTCAGGGCGAGAGCCGAAGGTCTTCATGATATCGTTACGAATGATAATGAGCTCGAGGACGTGCTGAGGCTCAGCGCGGTCGCGCTCGATGTCCTTTTCCATCTCCTTGACGAGCTTTGCCACGAGTTCATACTCACCTTCGAGCACGTCAAGGCGCACGAGGTCGAGGATGCGTACACAGGCCTCGAGTGTGTTCGCTGAGGTGTAGTCTTCGAGGAGGGCTTCAGCGGCACTGTTGGAGCTACGCAGGGCGAGAGGCTCGCCGCGCTTCGTTGGCAGGCGGAATCCTGGATCATCGCGCATAGCGGTGCGCGCGCGCTCCCACCAGCCCTTCCACGCGGGTGCGTCGATGATGCGTCCAACGAGGAATTTCTCGAGATCCTCAGGCTGCATGAGCAGCACCTCGTCGATGCCTTCGCGAAGCGAATAGTTGTGCGAGAGCACAAAGCGGATGAACTCCAGCATGGATTCCTTGTGCTCGGCGAGACGGCGTGTCTCCTCGGGATTCTCGTAGCAAGTGACGAGGAAATGATCCTTGGGCAGAGGGGTGAGCTGATTGAATGCAAGGCGCAGACCGAGAACATGATTGGTCTTCTTTTCAAAATCAATCTTGATCATCTGCTTTGAAAGAGACCACGCAGCCACCTTTCCTACCCCCCACTCACTGTGTATCACATACTTTCCAGGGGAGAATCGATTGAGTCGTGCCGCAAAATCCATGGGGATCTTGCCAGCGTTTACAAATTTTTCTAAATCGGCATGCATACGTAGAATAATATTAGCACATCATCTGTCAAGGTCAACTCCCGAATAGTATTTCTTAATTTTTTTTGTGAGAAGCACTATTAGCCTTAAGAATCCATTCCAACAATCTCAAATTTCCCCCATCCTTGGGGACGGTGGAAATCAGGCTCACCCGAGCAATCGGCATTCGTCGTGACAAAGACCTGCTCGGGGCTCTGCAAGATCGCACAGGCACCGACGCGGCAGCTCTCGAGATCCATGCCTAGCTCACGGAGGGCGGCGAGCTCAAGGCGTGCCTCACAGCTCCAGCCTGATTCAGTCGATTCTCCTGTCGCGATGAGCTGAGGAGTGACGACATCACCACCGATTGGCACGCGAGGCGAGGTAAAGACAGCCGCCCACCAAGCGCCGTTGGGGCTCACGTTGCACTCGAGGTAGGCAGAGAGATCCTCGCGCGCGATGAAGAACTCAGCGGTATCATACTTCCACAGATTCTCTTGGAAAGCACCCTCGCTGGCATCGGGATGCAGCAGGGCGGGCGCGGCGCAGGCGGCGCGGAACACGAGCTGCTCACCCTCGATGGCAAAGCTATAGCGGAAGGGGGAGACGAGGGGCTGTCCATACCATTCGGTAGCGCGTTCTTGCAGAGGTGGAGGACAGGGCTGAGGCTCGCGCGAGGTATGGAGGAGAATGTTCATGCTAGTAACATTACCTCATTGGAATCAAAATGCAAGACAAATTAGTGTCTGCAAATAGAAAATTAGAATTTCTTACTCTTGTGCCACTCCACACCCCAGACGGAGGTGTCGCTGAGACAGTCAATTGTCTCGGGGGTGAGGCACACCTCGCCGCAGCGCTCGTGTAGGGTGAGCCGTGCGCCTGTCACACGGTGGCGGTAGGTGGACTCACGCACCAGCTCGCCCTGCTGGTCGCGCGTGTCGAGTTGCTTGATTTTCGTATAGACGTGCATGATCACAGATCGAGAGTGAGGATGAGTGACTGGTAGGACGCGGGCAGCTCTGACTTGTTGATCGCCGCGTCACATTGAGCCGCGATGGTGTCCAGCGCGAGGGCTTCATCATCGGTGGCGATGGCACAATCATGATCCCAGAGAAAGCCACACTCACGGTACCAGAGCTGGCGCAGGGTCCTCTCTGTGCCTGTATCCCCCATATGATCGAGAATAAAGCGGTCTGAGGAGTAGAGGATGGGATAGAGGCAGGCTCCGTCATTGATGGAGTAGAGCTCCAGCTTGAGCCAATCCCGTGAGCTCGCCGCATGGTCAGGAATGAGGAGATGCTCGCTCATGAGCTTCATCGTTTTGATTTTCATTGTAGAAATCATAGCGAAAGCGTCTACAGCTGTCAAGGGGACCTTGCAAAATGAGCAGCTTCGGATTTTGCTGGCAGTTTGGATGAGAATTTGCGGCGTTTGGGCGCGCATAGCGAGCTATGTAAGCCCAAAAAGCCGCGAATGCTCGCAAAAATGCTGCAAAAGACGTGCTGTGTCGCTCATGTTCGAAATCTGCAATTTCTGAAAACTAATTTTGCAAGGTCCCCTCAAGGAGGGAGAGAAATTACCCTAGGTTAAAAAAAGCAACTCTGCTAGAAAATACCTTGTAGCCACGCGTGCTTTTTCCTATACTCGCAGCCCTATGAACCATACTCCCCGCCTCAATGAGAGCTTCATCCCCTGGGTCGCGGTCGTGCGCGCGGTAGCCATCTTCATGGTCATCGCCAGCCACATCGCCGACAATGTCAGCCCAGCGGAGCGCATGACAGATCTCTACAAGTCATGGGTGCCCTACTACGGCTCGATTCTGCGCCCCTGCGTGCCCTTCTTCGTCATGCTCACGGGCTTCCTGCTGCTGCCGGTGAAGGAAGACATCGCGACCTTCCTGCGCAAGCGTCTCCCCCGCGTCATCATCCCCTTTGCCATCTGGGTCTTCATCTACAATGCGATTCCCTACGTGATCACGACACTGATGGGCAAGCCCGCCGCTGAGGTGAACTACCTCTTCGCATGGTACGATCCTGCGACCATCTCGGTGGCGACCTTCTCGGATGTGCTGATCAATAGTGCGAAGTCGCTGCTCTTCTTCAATGTCTTCACCACGCACCTCTGGTACATCTTTGTCATCGTCGGTCTCTATCTCTACCTGCCTATCTTCTCGGCATGGGTGCAGCAGGCGACGATGAAGGCGAAGAGCTACCTGCTCGTCATCTGGGGCATCTCGCTCTTCCTGCCCTTCCTGCGTACCTATGCGAATGCACACTCACTGGGTGCCTGCGGGTGGAATGAGTTCCACATGCTCTATTACTTTGCAGGCTTCAACGGCTACCTACTGCTCGGGCACATGCTCGGCCAGATGCAGCCTCTGGGCTGGACGCGCACACTGGTACTCTCGCTGCCCCTCATGGCGGTCGGCTACGCGGTGACGGTGGTCGGATTTGGCCACAGCCTCAATATCCCTGATGCGACGGAGGCACAGGTGGAGCTCTTCTACACCTACTGCTCGCCTCAGGTCGTGATGCTCACAGCGGGCATGTTCCTGCTGCTCAAGCAGCTCTCAGGCTGCCTGAGCTGCCCCTGCCTCAGCAAGCCGCTGCAATCCCTCTCGAAGCTCTCCTTTGGCATCTACCTCTC
>CAYJLP010000013.1:7949-28019 GCA_964371115.1 uncultured Akkermansia sp. | reverse complement strand
TGCTGACATACGCCATGTGGAACAAAATTCTAATCGGAGCTCTCGTCCTATTCCTCTTCGCTGCTTACTTATTTTACAATACCTTCCAGCAAGTGGTAGGTACAAGTGGTGAAATCGAAAATATTCAAACCCAACAAGAACAAGTCGTCGCCGAGGCTACACTGATAGCCGTCGATGAACGCAACAAGCTCTACGCTGAAATGCGCAAGACCTTCTTCAACGCCGAGCAAAAGCGCTTTGAAGACGAGAAAGCCGCCCTCGACGAAGAGACCGAAAACACCAAGCAAGAGATCGCTACTACCACTGCTCAATACGAAGAGCTGCGCGCCGAGTACGACAAACTGCAAGAGGAGATCAAGAATCTTGAAGAGGAGATTAGAAAGATCCTTGACACTAACACTGATGATATCTCATCAGTAATTGAAGCACTCGCAAAGCGATCCAGTGAACTGCGCGCAGACATTGCCAGCAAGGACGCACGCATCAGCTCGCTGAACTCTCAGAATGATCACCTCACAGGTCTAGTCAAAGCTGGTCGCAAGCTCAACTCCGACCGCCAATCTCGCCTCTCCCCCGAGGATCTCAGCTGCCGCATCCTGCTCACTGACCCCAACTGGGACTATGTTGTGATCGACGCAGGCATCAACAAGGGCATCGTCGTCGGATCTCGCCTCGCTATCATGCGCGGTGGTGAAAAGATCTGTGAAGTCAGCGTTAAGAACGTCGAGGGCAACCGCACGAGTGCCGATATCGTCTATGACACCCTCAAGCCAGGGGAGCGCATCTATGCTGGTGATACTGTAAAGTCCGTCCGCTACAACTAATTCTCCAATCATTCTCCAATTTGTTGCTATGAAAATTACACATCTCCTTTGGGCCCTCATCGCGCTCGGTCTGACGATCTTTGGTATCAAGTACTCGATGGATCAGCAGAAAATAGTCAACCTCTACGTCGCTCTCCATGGCGGTCATGATCAGGCAGAAACAGGTGGAGGTCTCCGCCAGCTGCGCAAAGAGCTCAACCGCGAGGCGAGCAACATGGCGAAGGAACGCGCCGACGCCGTTGAAGCCAGCGACAAGGGTCGCCTCATGATGCGCGATGCGCGCAACAATAAAGAGGAATCCGCCGCAACTCTCGAAACCACCAAGGGCGAGCTCGCCGATGCCGAGCAGCAGCTCAAGGAAGAGACAACCCGTGTCGAGAACATGAAGCTTGACCTGCAAGCAAAGCTTGAAAAATACAAAGAAGCTTTGGGCGGTCAAGGTCTGAATCTTCCTCCAGGTGCTGACTTAAAAGATATCATCTTCGCTATCTCTTCCTATGTCGAAGAGACCACTACAGATATCAAGAAGATGGAAGCCCAGCAGGAAGAGCGCAAGACTCTCCTCAAGGCCGCCAATCAGCGCGTCGTCGTCTCCACAGGCGAGCTCAAGGACGTCCGCAAGATCCAGTCCGACTTCCGCGCCGACTACAATCGCAATGACGACACCTACACCGTCGCCAGTGTCGATCCTCGTTGGAACGTCGTTGTCTTCAAGGCTCCTACATCCAGCGCACTCTCACCAGGGGATGACATCCCCCTCATCGTCAAGCGTGGTAGCCACGCGATCGCCCAGCTGCGCATCGTCTCGGTCAACGGCACCAACATCGTCGCCGAATACAACCCCGAGCACGTGCCTGCAGGCCTGAGCATCCGCAAGGGTGATCAGATCATCCGCAAGAAGCCCACACGTGAATAAACGATAAAGCAGAATTTTGTACCAAGCAAGCAGGGTAGAGCATGTCTCTACCCTGCTTCTTTGTGATCTCCTGCTCTCTCGCGCCAGTCAGGCAGAATAGCGCGCACTTCGCACTCTGAGTGGAGCAAGTATATCTACTTCCGAATGATCTCGCGTCTTCTGCGCGCGATCAAGCCTGTGAGCGCAAGCAGGCTGAGCGTCGCGGTGCTGGGCTCAGGGATCATGAGCTCAAAGGCCATCGCGAGACCACCATCGGCATTCACGAAGTTGTACGACGCCTTGTGCAGACTCCCCTCGACGTTGAGATAGACCTCAAGCTCGCTTTCTAGTAGCGCACCATAGTCACTGCCAAAGGCAGCACTGCCCTCTCCATATTGGAAGATGAGGTACTGCGCATCGGAGTCTGTCTCGAAATGCGCATCGAAAACTGTCTTGCTCATCGGGATATCAAAGGTGATGCTCCCCTCCATGCTCAGAGCGTTGAGCTCTGCGCCGACATTGAGCAT
This sequence comes from uncultured Akkermansia sp., assembly GCA_964371115.1. Taxonomy (GTDB): domain Bacteria; phylum Verrucomicrobiota; class Verrucomicrobiia; order Verrucomicrobiales; family Akkermansiaceae; genus Akkermansia. The sequence continues at coordinate 25,773 of CAYJLP010000013.1, read as the reverse complement.
GTCGTAGATGTGCAGATCCACTGTCGTAGCACTGCCTTCATAGCCCGCTATGCTGCTCGTGTCTACCCCACTCAGCGTCTGGAGAGCGCCCAGTGTGATGTCGGTGACGATGCCGTCTCTTAAGATCGCGTCTCCCCTCGCGCCCTCATTATTCACCGTCGTATTTGCGCTCAGAGCGACGCGATCGACGGTGAGCTCTGCGCCAGCGGCGATGTTGATGGTGCCTGAGACTTGGTTGCTGCGTCCCGTGCCCGTGATCTTGTTGCCTGCGCCTGTGATGCTGACTGTACTTGATGAGCCGCCTTTGCCTGTGAGCGCGAGTTCACCGCCATGCACCAGCGACATGTCATTGATGAGTGTTCCCTCGCCGAAGGTGACGACACCGCTATTGGAGATGACGTTTGCGGAGGCGGAGGCACCCAGCGCGCCACCTGAGTGGGCATCCAGCGTAGCACCAGAATATACCTGGACAACATTGGCACTGAGGAGTGCCTCGGAGGCTGCAATCTCGTGAGCCGTGCCGGCAAAGCTTCCGCCGTAGGTGCCCAGCTTGAGCGTCGCTTTCAGCACATGGATAGTCTGATTCTCAACCGTATTGTTGAACTCGACCGTGGAGTGCTCTAGGTCGGGATAGTCATAGGCGTAGCCATCCGCACTATAGCCGCTGTTGATGTAGAATATTTGCCTAGTTACAGAGTTCTCTCTGCCACTGATGCCGTCATTGACAATGATCCTGCTATCACCGAAGGCATCAAAGTGCATCACGGCATCACCACCAGACAGATTGAATCCATAGTTATAAATCGCATTGGACTTTCCATCCGCTGTATTACCTGTGAAATACATATTCTGCTCTACGGCTAGCAGTCCGACATCGCCTACTCGATTATAAATAGCACCACCAGATCCAGCCGCCGTGTTCCCAATAAAGTCGCCTGTAATAGCCCCAGCTTGGCTGCTCTGGACGCTCACCGCGCCTCCATTCGTGTCTGAGCTATTGCCAGAGAAGTCACCCGTGACTGTGCTGAGTTTGGAACCCGAGTGCACGGCTAGCGCGGCACCATCTCCCGCCGCATCATTGTTAAAGAAATCGCTGTTCACTGTGCCGACAGACACGTTGATAAGATAGAGCGCGCCTCCTGAACCTCCCGCTCGATTCGCGATAAAATCGCCTTGGATCAACTCAACATATTGCTGTAGCGCCGTAATAGCCCCCCCGTCTCCTGTCAATGCTGAATTGCCGATAAAATCGCCTATGATCGAGTTTTTCCTCGTGATATTGTGGGCGATTGCACCGCCGCTACCTTGTGCCCTATTACCAACAAAAGTTCCTGAGATATCGTTAGCAGTGGCGTTATGTCCAATCGCACCACCGCTGCTTGTACCCGTCAGATCTCTGGTGATGGAGCTAATCGTGTTCGCAGCAAAGTCTCCCATAATCGTATCAGAAGTAATTTTAGAAATAGCTCCACCACCTTCCAGTGTATCACCCGCGACATCATAGGAGTTCAGCCCTGCAAAGCTATTGCTAATAGAATCGACTCCTTCAGTGACGCGCTGATTCGCGGCGGAATCCACCGTGATACTCACTCCCCCAGCCTCCAGACTGTCGGTTTGGGTGAGTCTCTTGTAGCTATAGCCTTCAGTCGTCGCGTCCTCCCATTGGAAGTAGAGCGTTGTGTCGCCACCAGCATCTCCGAGATGCTTGATGCTGACATCGTAGTTCACAGAGGTTAGCTCCCCGGAGGAAGAGTCAACGAGGTACTTCGTGATGGTGAGCCAGCCATCATTCGCAGCAGTGCTCTCTGTGAGTGTGTAGCCTGAGGCATCACCGAGCAGGGGCATGTCGAGATTGTCGGCGTCAGGCTGCCCCGATTCTGCCGCACCAGTGGCGTAGCTCATCGGTACGGTGAGGCAACAAATAGTAGCTAGAAAACAAAGCGATATCTGGGGCTTTGGCTTCATAAGCTGCAAATAGCGAGATCGAGTAGTAGTGTGCCTAGAAACAAGGGGTTGTGATGATTTGATTTTCATATGGTTGTTGTATTTATGTCTTTAGTTCTTCATATGAAATTCCAGCTTTTCCTATCGGTATTCTGCAATTTTATATAAAAAGGTTGGAGCTTATGTGAGCTTGGGGGTTTTCATTTTCAGCGTGCTACATCTGGAAATGGGTATCTGTTAGTGGAGCTGGTTGCGATTGTGACCATGGAGCCTTTGACGATCAAGAAGCAGGGATTGTCATGTTCCTCATAAGCGAGAGTTCTATGCAGGCGATGCTTGTTGCGATGAGTGCGGTAGGGGCGGGCGAGAGTCTCTATTCTGTATGTGTAGGAAACTAACAAAAATACAGCTCACGCACAAGTGTATTTTTATATTTTGATAATATTTATATAATATACCATTTAAATATCACGTTACTCATGATAGGGCTGCGCTTCCCCTTGTTTGATGCTCAGAAGAGAGCTACTGCGCGCGCAGCTCTCACGCCGCCGTGTCATACCAGCAGCAAGCCTTGCTCCCTTGAGTGAACCTTGCAAAATAAGTTCTGGGAAATTGTAGATTTTGAAAATGAGCGACACAGCACGTCTCTTGCAGCAAATCCTCATCCAAACTGCCAGCAAAATCCGAAGCTGCTCATTTTGCAAGATCCCCTTGAGCGACATCAAGCTATATTCTAAGACACTGTCTTTGTGTCATGAGCTGCGTCTCACAATCGCACCCGCCTGTTACACCTAACGATTTCACAGTAAGAGTAACATAAGAACAACTCTAAAAATTCACCCATCAAAATATATCGATTTGAAGCTCAAAACCGCTTTACATCCAGACACTGAGCACAGCTCAGTGCTTGCAAAGAAGAACACATTGTGCTATCGTGCCTGTTGAAATAACAACCCTAAAAATTATGCGTGAAGTCATTTACCAACTATTCGTCCGACATTTCTCTAACCTCGAGACGGCGGGCAGCGACCACGGCGACCGAGCTAGCAATGGCTGCGGCAGCTTTGATGCGATTAATGATGCGGCACTCGCATCATTGAGCCGCTTTGGCATCACCCACATCTGGCTCACAGGCGTCATCAAGCATGCCACACAGAGCACCTACGCCGGGCAGCAGTCTGTCAGCAAGAGCCTCGTGAAGGGCAAGGCGGGCAGCCCCTACGCCATCAGCGACTACTTTGACGTTGATGCAGATCTCGCCACCGTACCCGAGAAGCGCATGCAGGAGTTTGAATCCCTCATCGAGCGCATCCGCCGCTGGGGGATGATCCCGCTGATCGACTTCGTCCCCAATCACGTATCACGCGATTACAAAGCCGTCGCGCACCCCGAGCTGGATTTCAACGGCAGCTGCGACCGCACCCCCTTCTTCACCCGCGACCAGCCTTATTATTACCTCGATGAGAGCACCGAGGGACGCCCCCCCTTCCGCCTCCCGCTAGGCATCTACCACGACGACCTCATCCGCCCCCGTGTGACCGGCAACAACGCCGCCACGTGGCGCCCCTCCCTCTACGACTGGTATGAGACGGTCAAGCTCAACTACGGCATCGACTACAGGCTCGGAGCACGCGCCTGCGAGAGTCTGCCCGATGTGCTCGCCCTGCCCAATGACGTGCCGCGAACGTGGCGCATCATGGATAGAGTGCTCGCCTTCTGGCAGCGCAAGGGAGTCGGCGGCTTCCGCTGCGACATGGCCCACATGGTGCCCATGCAGTACTGGCGCTGGGCGAGCGCACGCTGCCGCCTGCGTGACGAGAGCTGCCTACTCATCGCCGAGGCCTACGATGATCATATGAAGCTCGTCGAGTGCGACGTCCAGTCAGCGCTCCTCGACTCGGGCTTTGACGCCGTCTACGACGCCCCCAGCTACGAGGCTCTGCGCGGTCTCTATGAACGAGAGGTCTGGGCGAATGACCTCGACTGCTACAACAGTGAGCACACTGCACTGAGCCATCGAGGTGTGCGCTATCTGGAGAATCACGACGAGCCCCGCCTCTGCGCGCCCATGTACTGGGGGGGCAAGGGGGAGATCGTCCGCGAGGCACTCAGCGTCGCACAGTACGCGACGAGCCGCGGTCCCATCCTCTTCTACAATGGGCAGGAGCTCGGCGAGCGCGCCGAGGGTCCCATCGGCTTTGGCGGCAATCAGGGGCGCACCAGCATCTTTGACTATACCAGCCTGCCTCGCCTCCAGCGCTGGGTGCATGGACATCGCTACGACGGAGGAGCGCTCAGCGAGCAGGAGCACGCGCAGCGCGAGTGGATGGGTGAGCTGCTGCGCCTGATGCAGAGCCCCGCCTTCGCCCATGGAGGATTCTATGGGCTCAACTGGGGCAATCAGCAGACAGCAGGCTTTGGCCGCGCCGAGGGCGAGCTGCACTCGGGGCACTGGACCTACGCCTTCCTGCGCTACGACAGAGAGAGCGATGCCTGCTATCTCGCCCTCTGCCACCTCGCCTCCGAGAGTGAGCAGCAGGAGGTCTGCATACATATTCCGGAGAATGCTCAGCAGTGGTGCCGCCGCGAGCGGGCGCATTCGCGCTTCACCCCTCTACTCGGTGCTGATGCAGGCTCCCCCATCGAGCTTGCGCGTGAGCAGCTGCTCACAGGAGAGCTCCGCTATCACCTCCCCGCGGGTCGTGCGCAGATTCTGCGCTGGGATTAGCAGGGGAGGAGATTTCTTATTACTCTGATACTGAGTATTGTCACATCCAACCTTCCTTTTGCTGAATGAAAGTCTTATTTTTCATTCAACAAAAGGAGGTACTCGCCCCTAGCTTGATGGGCACTCGCTAATCAAGTACGCAGATCGGCCAAAGTAATCAAGGGGGCTTCTCTAGGCATTGAAAGGCTGTAGCTGTGATGCTGACGGCGTGTCAGAAATCCATAATCTGAATCTGATCCCGCGTGAGCTCTGGCTCGGGTGCATCGCATTGCGATGAGAGAGGGGTTGTTTATTTTGCGTCTCATGCTATTGGTTTATTTTGTTAGATCTCTGTATACTGCGGTGATGCTCATGTATAAATATTAGCTCCCACTATTATCTTGACATGTTAGCGAATTTTGCTAAACTCTGAACTAATCAATTGCAATGAGGGTGGCGATACGAGTTCTGCCCCCACATTCTCTCCAACGCATAGAATTATAATGGCACAATTAAGCAAAGTCGTCTCTCCCTTGGGCGAAGTCAATGTATGGGAAAATGGGTCTGGTATGGTACGCGTGAGAGGGACTATTCTCATGCCTCCTGTCGGTCTAGAGCATGCCAGTGTGGGCGTCGCAATCGATGGATCACGCTCTATGGAGCCAATCTTTGGTAAGCCGGGCACTATCTTTGCTCCAGGTACGCCCAATCAGGTAAAGGCCGTGGCAGGTAAGATTTCTGCCTATCTCGCGAGCTATTCTCAGAGTGGCTGCACATCAGCTATTTATTACGCGTGTGGTATCCAAGGCGCGCAGATTGAGGAGATCGGTGATCTGAGCGAAGAAGATTGTGCATTGGCCTCCTTTAATCCTCCCAAGAAATATGGCACAGGCACTCAGATCCTGCCTGCCATCAACTATTATCGTGAGAGGTTCAGGCATGCCCCTTGGTCCATGGTGATCTTTATCACCGATGGGCAGCTCGATGACCTCGAGGCGGCCAAGCAGGCGAGCAAGGAAATCTGCCTCGAGCTCCAAGCTGGCACGCGTGGCTTTACGAAGTATGTGATCATCGGGGTGGGTGAGGAGTTCCGCCATGCTGATAGCGCGGCCACGGTCTCCATCGCAGCTCTTGATGACCTTGATGAGGATGCGCAGTATGCGGTCGTGGGGCAGGATCTCTGGGATCACAAGATCGCGGCACAGATGCAGAGTCTCGAGGAGATCTTTGCCGAGGTCGTCGATGAGTCCCTGATTGTCTGCCCTAGTGCGAAGGTGCTTGACTCCTTTGGCAACGAGGTCAGACGAGAAGGCGGAGGCAGCTACAATGACGGCTTGCCCCCTATTTTCACCTTTACGATGCCAGCCTCCTCCACGAGCTTCACCATTCTTCTTCCTGATGGCACATCCATCACTCAGGATATCCGTGAGGGACTCTAAATATATAGAATTTAAGTGTTATGGCTTTTAAATTACTAGAGGAGCTCACCATTGGGCGCAACTACCAACTCGATAGCCGCGAGGTCAACCCCTTGCTAGGCGAAGTAGATCTGTGTCGCACGGAGAGCGAGATCGAGGTGCTCGCCACCATCTTGCTCGATCCCACCGAGGGGATAGAGGGGTGCAAGACGGGGGTAGCCCTCGACTGCTCCTACTCGATGAGTACGAGCTTTGGCGAGGTGCGCAGTGCCTTTCTCAAGCCGCCTACCCAGGAGGAGATCAATGATTATGTCGAGCGCAATATGGCGCGCAAGTACATGCAGGATGGCATCCCTATGTTTGAGCTGACGACCCATGAGGCCTATCGTGAGCTCGTGGACAAGGGGGTGATCATCGAGAATAGCTATCCCAATCAGGTGGAGGAGTTCTGCAAGAGCATGATTCCTATGCTTGCGAGTACGCTCGATGCGGATGAATCCGTCACACTCGTGTATTGCTGCGTTGGTCCCGATGGCTCAGAGTACGAGGTCGTGGGTGATCTCACGGCTGAGTCCGCGCAGCAGACGGCCTATGTGGGCACACCGGGGAATTGGGGGCAGGGGACACGTATCCTGCCTGCGATCAAGGTTCTTATGGACAAGCACGCCGGTGCGCAGAAGCGATTTTTCATCATCATCACCGATGGTGCGCTGGATGATTTTGAGGAGGTGAAGCAATTCACCGTGGAGCTCGCCCATGCGATTGACGCGGGTACACAGGGAGCGACCAAGCTCGTCCTCATCGGAGTGGGTGACTCTATCTCTGTTGAGCAGCTCGAGGAGCTCGACGATCTGCCTGATACGATGGCCTTGCCCGTCGATATTTGGGATCACAAGATTGCGCGCGAGATGCGCTCGGTCAACGATGTCTTTGCCGAGGTGGTCGATGAGAACAAAATGATCGCGTCGAGTGCCGATCTGCTTGATGATGAGGGGAATTTGGTTCACAAGTACACGGATGGTCTCGCCGCACTGCTGCGCTTCAAACTCCCCCTCACGGCCAAGGGCTTTGAGATTGTGCTTCCGACAGGAGCGCGTCTCGTGCAGAAAATTTTGGCTTAATCTTTCGGTGTAATTCAATTAGATAGAGGAATAATCATATGAGTTTTAGTATTTATGATGACGATGATGACTTTTCAGAAGACATCAAAGAGTTCAGCGAAAAGGAGGTATTGGCTAGCAATATTAACGATTTGAAGAGGCAGTGCAATGAGTTAAACGATAAACTACAGCATGGAAAATCAGCTATAGCAGCACTCCTTGGCAAACAAAATGAGCTCTCTGGTGCCGTCCAACAACGCGAAGCTGAAAAAACGGTTCTGGAGATGACCCTTTCTCAACATCAAGAAACGCTCAGCCAGCAGACAAGGCTCATCGCGGAGAACCAGCAGCAGCAGGCTCAGTTTGACCTGACGCGTCAGAGCTACGAGCTCTCCATGCGTGAGCAGCAGCAGGCTATCCAGGATCTAGAGCAGCAGCAAGAGTCTCTCAAGCTTGTCAAGAGCAGCATCGAAGAGGAAATACGTCAGATTCAGAGCCAGCAGAATGAATGTCGAGAGGAGCTCGCTGTGCTCAAGAGCACTCACATGTCCCAGCAGCAGGAGTACCAGACGCTCATGCTGAGCAAGGATGCTCTATCCTCCGATATATCTGGTCTCGAGCAGCAGCTCGCACCTCTGCGAGAGGAGCTAAGCGAGCTCGCCCAGTCAGAGCAGGCTCGATGCGACAGGCGCGCAGAGCTCGAGGCCCAGCGCGTCGCACTGCTCGCCGATGAGCAGCAGCTTTCAGATCAGCGTGCCGCGCTTTCAGAGCAGCGCGAGGTGCTACAGGGTGAGCTCTCCGAGCTGGAGGCTCTCTTGGAAATCCAATCTCTCGAGCAGCGTCGGGGCGAAATGCAGGCAGAAAATGCACTGATAGCTGAGGCAAAGCAGCATCAGCTATCCGAGCAGCTTCGCCTCCAGGAGGCTCAGGCGCAGCTCGACGCTGAGCAATTGCGCCTCCAGGAGGCTACAGCTCATCTCGATGCTGAGCAGCAGCGTCTAAAAGAGCTTCAGGAGACGATGGAGCAAGAGGCTCTCCGCTGCAAGGAGGGGATGGCTCAGGTCGAGAGTGCTCGATGCACGCTGGCTGATGCTCAGCTAGCGATTGAAAAAGAACAGGAACTTCTGAGTGTGCAGAGAGAAGAAATCGCGCAGGGACTCGCCTCCTTGCAGCAGCAGAAGGAGAGCGAGCTGACTAATCTGGAAACACAGAGACAAGAGATCGCGCTGGGACTCGCCTCCTTGCAGCAGCAGAAGACGAGCCTCACCCAGCTAGAAGAATCCCTACGCGCGCAGAATGCCGCAATTGAAAAAGATAGAGGCGCCTTGGACGGGCTGCGTAGTGCTTCAGAAATGAACAAGCGCACCTTCGAGATCGAGCAGCGCACCTTTGAGATGGAGAAGCGCCTGTTTGAGGAAGAGAAACGCCAGTTTGAGGAAGAGAAACGCCAGTTTGAGGAAGAGAAGCGCGGCTACAGACCTACCTCTGCGACGCCCCCCGCTGCTCAGGCTGGATTCTCAACGCCTCCAGCGGCCTCGTCTATCTTTAGCGCTTCCCCTGCGGTGAAAAAAGAGAATCCCCCTCCTTCTCGTAAAGAGCCTGACTCGGGTGCTGGTGGTGGTGGTGGCAGCATCTTTTTCTAATTCGTATAACTCCATATTTTATAGAGGGGATTTCTCAATGAGGAGTCCCCTAGGTGGACTTTCAAATTTTTACTTAGCTTTTAAATCAACTTAAATTTCAATGAAACTAGCAGAACAACTGACACAGTGGTATCAGACATATGGCTCCAAACGCGCAGGCAATTATCAGCTTACGCGAGGAGGCTGGCTTGATCGCCTGCAGCGCATCTTCCGCGACTTGGAGATGATAGAACTCTCACGCACGGATTATAGCAAGCCGACGATGGCTCTCTGGGGACCTTCGCAGAGTGGCAAATCTACACTCCTACAGGCATTCATCGACGGCAATAGCCCTGAGGAAGAAGGCTGCCCCGCGCTGACCTGGTCGGAGAATGATCAGGCGCGTTTTTGCGGGCGCTCGGGTATCCCAGGACTCACTGTGCTCAATCCTTATAACCATGGCTTAGATGCCTCGGGCTGCGTGACACGCTTTCAGCTCAAGGACGAGGTGCCCTATCCTGAGTACCCCGTTGAGCTGAAGTTCTCCACCGATTTCGACATTATGCTCTCACTCGCCGTTGGCTATCTCAGCGAAACGACGGCTCAGAACAAGGCTGGCGAAAAGATCAATATCTCAGCGATAGATCTGCGTCACAAGCTGCCCAAAAAGCCTGATAATGACAAGGAGTCTGTAGTTGACGAGCAGGCCTATAACCTCTTGGTCAAGCTCTGTGACGTACTAGAGACCTTGATTGATATGAACTACTCGCGCTATCTCAATTTGCAAGCCGAGTGGTCTAATCTGCGTCGCGAGGTGCTCAACAACACGCAGCTCTCCGCGAGCATGAGTCGGGTCAAGCAGCTGGTCTTTGATCTACTCTGGGATGACTGGAGCAACATTGATACGCTCTTTGAATCCCTGCTCGAGATGCGAGGCAAGCTCATGGAGGGTGTAGGTCATGACAAGATCTATTGCCCATGGAGTGTCGCCTCTATCATGCTGGATATCGCCGCGGTCAAGCGTGTCTCCGTCTCGGAGGCAGATCGTACTATCGTGAGCTCTCTTGGATTCTCCGAGCTCTCTGACGGGGTCAAGGCACTTACGACGACGGCTGAAAGCAAGCTATTTGTCCAGAGCGGAACGATGCAGCAGGATTTTGCCCTCATGCAGGGACTAGTCTCTCTCATCGTCGTGCCTATTCGAGGAGAGGCGATCAAGGCGAATAGTGAGACGGTGCATTCTGTCTTGGAGGTGGCCGACTTGCTCGACTTCCCAGGTGTGTCCAATGAGCACCGCGCGGCGACCCTGCTGGAGGATGATAAGCTGGATTTCAACTACATTGCCGATGATGGTTCAAAGCCCTATATCGGATTGACCCAGCTCATGAAGCGTGGCAAGACCGCTTCTATCGTCGTGAGCAGCTCGCGCAACCTCAACATTGATGTCTTCTCGTTATTGGTTCGCATGCCCGCAGGGCAGAACTACCCCGCGCAGCCCCATCAGCTGCTCAACGGTATCAAGAGCTGGTGCAAGGCGATGGGCTCACAGTTCCCCCCTACGGAGAATGATGCCAAGCTGCCCATCAACCTCACGCTCACCTTCTCCGCCTCCTTGATCAATGAGGTAGACGTGGCGGGTACAGGCGTCTCGGGGCTCCACGGTGTCTTTAGCCGACTTGACAAGCTGGGGAATCTGGCGGATTCTAACTTTGTGCGTACCTTTACCACCAATTATCCTCAATTCTCAGCTGGCACGATCAACTGCGACTCCGATGAGCGTCTGGTCAGAAATATCCAAGATATTGCCGCTGATGAGAACTTCAAAAAATACTTCTCTGGCTCCCCTGAGACCCTCTACGCCATGGCGGGGCTATGCTACGGAGAGCGTCAGTATCAGCGCGAGTTCGGCGGTCGCCTCTACTTCTTTGAGCAGGTGCGTGAGCAGCTCGAGAGCTCAAAGCGTCGCGACCTCCTGGATGTCAAATACGCGCAGCTCACAGCAGCTCTGCACAGCTGCCTCATCGAGGCACTTCCCCCGAAGGACGAGCAAGGCCAGCGCGCTGCAGATATTCAGAAGCTCATCGCTGCTATCCAAATCCCGGATCAGGATAGTCCCGGCTATGAGCGCTACGACGCGGAGAGCATCGGGTGCGAGATCATCAATTTCAAAAACATTGATGCCGAGATTTTGGATATCCTCCCCCTCGCCCCCAATAGCATCCCCAGCTACACGGAGGCTCAGGTGGCGCTCTGGCGTGACTGTGTCATGAGCGCGCCACTGCAATCCCACATGGGCTTTGAGTCCGAGGAGCACCGCTCCCGAGTGATCTCCTACATCATTACCAATATTGATTTGGAGCCACTCGTCATGTGGCTACGCGGCTTTGCGCCGACGCAGGTGAATCAGGAGCTGCGCGAGGAGTTCCGCCGCCTTGTTGCGGCCTTCCTTACGCAGATTCTCTTCGAATATCGTGCTGAAGACGCGGTATCGTCTAGTGCTAAATGTAGCCCCCAAGAGGCTCAACGGCGTCTCAATGCGATGAGTCAGTATCGAGTGAATAACCCCACGGAGAGTCCTCATTACTTTGCCATCTTGAAGCCCTTCTTGGACTACCTCGACTACTTGCTCTGCCATGATGCGCTCAATCCTCGAGGTATCCAGTGTGGTGATTCTGAGCTGGAAGCGATCACGCAAGATCATGAACTCTCTATCGAAAGACACTAAGCCAGATGTGATCATTGACTTCGTATTATTCCTCTTTAACCTCTCATTTATCTTAAACTTATGAGCAAACACCTTCCCCCTGTACCCGAATCAGACCCACATGATGGCAATAGCGCGAGTGCTACACCTGAGACCACGGTTCTCAATCGTGACAAGCAGCCCACAGTCCCCGTGTATCTCTACCCTGATACAGGGCATCACTTCACCTTTATCCCTTTCGAAGACAGCTTCTTGTCACGTTTTGACTCAGGACGTCAGCTACGTGCGGCCTGCTTGACCGAGCGCGTCTCTTGGCAAGAGTATGAGGATTCGGATAAAAAGGTATACAAATGGATTCGCTGGCGACTCGGTACCCAAGGCCAAAAGCTCGGCGTCTGGGTCGCTATCGAGACCAACATCGGCTCGATCAAGCGAGGACGACTCCTCGCAGAGAAAACCGTCAGTGAGCAAGAAGCTCCAGCGACTTCCGAGCAGCGCGTCGCCACTCCCTACGCCTATAGCTCATGGGCGCAGCTAGGCGGGCTCTTGGATGCTGAGGGGCATCCCATGGATCACCTCCCGGTCGAGTTCAAACTCAATGTCAATCCCGATGCCCGACACGAGTACGTCGCTATTGCCAAGCTGGAGCTGGTGTGGAAGACGACGGAAAATAGCTTTGATGTCGACTTGATTGTCGATTTTGGCAACACGCGCACGATGGTCTTGGCCTTGGAAAACGAGCCTGATTGGCATGATGGCCGAGAGCTCTCCTCCTTCTGCCGCCCCATACGCTTCTTGGCACGCGGTGAGGAATACTATAGAGGCAAGAACATCTCGGATACCAACAAAGTCATCGCCGACTCATGGTTCTTGCTCCAAGAATCGATCTTTGCCGAGTGGAACTACCCTGTCGGTACAGGGCGGTCGCGCTTCAACAAGAGCCTCGAGTATCAGCCTATCCAGGAGGAGAGAGGCAGGCAGCTCATTGACTTTCTCCCGCTGCGCGTCGGTGGAGCACGCGTTACTCAGTACAGGCTCGTCGAGCGTGTACCGCAGATGTTTGTCGATATCTCTCCTATTATCATGGGAGATGAGGCAAAATCGCTGCTCTCCAATGTCAATCTCTCCGAGGGGCTCAACCTCTCGCTGAGCTCGCCAAAGCGCTACCTCTGGGATGATGGCACGCTGGCTGGATCACGTGATTGGCACATCAACCCCAACCGCTGGAGTCCCAAGAACCGCCGCGACAGGCCTCACAGCCTAGCTGGACCCATCTGTACCTACATGTATAGTGATGCCCGCGATTGGGATATCAGCACGCCCCCCTACGCCGATCCAGATACCATCAAGCGACCTACTTGGGTGCCCAACACGCCCAATTATACACGCGACCAGGCGATGGTCTGGTCTGCTCTCTCCATCCTCGAGACAGCCTACCGCCAGATCACCTCATCCAAGTGGAATGAGGGCAACCACCCCAACTACCGCCGCCGCCTGCGCTCCATCGTCGTCACGTATCCCTCAGGCTGGATTGCACGCGAGGTGGAGGCCTACCGCAAGGCGTGGAACCGCGCTCGCGACATCTTCACACTCGCTCACATGGTCAACAAGGAGTCCACCATGCAGTATAGCAATGGCTGCAAGCCCGAGGTGCATATGGAGCTCGATGAGGCTGTTGCCTCCCAGCTGCCCTTTATCTACTCAGAGATCTCACGTCTTTCGGATGGCAATCAGTGGATATCACTCTATGGAGGAGGGCGTAGCAAGAAGCTCTCTGAGAATACTGTGCGCGTGATGACCGTCGATATCGGCGGTGGCACGACTGACACCTCCATCGTCGAGTATCGCAACATCATTGCGGGTGGGGTGAGCCTGCGCTACAATGTGCTCTTCCGCGACTGCTCCTCTGCGGCAGGCGACATGGTCGTGCTCGCCATCATCCAGCGTGTCCTGCTGCCCTCCATCTTGGTCACGCATGGAGCGCTCGTTCGCGACAAGGATGGCTACTCGGTGCCCAATCCCAATGCCCATGAGGTATGCAGGGCATTTGCCTCCGTCCTGAGCACCTCACATGGCACTCAATCTGAGCATGCGACGTGGCAGCGTATCACCAAGCTCTTCTTTGTCCCCATCGTGCGCCAGTGGCTCAGCGACCTCGTTGATTGCCCGAAGGGGTACTACTCAGACGATGTGAACGGGGATTACCGCAGCATAGGCAGCATAGAAGGTGCTAATATGGTGGACGCCGCAGCACTCGAAGACTTTAACAAACAGCTCCACGCCGAGCTGGGGCACTACTCCTTCCGCATCGACACGGATGCGAAGCTCGAGTATGATCCAGAGCGCCTCCGCAGCTGCATCTATGATGAGCTGCTCAAGGCTATCGAGCCGCTGGCCACCTTTGTTGCGGCCTATGAAGTCGACCTTATCACCCTGAGTGGCAAGATCTCAGAAATGCCACGCGTCCACGATATGCTCAAGGAGAAGCTCCCCATCCTACCTCAGCGTATCATCCGTATGAAAGACTACTACGCAGGCTCATGGTATCCCATGAATGCTGGAGGTAGGATCGCCGATGCGAAGAGTGTCACGGTGATCGGTGCCGCCATCTATCTCGCAAGTCAGAATGGTAATATGGCATGGAGTCTCAGCCGAGATGAGCACATCGCGACCCCGGTGAAGAATTACTGGGGGCCTATTAATTCGCTGGGCAATAGCAATGGCGGCTTTGCAGGCGGCGTTGTGATTCTCGAGCCAGATGAGACGAGCAATGAGCACAAGCGCTTTACCTCCGTGGATAACAAGGAGTACGTAGGTACCCAGCTCGGTATCAATGCCTTTATCGGCAGGCAGAAATACAATGCCGTAGGCTCTCGCCCCGAGCAGCAGTACAAGCTCGTCTGGAAGGGCGATCCTCGGCGTGCGCCTAGAGCGCCCCTCGCCGTGGTGATCTCGCGCGTAGATGGCAGTGAGAGCGTCGGTGCAGGTGATGACGATGATATCGAGCTTGTCTCCGTCACAGGGACGGCAGGCGAGGACGTCAATACAGCCGATGTCGCTCTCGTGCTCAATACGCTCTCCCCTGATGGATTCTGGATGGATCGCTGCCTCTACCACGTGGATTACTCTAACGAGAAGTACAACTGATGTCTCAAACTTTCAAAACGATCTGCACGACCCTCGCGGACGCCCTAGAAAAAGCACCAAAGTACTCGCTGGAGGAGGAGGGGATCTACCACCGCCTCGGTATGTGTCTGCAGCAGGCTGCATCTGAGGTGGGCAATCATCTCCCCCTAGCAGCAGAGCAGGCATTGCCTACTCTGGCTGCTAGGTCAGCTGATGCCCCGTTGGGAGCCATGCAACAGAGCTTGCCTGAGAGAGTGCAGCAGCTCGAGCTAGAGAATCAGCAGCTCAAGCAGCAGCTAGCTACGGCGGGGAGAGGTCTCGATGATGTTCAGTCCGCGACACAGGCGAGAGCCTATGTGGAGCTGAGCAATATCCTCTGGCCTGAGTATATGCGCCTCCCTGAGCTCGAGTCCTACTATGCTGAGTGGGAGGATGTACTGCTGGGCAAGAGCGAGGATGACTCTCTACGCTGCATGTTCGCCAGCATCTTCATGTGGGATAGCTACATGGCTATGTCGCGTGTAGAGGCTGATATGGAGCAGCATGTGATGAATAGTCTTCAGAACATCAGTCGCTTCTTCTTTGCTTGGGCGGAGTCCAAGGAGATCGCGAGCTATGAGTCCCTGCATTTTGCGCGGCTCATCTCTGAGCGCCTTAATGTCATCTTGGAGCAGCGAGGATTTCTCTATAAGATCTATTTGCCTGAGCTCGACATGCCCTACGTCAGCTCATCTATGCTCCCCTCAGTCAAGGGAGAGCGCACGGGCGATGTGGCTGCAGTACACGCTTGGGGGCTTTATAATGAACGAGGCAACCTCTATCCACGCAAGTGCATTGTGGTTCTGTCCAATGAGCCACATGTCTCATATGCTTGATTGTTGATACGCGTCGCGCGCGCCCTCGCTATGGCAGTGACCTACCCTAGGTCACTGCACGAGCTAGAGTGCATGACGCGTTCACCAATCCATTTACCTATTTTTTACGCAATTTAAATATTATATTTTATGGAAATAACAGCTATACAAGGAACTGGTCTTGAAATACCGGTTGAAAACTACACACGCCTGCGCGTCTCTCATGGAGGTACGGATTTTTGGTACGTCGCGCACCAAGACATCTTGGTAGACAGTCTCTCTCCCTTCCTCGCGAAGATACGCTACAACGATACGAACAATACCATTATCGCCTCTCTCTACGAGAATGGAACCGAGCAGCTGTGCAACAGCCGTCCACTTCGGGACTGTTCCGAGGAGTTGGCCCCCAGCATTTATGATGCTTTTGAGCAGCGTATCAAGCAATTCCGCACGGCCATTGACTCGCCGAATATTGATCAGAATACCAAGCTGCTCTTTGAGAAGTTTGCCATCCCCGATCCTGAGTTTGAGCCAGAGATGTACCGCATCTATGGCAGTCGTTCAGAGCCAAAGCTCGCCATCATCTGGGGCATGGAGCGCATCACAGACTCTTCTCTGAATCTTTCCCGACTCGATCTGGCTAACTTCTTTAAACGCAAGCCCGAGCCTGGAGGCTGCGGGAAGAGTTTTGCGAAGGGATCCATCTTCATGCTCCTGCTCGCCGCTGGCTCGGGAGCTGTCTATCTCGCGACTCGAGACGGCGACAAGCCTCTCCCAGATGAGTTAGCTAGCATCGTAAAGGGTATAGGTGCGATAGGTGAGCCCAGCGTTGTCGGAGATGGCACTGGAGTCAGCGTTGTTGGAGATGGCACTGGAGTCAGCGTTGTCGGAGATGGCACTGGAGTCAGCGTTGTCGGAGATGACGATAAGGTCGCGCAGCCTACCATCATTCTGAGTGGCATGACATTAGAAGATTACGATGCTCAGCGCCAGCGTGAGTGGGATGCACTGGATAGCCAATGCAAAGAGCTTGAGAAGCTGCTCAATGAGTTTGACGTCAGCTCTTCTGAGCCCTCCGTTATTGACACGCCTCCCACTCCGCAAGACGTGGAGAAAGCTGACACAGAGGGCAACGTGCCACTCATGAAGCAGTATATAGAGCAGCTTGAGAAGCCACGCCCCGGATTGGATGGTGCCCTGCTCGCGCAGTATGCGCAGCTCGCTGAGAAAGCCCGCGCCCGCGTACGCGCTATCCGTGAGCAGGAAGCTCAAGAGCATGAGGATATGAAAGCCCAGAGGCAAGCCCTCGTCGATAGCGGCGTCCAGCCGCAAGATGATGCCCTCTTTGCAGCGCGCGTCGACGGCTATCGCAATAAACTTGAAAGCAACATGAAAGCAGCACAGGACACTCTAGATGACGCGCGAGCAAAGCTCCATGCCCAACGCCTCAAGGAGATATCCCAATGGGGCGTGGTGCCTGCTGCTCCTATCGAGACCATCCCTAGCTCCACCGATATCCAGAAAGCCTATGAGCAGAAGGACACGGCTATGCTCACGCGCTATCGCGATATGCTCAAGCGTATACGTGGTACCGAGGGGGCGAACTATGATAAGATGATGGCAGTCAAGGAAAAATTGCAGAACAAGATCAATGATCTCGAAGAGACCGTCGGTGATGATCCTGAGAAACAGGGCAAGCTCCAGCAGCTCAAAGGCAACCTAGACCTTATCGCCCAAGCTCTCAAGAAGCAGTATGGCAACCTCAGAGGCGTAGAAGGCCTAGCAGCTGACGCCGACTCCAAGCTCGATGATCTCATCCGCCCCGTGGTGGATGAGGAGAGCCGCCAGAGCCATGTCCTGCTAGTCGCGCGCTACCTAGCTCTCAGTGCTGCACGCGGCAGCTATAGCGTTCAAGAGTACCAGCAATTCTTGCAGCAACGCGACAAGCATCTCGCGAATCTGAAGCAAAAGCAGCAGTCTCTCCCCGAGTCTGATCGTGGGATCTATGATGCCATGATCGCCGAGGTGAGCCAGATGGAGCTGCCCGAGCCCGTGATCAAGATCCCCAGCCCAGAGCAGATCCAGCAGGCATATGAGCAAGGTAACTTGGCTCAATTGCAAGAGTTCGCAAAAATCATCGCCCAGATATTTGCGACGGAGAATAAAAAGAGCCAAGACGCAGAAAATAAGCTTAATAAGCTCGGTGAGCTGATTGAGGAGAAAGAGAAAACTGTCGGCGACAACCCCGAAGCTCAGTCTGAGCTCGCTAAGCTCAAGGAAACGTTCGAAAAGCTCAAGAAGCTATTCGACCGCCAGCAGAGCTACATCGGTCACGTAGGCACACTTCAT
>CAYJLP010000013.1:0-7939 GCA_964371115.1 uncultured Akkermansia sp. | reverse complement strand
CAAGTCCCTCACCGAGTCTCAATCCACGCCTGTACCAGAGCCTGTGCCAGTGCCAGATCCTGTGCCAGAGCCAGATCCTGTGCCAGTGCCAGATCCTGTGCCAGTGCCAGATCCTGTGCCAGAGCCAGATCCTGTGCCAGAGCCAGAGCCTACGCCACCTGCACTAAGCGAGGAAGAGCAAAGCGCGCATGCGCAGCTCAAAGACCTATACGAGAAGAAAAAAGCCAACGGCGCGCTGCAAGATGGATCCGCTGACCTCTACGAACGGGTACAGGAGTACAGCAACGATCTCAAGGAAAAACTCCGCATCGCGAGAGAGCAACAGGATGCTGCGCGCATCGCGGCACTCAATGCGCTGATCTCAGAGCTCTTCCTATGGGATGTGCCCAAGCCTGCCCCTCTGCCCTCCATCATCATCGGCAATGTCGAGGATGGATATCAGGTCGAAGCACGCGTGCAGAAGAAAAATCAGAATGGAACCTTTGACGTCGAGCTCCAGCTCATCCCATCCAGAGGAGTGCTCATCAAGCATGCTAAGATGAACCAGATCCAGGGGCTCAAGAGTGAGAACGGCAGCTATGATGCCATCGTCAGCTTGCCTGCAGGACGCAACATCGTCACCATCAAAGTACAAATAGATGGCGAGAGCGATGAGCGCTCCAAGCCCATCGAGATCAATCTGAAATAAAACCAGCTCACGCCCCCTATCCCGCCTCGGGTATAGGGGGCGTGAGCCACCCTACACTTAATAACGAATAGTTGATAAATTTATATGATAGACATCAAGCCTATACCAGGCCAAGGCCTAGAGATCTCGATGGAGGGCTGCATACGCCTCCGCCTCCAGCATGGAGGCGCGGAGTTCTGGTTCGATAGCTACCAGAGCCTACTCCGAGAGGCCTTTGCGCCACTCCTACCCTGCATGGAGTTCATCCCTGAGCGCAATGTCGTGCGCGTCTCGCTGCATGTCAAAGGCAAAGAGGTCATGGGGACGAGTCGCCCTATGTCGGCGGCGCAGCTCAATCTCACTGCGGCTCAGAATGAGCTGCTGCGTAATAAGATCCAGAGCTTTAACTCCTCAATGTCACGCTCGGATATCAATCCTGACTTCCGCATCGTGGGTGAGAGCTTTGCACTCCCCGATCCTCTGATCCATCCCGAGCTCTACCGCATCTACGGCAGTCCGCAAGATCCTCAGCTTGCCATCATCTGGGGGATGGAGAAGGAGCCCGATAGCTCCTTGGCTCCTTTGAATGCTGCGAATCGATTCAAAGTGGACAAGCTCCTAGCAGTTGTGTATAGCATCCTGGGCTATTTCCAATACATGAGTCCGACCATGAGAAAGATCTGGGGAGCTGGTGCTGGTGCCATCCTGCTGCTGCTGCTCTGCCTTGTGATGATGGGCTCGTGCTCCGATGATGATGAGGGTGGCTCAGGTGAGCAGGTACTCAGAGATCCTATCGCGAAGCTGGAGATGCGCGTTGATGGTAGCACGATGATTGATGGCAAAAGCTATAGCAAGATAGACCTCGCAGGCTCGCTGAATCTCTCCGAGATCGAGTACCTCAAGGTAGATGGACACGCCATCAGGTTCGAGCACGGCTACTTCATGCTGCTAACCAAGCCCAGCGTCATCGTTGAGATGAAGCTTAAGGGGGGCAATCAAGTGTATAAGTCTATTTACACATTCAAATAATCCTCCAAGGGCCTCCATCAATCTCGTCTCTCTGCAATAGCTCAACTAGCTCAACTAGCTCAACTAGCTCAACTAGCTCAACTAGCTCAACTAGCTCATGAGCGCATGATGAGAATGGGCCAGGCCCTAATAATGCCCTATCGACATAAAGAGATCCCCCAAAGACTCGATCACCCCTTAGCACCCACCCCCACCACCGAGGAGGGGGTGGGTGCTGCTGTGCAATCATAATTCTTGCCTTTTGGTAGAAATATGTTAGTGTGAAAGCCTCTAGAGGGGTCTCCATCCTCGATATGCTCGATCAGTAAATCAGAAAATAGCCCCCTCTCCACAACAAGCCCTCCCCTATTTTAACCCCATCGACATGAAATCCGAAAAACACCTCGGCCTCAGTGAACAAGAGGTCCTAGCCAGTCGCAAGGAGCATGGTTCCAACCTGCTCACCCCTCCGAAAGAAACCCCTTGGTACATCCTCTACCTTGAGAAATTCAAAGACCCCATCATCACCATCCTCCTCGTCGCTACAGTCATTTCACTGGGCTTTGGCGTCGTGCATGGTGATTTCACCGAGTCCATCGGCATCATCATCGCCATCCTGCTAGCCACGGGGGTCGGCTTTTGGCAGGAGTATGATGCGAAGAAGAAATTCGACGCCATGCGCACGGACAAGGACTACGAGCCTGTCAAGGTGCGCCGCGCTGGTGTCGTGCTCGAGATCAGTAAAGATCAGCTCGTCGTCGGAGACGTCGTTGTCCTCTCAGCTGGTGACGAGATCCCCGCTGACATCACCCTCTATGAAGCCACCGAGATGAAGGTCTCCGAGGCCTCCATGACGGGGGAGTCCAAGGCCGCCTCCAAGCACCCCCTCATCGAGCCCTACATCGGCTCTGGCTTCGCGCCGAATCTGCTGCTGCGCGGCACCACGGTAGAAAATGGCATAGGCGAGGGCATCGTCACCGCCGTTGGCGATGCCACCGAGATAGGCAAGACTACGCGTCAAGCCTCCGAGGAGACCGACAACAAGACCCCACTTGAGGAGCAGCTCGATGGTCTAGCGGGCAAGATCAACATCGGGGCTTTCTCCGTGGCTACAACCATGTTTATCATCCTCAATATCATGCACTGGCAGGGGCTGGGCTGGTCTTTTGACTCCCTCCTCACCGTGGAGACACTGCTCACTGAGCTCAAGTACCTCATGGCCGCCGTCGTCGTCATCATCGTCGCTGTGCCTGAGGGGCTGCCACTCGCCGTGATGCTCTCGCTGGCCTTCTCCATGAAGACCATGGCCAAGGAGAACAACCTCGTCAAAAAGATGCACGCCTGCGAGACCATCGGTGCGGTCAACGTCATCTTCACCGACAAGACCGGCACACTCACCCAGAATAGCATGCGCGTCGTGGAAGTCGACGTCGAGGAGAAGAATCTCGACATGCTCGACATCATAGGCGCGATCAACTCCACGGCGAACTGGAGCCACGCCGAGAAGGTGCTGGGCAACCCCACAGAAGCCGCCATCCTCAAGAGCATCGGCCATGAGCAGACCGAGAGCCTGCGCCGCCGCTATGAGCTCATCGAGAGCATCCCCTTCTCCAGCCTCTACAAATACATGGTGAGCCATGCCGTCGAGGAGGGCACAGGCGAGCGTCTCCTCGTCATTAAAGGCGCACCTGAGGTCATCGCACGCATCATCAACCACGACAGCTTCCTTGCGAAGGTATCCGATCAGCAGGCGCGAGGACGTCGCGCCATCTCAGCTGCCTGCATCCAGATGGAGAGCGTCGAGCAGCTCAAGCAGGCTCTGGAGAGCCAGACAGCGGTGAGTGCGGACTATATCGGCACCTGGTTCATCGAGGACCCTGTACGCGCCGATGTCCCCGAAGCTATTGAGAAATGCTACATCGCTGGTATTGACGTCATCATGATGACGGGGGATAATATCAAGACGGGCACCGAGATCGCGCGTC
Source organism: uncultured Akkermansia sp. (assembly GCA_964371115.1). Taxonomy (GTDB): domain Bacteria; phylum Verrucomicrobiota; class Verrucomicrobiia; order Verrucomicrobiales; family Akkermansiaceae; genus Akkermansia. The sequence goes on along the minus strand of CAYJLP010000013.1, from coordinate 4,279 downwards.
AGGCGGGCTTCAAGGACATCTGGGCGATTGAGGCGGGAGAGTTCATGCAAGCCATCAAGCAGCCACAGGGTGAGCGCAGCTTCCCCAACGTGATCGCACGCTGCACGCCGACGGACAAGCTCGACATCTTGAAATGGGCGCAGGGGCGCGGCTATACCTGCGCGATGACAGGCGATGGGGTGAATGACTCACCCTCGCTCAACTACGCCGACGTGGGTATCGCCATGGGCTCAGGTACCTCCGTGGCCAAGGAAGCGGCCGACATCGTGCTACTCGACGATGCCTTCCCCTCCATCGTCACAGGCATCAAATGGGGGCGCTCGCTGTTCAAGAATATCAAAAACTTCCTCTTCCTGCAGCTCTCCATCAATGTCTCCGCCTGTCTGATCGCCGTCTTTGGCCCGCTCGTCGGCGTGGAGATGCCCTTCACCGTCACGCAGTTCCTCTGGATCAACCTCGTGATGGACTCCCTCGCAGCTATTGCACTCGCCTCTGAGCCCGCGGATACCAAGGTACTCGAGGAGAAGCCACGTGACCGCAAGCAGTTCATCATCGACAAGAGCCTCGCGCTGTCCATCCTCGGCTTCGGCGGTGGTATCTGGCTGCTCTGCACCTTTGTCCTCTGGGGCAATGCGAATGGAGTCGAGTGGCTCTCGGTGGTCACGCCCACGGTCTTCTTTGCGGGCTACATGATGCTCAACTGGTGGAATCTGTTCAACGCGCGCGTCATTGGCAAGAATCGCTCCTCGCTGGATGGGCTCTTCAAGAACTCGAAGTTCGGGCTCACCTCCTTGGGCATCCTCGTCACCACGGTACTCATCGTGCAGTTTGGCGGCGAGCTCTTCCGTACAGAGCCTCTCTCTTGGCAGACATGGCTGATGATTATTGTCATCACGGCTCCCGTCGCCTTTGTACGTGAAGGCTTCTACCAGCTCTTCCTTAAGAAATAATTTTTTTACTAATTTCTGATTTAGCATCGAGCTTCTTGCCCTTTGGTGAGGAGCTCGTTGTTTTTTGGATAGATGAGTATTACTGTCACTCCACCATAATCGTATCGTAATTACAGTCGATTCCTACAAAGCTTCGCTTACTTTGATGAGCTCTAGCTAATCAAGTACGCAAGACCGTGTTCCCTTCATTAACTACAGCCAAAGTAGTAATAGCTATTGCGGGGAGTAACAAGCTCAAAGCCTCAGGAGCAGGGAGCGACGCGACAGAGAGCCGCGGGGCTGCACTGGCGTCATCAGGGCACAAAAAAAGACCACCATCTAGGGGTGGTCCGGTCGAGAGGTGCTTGCAGCACTCCTGTATCCAGCACGATTTAGCCAATGCGGAAGGTGATGCGTGCCTTGCTCATATCATAGGGCGAGACTTCGATCTTCACACGGTCGCCGACGACGAGGCGGATGAAGCGCTTGCGCATCTTGCCCGAGATATGGGCGAGGAATTCGTGACCATTGGCGGCACGAACACGGAACATCGTGCCTGCAAGGACGGCGGAGATGATGCCTTCCATTTCGATTTCACCCTCACCATCGGTAGGTGTCTTGATGCGAGGCTGAGAGGAGGAGTGCTTACCAGCTGGTCGAGCACCTGGCTTTTTTTTACGTTGTGGAGAGCGTCCGCGGGATGGTTTGTTGTTTGCCATTGATCGATTATCTGAGTGATGTGGTGAAGCTGCTGAACCCAATAGATGAGAATGATACTTTCCAACAAGTCTTCCTGAGAAGTATACGTTTAAAAAATGAACTTGGCAAGAGTTTTTATAAAGATATCGCGTGTCTCCTTGTTACTTTGGCAGGGGGGAATGTAGAAGCACTAGCTTGTGTACTCGATTAGCTAGTGCTCATTCAGTCGTCATTCGGCGCAAATTGCATATAATTTGAGATGACAAAGCTCCGAGACGCTTAGGTAGGGGGCGCGTCTAGAGATGCTTCTTGACGCGCCCTCCTTCTGATGCTATGCTAAGGGGATGATGAATGACCATGATATCGCGCCGCCAAAGGGCTACCATGAGGCACCAGCAGCCGTGCGGCGAGCGCGCTACATGCGCTTTCGCCAGCAGCGTGAGCAGGCGCATCGTAGCCAATGGCCTGTGCGCGTCTTTCTACTAGCTCTCTGGCTCATCCCCCTTTGCTGCCTAGGGTGGTGCTTTTATATGGTGCACGTAGGGCGTGCGCATGATAGCCTCGTACCTGCTCTCTTGGCTGTGCTAATGGTGGGCATCGCTTTGTATGTCCAATGGGGCTCAGCTAGCGGTCGTGCGGCGTCAGATCGCAGGCTGCGTGATCGCGCCTCATATTTGCTGCTGAGGCGCGATCGCTCAGAGTAGAAGGATAGTCCCGCGCGTCTCTTTTCATTGCACGCGTCCACCTTCGCATGAGGGAAAGCGCTCGCAGCTGTGGAATTCCAAGGCGAGTAGATTCTCCTTGAACTGCGCGCCTAGCGCGTAGCCGCCGAGCTCACCCCCCTTTGTGATGACGCGGTGGCAGGGGATGACGATGGGCAGGGGATTCGCGCGATTCGCTGAGCCCACAGCGCGCAGCGCCTTGGGGCAGCCGATAGCCTCCGCGATCTCTTGGTAGCTGCGTGTTTCACCATAGGGGATCTCAAGTAATGCTTGCCAGACTTTTTTCTGAAACTCTGTCCCTTTGAGCAAGAGGGGAAAGTTAAAGCTGCGACGCTGCGCAGTGAAGTACTCGTCAAGCTGCTGCGCCACTCTATCGGTGAATGTGGTCTGCACGCTGCCCCGGCTCAGCTCATAGTGCTCAGGGCAAAAGGGGTCAAAGAATGTGATGCTCGTGATGGCATCGCCTTCGTAGTTGAGCTTGAGCGTGCCAAGCGTGGTTTCGTAGATGGCGTATGGGGAGGCGTCAGACATGGAATAATTAATCGTGCTAACAACTTGTATCACAAATAGTATGGTAGCAGCAAGTTTTTTATTTCGCCCTGCCGTATTGCATTCTTAGTCTGTTTCTTAACTATTTGTGTGTGGGTTGACTATGAATAGTTAGCTCTAGGAGTATCCACGTTTGTGTCAGGCTAGTCGCTGGGTATTTCTCCTGGAGAGGTTTGGGTATTTTGGGTGTTTTGCTCTCCTTCTGATTCTTTGAGAGTTGTTTTTTTCTTTTTTTCCTTTTTAGGGTTGTACAAGTTCGCGGCGGTGTTGAAATCTTGCTGGAGCGCGCAGAGCCCCGCGAGGCAGGCCTGCTCGAGCGCGAGTTGCAAGGCGTCCTGCTCGTCAGGGGCAAAGCCGCCGAGTACGTGGCTGGTCATGTTCTTCCCGCCTGGCGCTCCGATGCCGACGCGGATGCGGGGGAAGCGCTCGCTGCCCATGTGCGCGATGAGGCTTTTCACCCCATTCTGCCCACCTGCCGAGCCGGCTGTGCGTAGCTTGATCGTACCAGTGGGGAAGGCGATATCATCGTAGATGACCAGCACCTGCTCGGGCTCGAACTTGAAGTAGCGCATGAGAGGGCCCACGCTGAGGCCTGATTCATTCATGTAGGTTTGGGGCTTGACGAGGAGTACGTTGGGACCTGCGGCGAGCTCGGCTTTGCGCGCCTTGTCCATTTTCCAGACTGCTGCTAGCCTAGAGGCGATGCGGTCGAGTACCATGAATCCGACGTTGTGGCGCGTGCTGCGGTATTGGGCACCTGGGTTGCCAAGGCCGACGATGAGGCGTATCTTGCTCATAAGAAGAAGAAAGTAGAAAAATAAGGATAAATGGGGGAGGGGAGTGGGGGGATAAAAACACACGCTCCCTATGCTGTGACATCGGGGAGCGTGATGGAAGGGGGGTGAGCGTATAGATTATTTATCCTGCTGGCGCTGGAGCTCGATGAAGGCGAGGTGACGATTCACCGCATTGAGATACGCGCGGGCGGAGGCGGTGACGATGTCGGTGGATGAGCTCTTGCCCACGACGGGCTTCTCCTCGGGGGTCTCGGGGAAGAGGACGGTGACGCTGGCGTAGCCGAAGGCGTCGCGGTTTGCCGTGTTCGCGTTGACGTTGAAGTCGACGAAGTTGCCCTTGCACTTGGTGGCGAGATCAATGGCGTTGCAGCTGGCGTTCACCGGTCCGTTGCCATGGGCGCTCTTGACGATGCGCTCGCTGCCTTTTTCCAGCACGACGGTGGCGGTGGCATTGGCCGTGGCATGCTCGTCGCCCTCACTGGTGGAGAGGAACTGGATGTCGAGCAGCCTCCAGGTGCCATCTTCTGAGTCCAGCGAGTCGCCGACGAGGGCGATGAGGTCATCATCGTAGACGAATTTCTTG
>CAYJLP010000012.1:0-28179 GCA_964371115.1 uncultured Akkermansia sp. | reverse complement strand
TCGACAAGATCGAGCGCCGCATCGGTCTCTCCATCAAGGCTGTCAACTACGATCCTGATCAACTCCGCCGCGAAACTGCCTCCTTCGAGACACTCCGCGCTGGCGACATGGTCGGTCTGGAAGAAGCCTTCAACCTCGCTGCTCTGCAGACAGAGGAATGGAGCCCATCCGAAGACACGAAGTAATCGCATCACGATACTCGACTGAGATACTTTTACATGCTGCCCTAGGCAGCAAGAGAGACACTCACACAAACATGCTGCTGTGCTCGGGCACAGCAGCATGTTTCGTCTCAGCACACAGGCAGCAGATGACATATATCGGCCGCATCACGATAGAAGCTTGACATCCATCGCAGGTGTCCGCTATAGTGGTAAGCAGATTTTTTACTTAAAATGAACACGATCCATAAAATTATTTTGGCGCTATGTTCTCCATTTCTTATTGCTCTATCTTCATGTGATAGGGATGATCACATTGATAAAAAGCAAATGCTGGGCACTTTCCAATTAGCTTATTACCCTGAAACTATCGGAGAATCAACCGAATATAAACAACAAGCATTTACACTAATGCCTGATGGGAAATTAGTATTTCACGATATCAACTTCAAAACAGTATTTGGAAAGTATATTTATGATTTTGCCGAGAAAAATAAGTTAGAAGACTTGAAGCGTTTACCTGTAGAAGCTTGCTCTTTGAATGGAGTTGAAGGCAAATGGGAGTTCTTCGCTGAGTCCAGAGAATTAGTTTTATATATTGATGCTTCTTTCGTTCAAGATGAAGTATTTAAAGCATTTTTGCAGAGCTACTTACGTGATGGATATTATATAGTGCCGTTTGGGAATTTCGCGACTTATAGCAATTCCTATTTTGTGACAAAAGACAAATCAACCATCGTCATTCTGACTTATCACCCCGATCCAGACAACATCATATCGCAGTGTTTTATTAAAAAATCATGACGTGAAATAGGTTGATTTACCCTTAGGGAATCAATCATATAAGAATAAACCTATTGAGAATAAGCAACGATGAACATATATAAATACACTCTTGTTTCTGCAGCTTTCTTACTCATTGCTGCCTGTGAAGGTGGTAAAGATCAAAAAATGAACCCTGAATCAATCGGCGTCGTATTCGAAGATAATCAAAGGCTCAGGCTCATGATCCCTAGTATAGATATAAATGGTGAGCCGCTGTCGACAATCTACTACACGGACGTACTGGAAAAAAATGCAGAGGGCGGCTACGCGCTCGCGATTCATTTGTCAGCAGAGCGAGGTGAGGGCAAGAAGCATCTGACGCTCCTCAATTCAGATAGATATTTTAGCTTAAGCTATCAATTTCCTTCAGATAGTATCATGCACGAGAATCATGCGACGATTACAAGTGATCAGGGATCAAGCCGCAAGCTCTCTTGGAGTGTCAAAAATGAAAATGAGCAGCGAGGAAAATAGCTGCTGGCGCAAGATCTGCTCTCCCTCGCCCACGCTCTATAAGAACGCTTCATCATCACCCACCACGCTCGCTCAGATGATGCGAGTGCGGTGAGCTAAGGGACTGTTCAAGTCCCCTAGAAGGCAATGCAACAAATCACTTTTTCTTCACGCGAGCGAGGCTATCAAAAAAGACCTGAGGCTTGATTAGCTTTATAGTAGAAGGGATGCGCTCAATCCTATTTTCATAGACAATATCGTGGATAAGGTTCCATTTACTCTTGCTCATCCTAGCATCTGTCGTATCCATCTTGATACACGAATAGCTATTGTGAGATTTTTCTAGGTACAGGTATACTCCATCGACCGCGATTCCTGTGAGTCCCTCGCTGCCATTGTCTCCATCCCAGAAGCCGTCTATTCCTATGTGATATTGATCATAGCCATCTATGTCGACCTTGTCCAAGGTGTATACAAATCGGGGGGCAATATATCGGCTGTACTCGTGCGAATCGATACAGGATGGGCAGAACATGCAGAACAAGCTCAGCAAGAAATACGTTACACATTGTGATATCTTATTCATAAGAGATGAATATATCATTCACGCACTCAAGACGCAAGAAAAAAACGGCTCTCTAGCCCATGGCTCTGCGCCTCTCATTTGATCCTTATGAATCTATTTCACGTTGAGCTGCTTGCAGTTTATTTGCCCTCATTCGATCAGCAATGGCCCATGAGTAGGTGATGAGCAAGGGGATCCAGTGTAGGAGATTCTCTATTCTGAGACGAAAAAAAGGAGCGTCTTGCCCAGCAAAAGAGGCCATCGCGTTATTTTGGAACAGGGCAAGCACTAGAGGTGGCAACAAAAACGCCACGAGATTTCTCTTTGTCAGAAGATAAATGGGATAAAACAAAAAGGTCAAAAACAGGCAGATGGGTACATAGAACATGATCGCGAACCCGATGACGAAGAGCATCCTCAGCGGTTCTAGGGGCTCCTCATAGGCAACATTCCATAGTAAGGCTACGGCATAAACCGATAGAGGGTAGACCACGAAGGCGTATTTGATGATAGGGGGCATAGGACTGATTCTCGCTGAGAGAGGGAATGAAGATGAAAGACGATGCTGCGCCGCCGACAGCTCACAGTGTAGAGCAACGAGCACTTGTTGACCAGCCCTATTTCTGTCTGCTGAAGCAGAGCCTAGCATGCAGATCGAGTTATCTTGACAGTGGCTGCTGTAGCTGCTAAACTCATAGCGCACCGACGTGTGCTACTTATATTTATGAAAGCAGTACTTTTGTTTCCAGGACAGGGCGCCCAGAAAGTGGGCATGGGCAAGGATCTCTACGACACCTACCCACAGGCACGTGAGATGATGGAGAAGGCTGATGCCTCGCTGGGCTACTCGCTCACGCAGATCATGTTTGAAGGTCCCAATGAGGAGCTCACACGTACCTGCAATTGCCAACCTGCCCTCTACCTCCACGGTCTTGCTCTCTTGGAGGTGCTGAGGAGCATGGTGGACATCGAGCCCGTCGCTGCTGCTGGTCTCTCACTCGGCGAGTTCACCGCACACGCTGCCGTCGGTACCTACAGCATGGAAGAGGGGCTGGCGCTCGTGCAGAAGCGCGGTGCCTATATGGAAGAGTCTTGCCAAGCCGCCCCTAGCACGATGGCGGCGATGATTGGCGGTAGTGATGAGGCGGTCGCCGCCCTCGCAGCCGAGTGCGATATTGATGTGGCGAATTATAACTGCCCTGGTCAGACGGTGGTCTCTGGCTCCGTCGAGGGTGTGGACAAGGCAGTCGCAGGCGCGCGTCCCGCTGGTATCAAGATTGCCAAGAAGCTCAACGTCGCGGGCGCCTACCACAGCCGCTTCATGCGCGATGCTCAGGAAAAGCTCGTCGCTGAGCTCAGCAATGTCGCCATGGAAATGCCTCCTGTGCCCGTCTACTGCAACTACGAAGCCCGCCCCGTCACCAGCACGGATGATATCCGCCAGATGCTCGGTGAGCAGGTATGCGGCTCGGTGCGCTGGTCGGCAAGCATGAAGGATCTCACCGACAAGGGCGAGCGTTTCTTCATCGAGCTGGGTCCCGGTGCGAGCCTCGCCGGCATGATGGGTCGCATCTGCAAGGAAGCTACCGTCATCTCCATCGAAGACGTGCCTAGCCTCCTCGCAGCTGTCGAGAAGATCAAGGAGCTGGGTTAAGTTTTTCTATAAATTCTTTAAAATAAAGATGGGGTGCTACAGGCATCCCATCTTTTTTGCACGCGTAGCCCTCGGCACTTGTATTTCTTTGAACAATTGTTTTTCTGGGCTGTCTCAGTTGATATGAAGACGATTCCCCCGCGACTGCTCGTTTATGGATTGAATGCTGTGCGTGCGGCGGCCTTGGTCACCTTCACGGGCTCGATATATTTGATTCCCTTTGCCTTTATCCTGTGCGGTGGCCTATAGGGCCTGATGCGGGGCCACCTAGCGAAGGCGTGGAGGCGATCTTGCGCACGCTGGGTACTTGTGCCCCTCTTGTTTGGGCTTTGTTAGGATCTGGACTGCTGCTGCTCGTGACGCGTTTTGCGCTGAAGCGTAGCGGATTTTGGGTTCAAGCGGAGAGGGGCTATCTTTATTTCTTCGTTTTTATCCTCCTCCCTCTCGGTGGCTTTCTTCTTTACTGGTTGTGCGAGCTGCTTGACCAATAAAAAGATGGAGCGTCGTGGACACTCCATCTTTCTGTTGCTTGCTATGTAAAATCGGGGGTGAGCTGGGGATTAGACCTGCTCGACGGACTGGGACTTGTTGCCTCTGCCCTTGCCTTTGCCCTTACCTGGGCGCTTGCCCTTGAGGAGCTTGGCATCAGCTTCTACAGCTGCTGCGAACTCGGTGCTGTCGAGCTGTCCGTCCTTGTTGGTGTCGAACTTGTCGAGCTTGGTGCGGATCTCTTTGTCGGCGATGGCCTTGCGCTCTTCTTTGTCGAGCTTGCCGTCTTTGTTCGTGTCGTAGAGGGCGAGCTTTTCGGCTTTCTTGGCTTCGCGGGCTTGCTTCTGTTCGGCCTTCTTGGCTTCCATGGCGGCTTTTTCGCCGTCATCAAGTACGCCGTCCTTGTTGGTGTCAAAGCGCTTGAGCTGGCGCTTTTCATTGCGCTGCTGTCGGGCGGCCTTCATGGCTTCTTTTTCGGAGTCGCTGAGCTTGCCGTCACCGTCGGTGTCGAACTTTGCACGTGCGGCTTTCTTGTCACCTTTCTTTTGGCGAGCCTTGAGTTTTTCTTCAGCGGCGCGGTATTCTTCACTGTCGAGCTGCTTGTCGTTGTTCTTGTCCATGGCGACGAGAAGGGTGGAGGTGCGGCCTTTGCCAGATTTCTGCTTGTCTGCGTTTTCAGCAGCGATGACGGAGCTGGAGAGCAGGGCGATGAGGAGGAGGGAGGTTTTCATGATGGTTTTTGTTGAGGAATGGGAGGGTAGCGGTGACCCTTTTTTCTATAGAACGCTATTTCTACAGAGAATCTACAATATTTTTGTATTTTTTGTATAACTGAGTGAAATGCCTCAAATGATGAAGTCAGACGAGCGTGCGGGGAGCTGTGCTTTGTATCGCGTGTATTGCAAGGCGAGCTCGAAGGCGGCGCGCATGCTGGAGGCATTGGCGAGCCCCTTGCCCGCGAGTGAGAAGGCGGTGCCGTGATCGGGGCTGATGCGCAGGCGGGGGAGACCGAGTGTGACGTTGACCGCGTTGTCAAAGTCGAGCAGCTTGAGCGGGATGAGGGCTTGGTCGTGGTAGGGGGCGACGATGCCGTCGTAGGCGCCGTCGGCGGCATCGCGGTAGACGACAGCGGGGCCGCAGGGCCCGATGTAGGCGACGGCGGGGCGCAGGGCGTGGAGCTGAGGGAGGGCGGGGGCGATGAGGCGTGATTCTTCATCGCCGAAGGCACCGTTCTCTCCGTTGTGTGGGTTGAGCCCTGCGAGCGCGATACGGGGGCGGGGGTGGAGGGATTTTTTCGTCTCGATGATGAAGTCGGTGAGTAGGAGGGCGACGCGGACGAGCTGGTCGGTGCTGAGGGCGTTTGGGACATCGCGCAGAGCGATGTGGGTGGTGGCGAGGGCTACTGTGAGACGCTGACCGCTCAGGCACATGGCGTGCTGCTGCTCGACGCCGAGGCGGGAGGCGAAGAACTCGGTCTGACCAGGGAAGGGGAAGCCGCAGGCGTGGAGTCCCTCCTTGCTGACGGGACCGGTGACGAGGGCGGCGATGCGGCCTTCTTTGAGAGCCTGAGCGCCGAGCTCGAGGTGGTCCCAGGCGGCGTGCGCGCTTTCTTGCGTGGGGAGGCCGGGGGTGATGGAGGGGAGCTGGTGGCCGATGAGCTGGAGCTCGACATCGTGGGGTGCCCAATTGTGGAGGGCGGAGGAGATGATCTCGGGGCCGATGCCTGCTTGATCACCGAGAGTGTAGCCGATGATGGGGAGGGGGGACATTAGCGGGATTTTTGTTCGCTATCGAGGTTTTTGAAATCGTTGCCTTCGTAGGTGGGGGAGAGGGTGCGGTAGGTGCGGCGCGTGTTGACGTGCTCGGGGCGACTGTCGCGGGGTTCGAAGTGGAGATTATCGTTGACGACGAGATTGTAGGTGACGCTGGCGACGAGCGCGCTGATGATGAGGAGGAGACAGAGGATTCCGAGGCAGCCTTGCATGACGATATATTAGTGGAGAGGGGGGCGGAGATCAAGCGGATTCGGCGTCAGGGGGGCGCATCGCCACGGCAATAGTGATCACAAAATAAGCCGTATCAAGTCGATGGATTCTTAAGGTTTAGACCTTAAGAATCCAATTTCTTTCGCGGCTGGGTTGCAGACGGCTTGCCCTCACGCCTCATTCTTCAACAACAACCGCAGTGTCTCACGCAGCTTATCCGCTGGCGTAATAGAGCGCAGTCTCGGAAATCGCTTATCAATCAAAATATAATCCCCATGCCGCGTCAGCATCAGCTTCTGCGCCGAGATCTCCACATCACTAATACGCGCCCGCGACGCCACGATCTTAATCTTATGCACCGTCAGCAGATGCTTCGCCTCCATCGGCACCGCTCCAAAGCGATCTATCCACTGCCTCTCACAGTCCTCAATATCATCCAGCGTCATCGCCCGCGCCAGCTGCGTATACACGCTCATGCGCGTCTGGGTTGATGCGATATAGTGCGCAGGGATATACGCGCCCAGTGTGCTCGTCTTGTCCTTCCCAGAATGACTCGCTTCGCTCAGGTACAAGAAGTCCGCCTTCAGTCGCGCCTCATGCCGCAGGTCAGGCCGCTTGCCTTGCAGTGTCTGGATAGATTGCTTGAGCAGCTGACAGTAGAGGTCAAAGCCGATCGCCGTGATATGCCCGCTCTGCTGCGTACCAAGAAGATTACCCGCCCCGCGTATTTCCAAATCACGCATGGCAATCTTAAACCCACTACCCAGCTCGGTGTATTCCTTGATCGCATTGACACGTTTCCTCGCATCCCCCGTGCAGACAGCCTCACGGGGAAGCAGCAGGTACGCATACGCACGATGCCCCCCACGCCCGACGCGCCCGCGCAGCTGGTAGAGATCCGCCAGTCCGAATCTATCCGCGCGGTCAATAATAATGGTGTTCGCATTCGGTATATCAATACCACTCTCAATAATCGTCGTCGAGAGCAGCACATCGGCCTTGCCCGCGACGAAATCACGCATGACCATTTCCAGATCACTCTTGTCCATCTGCCCATGCCCGATGACGATGCGCGCTTCAGGCACGAGCTCTTGCAGTCGCGCGCGTACGAGCTCCATGTCATGCACGCGGTTGTGCAGGAAGAAAACCTGCCCGCCACGCTCCACCTCGCGCTTGATTGCCTTTTGAATCAGCTCCTCATCATAGGGACAGACAGCCGTCTGCACAGGGATGCGGTTGAGCGGGGCTGTCTCGATGGTGCTCATGTCGCGCGCGCCCATGAGTGCCGAGTAGAGGGTGCGCGGGATGGGGGTAGCAGAGAGTGTGAGCATGTCGACCATGCGGAAGTTGCGCTTGAACTGCTCCTTGTGCTTCACGCCAAATCGCTGCTCCTCATCAATGACAACAAGCCCGAGCTTCGCAAAGTGGACGTTCTTCGAGACAAGGCGGTGCGTGCCCACGACGATATCAACATCTCCCGTAGCGAGTCCCTCAATGACCTCCTTCGCCTTCTTGGTACTCGTGAAGCGGCTGAGCAGCTCGACGCGTATGGGGTATTCGCTCATACGCGCGCGGAAGCTGCGCCAGTGCTGATCCGCGAGCACAGTCGTGGGAGCGAGGATGGCGGCTTGGAAGCCTCCCGTGACGCATTTGAACGCCGCGCGGATGGCGACCTCAGTCTTGCCAAAGCCCACGTCCCCACAGATGAGTCTGTCCATAGGGCGGGGTGACTCCATATCAGCCTTCGCCTGATTAATAGCGCGCAGCTGGTCAGGCGTCTCGCGGTAGGGGAAGCTGGATTCAAATTGCCACATCCAACTGGAGTCAGCAGGATGGCTGAGCCCCGGCTTGCTCTCGCGCTCCGCGTGTACCTCCAGCAGCTGTGCAGCGTAGTCGGCAATGGCGCGCTGGGCGGCGGCGCAGGCCTTTTGCCAACGGGCATCCCCGAGGCGGCTGAGCTCGGGTGTCTTGCCGCCAAGTCCGACGTACTTCGAGACGAGATGGCTCTGACTCAGTGGGATGCGTAGTAGGACGTCGCCGGCGTATTGAATATTAAGCTCTTCTTCTCCGCTCTGCTCATTGCGGACGATGGCGACGAAGCGTCCGAGTCCATGGGAGGTATGAATGACGAGGTCTCCCTCTTCGATCTCTCGCAGGGGCATCTGCGCACGCTCGCGGCGTAGTTGCTCCTCGCGGTTCGCCTGTCGTCGCGCGTGCGGCGAGCTGTAGCGACCAAAGATCTCGCCCGCCGAGATGACGGCGAGCTTTGCCGCGGGGATGGAGAAGCCAAAGGGGAGGTCGCCGTCACGAGATTCGATGCCTTCCCATGCCGCGTCCTGCCCGCAGATCTCATCAAAGCGCGCCTTCTCACCCTCGTGGGGGAAGTACATGACGACGCGCCATTTCTTCTGCTGCCACTGCTGGAGCTGGCGGCGTGCAAGCTCGCGCTTCGCCTCCTGCATGACAAAGTCCCCCGTCTCAAAGCTGCCCAGCGGCGAAGCAAAGCTGGCGAGCTTCTCCGCATCCTCTTGCTGCTCCGCCATCTCGGCGACCATGCCCTCGGGGAGGTCGGGGGGGAGCTCAAAGAAATGAACATCTCCCGCGTAGCCCGACCCGGGGCAGCAGAGGACGATGTCATCAGCGGTGATCCAGTCCTCGAGTCGCTGGGCGGCCTCGGGCTCGTGGAGGACGAGCTCGGCATCGTCGAGTTTTTTAAAAGAGAGCTGGCTGTCGATGTCAAAGGCGCGGAGGCTCTCAAGCTCATCACCAAAAAATTCCAGACGCAACGGCCACGCGGACTGAAGGGGGAAGACATCCATGATGCCGCCGCGCAGGCTCCATTCACCACGTGCGCTGACCTGATCGACACGCTCAAAATCTGCCTGCTCCAGCTGGGCGGCGAGGGCGTCTAGCTCGTACTCACGCTCGCAGTGTAGCTTGATGGTGCTGCTATGCTGCTCGGTGAATCGGGGGGCGAACTGGTGCAGCGCGGCGCGCGTGACGATGACGAGCTGCTGCTTGCCCGCGGGCGAGCTGATGCGCTTGAGCGCATAGAGTCGCTCGGCGACGAGCTCTGGGTCACTGAGCCCGTGATTGATATGGATCTCCTGCTCGGGGATACTGACGAACTCGGCACTCGTCCAGAGGGGGAGCTCGGCGACGAGTCGTTCCTGCATGGGCAGCGCGTCGCAGATGATCCAGAGGCGTTTTTTCGTCGTCTCCTTGCTCTTGCTGAGCGCCTGCGCCATGAGGGCGACGTAAAAAGAAAGACTCGCGAGGCAAACGCGCTGAAAGCTCAGCGGTGCCTCACGAGTGTCTGTGCCTCGCAGTCGTTTCAATTCTTGGGAGAATCCCCGTGTCCGTGCCACATGGGCTGTCAGGTCGTCTTTCACGCCAGCTGTAGCAGGGTGGGGGAGTAGAATCGAGAAACTCGAGGATGTTGTGTTAAGAAAAAATTCTTAGGTCTCCGTGGAGTCGAGGAAGCCCTTGATGCGGCTGATGCGCGTCGGGTGACGCAGCTTGCGCAGTGCCTTCGCCTCGATCTGGCGGATACGCTCGCGGGTGACGTTGAACTGGCGTCCGACTTCCTCCAGCGTGCGGGGGTTGCCGTCCTTCAGACCGAATCGCTGCTCGATGACGGCGCGCTCGCGCTCGTTGAGTGTGCCGAGCACACCGCCGAGCTTCTCACGCAGGGAGGCAAAGGAGGCACCCTCCATGGGGTTCTCCGCGCTCTTGTCCTCAAGGAAGTCTCCAAAGGAGGTGTCATCGGAATCGCCAACAGGCTGCTGCATGGAGATAGGCTGCTGCGCCATCTTGAGCACATTGCTCACGCGCTCGACGGGCATGCCGCACTCGATGGAGATCTCCTCAGGCGTTGGCTCACGGCCGAAGTCCTGCACGAGCTTCTTCTGCACACGCATGAGCTTGTTGATGGTCTCAATCATGTGGACAGGGATGCGGATCGTGCGCGCTTGGTCGGCGATGGAGCGCGTGATGGCCTGACGGATCCACCACGTGGCGTAGGTGGAGAACTTGTAACCACGGCGGTATTCGAACTTCTCCACCGCCTTCATGAGTCCCATGTTGCCCTCTTGGATGAGGTCGAGGAAGGCGAGACCGCGGTTCGTGTACTTTTTCGCGATGGAGATGACGAGTCGGAGATTCGCCTCGATCATCTCGCGCTTTGCCTTCTGGGCTTCACGCATGCTCGCCTTCATGATCTTGTACTCGTCGAGGAAGTCGGCGACGGGCATCCAGAGGCGTGATTCGAGCTCGCTGAGGGCTTCTTCGCTCTGCTTCTTCACCTGCTCATCGGGGGTGGAGTCGATGGTGCGCTGGAGCTTGAGGATGCGCTGGCGGGATTCCTTCAGCTGGTTGACGAAGTCTTCGTAGACCTTGCCCTTGAAGGAGAAATCCTTGTAGTGGTCGCAGAGTGTCGTGAGGTTCTCGTTGAAATTGTTCAGATACAGCGCGACGGAGCGCTTGCGACGCTGCGCCTGACGGAGGCGCGCGTAGGCGTCCTGCGTCTCGGTGTGGCTGTCGATGACCTTGCCGATGAGCTGCTTGATGTCGTTGATGTACTGCTGGCGGCGCTCGATGTTTTTGTCGGCGACGATGCGGTCAAAGCGCTCCTCGTTCGTAATGACCTTGTCTGCGGTGTCGATGTAGTACATGGCGACAGGGCCGAACTTGTGCAGCGAGGTCTGGAGCAGAGCCTCGGCCTTCTCGATGCGCAGCGAGATGCTGACTTCTTCCTGACGGCTGAGCAGATCCTTTTGCCCCATTTGCTTGAGGTACATGCGGACGGGGTCGTCGAGGATGTCGAGCTTTGCCTCCATCTTCTCAGTCTCGTCCTCTTCCTCGGTCGTGGTGAGGCGCTGGCGGTCGCTGTAGCTGTCGACGTCAGAGGCATCAATGATATCGAACTGCATGCCGCGCAGACGCTCCATGATCTCTTCGTAGTCCGTGGGCTCGATCATGTCGTTGGGCAGCACCTCATTGATGTCATCGTAGGTGAGGTAGCCCTGCTCGTTGGCAAGGATGATGAGCTCGCGGAATTTTTCTTGGACACCAGGGCTGTCGACGATGCTGCCGCCCTTTTCACCGGGCGTGATCTTGAGCTGGGTGGAGGAGAGTGGCGTGATGGTGGTGCTCTCTTCGCGTACCTCGACGCCGACGGAGAAGAGTCGCTCAAAGAGCTTCTCTTGGTCTTGACTTTCAAAGCCGTCGTCAGGCAGGGCACTGGAGATATCCTCGGGTGTGACGTAGCCGTCCTTTTCCTTGGCGAGCGTCAGCAGGCTCTTGAAGGCAGCCTTGAGGACGAGGTCATCGGGGAAGAAGTCTTGGAGGTCGCGGGCGGAGACGCGGGGCATGGTGAAGCCCTTGCGGCTGCGCGCCTTTTTCTGCTCTTTGGCTACGATGGATTCGACGACTTGTTCGTCGATGAAGACGGTGTTGTCCGTGTCTTTGCTCGATTTTTTCGACGCGGTGGAGGCGGTGGGCTTCTTGCTCGCGGCAGACTTGGAGCTGGATGTCGCGTTCTTTGCCGCGCTTGAGGATGAGGGGGTGTTCTTCTTTACGACCTTAGAGGCAATCTTCTCGGGAGTCGGAGACTGCGCGCTGGGATCGCCCTTGGGTTGGTTGTTCTTCGCCGTTGCCATAATGTTAGGAAATAGATAGGGATAGTCCACCCTTTACACTTTTTGTCAAGTAGCTGACAGAAAAGCAAGCTGATTATAATACTTCTGTACGCCTTGTCAAGGGGAAAGTAAGGCATTTTTTATTTAATTGACTTGTAATTTCCTTTACACGTGAGGAGCTCTTCTCTATATTTTCATGCATGAGCGATATGATTGTTTCCCATAATCGAGACGAGCTCGTCCGTCTCGCCCTCGCAGAAGATTTTGGCACGGGGGATGTGACCTCCCTGTACTTTGTTGATGAGCAGCTGCGCGCCTGCGCACTCATGCGTGCGCGCACCGCTGGTGTCGTGTCAGGCGTGGATGTGGCTGAGGCTGTGTTCAAAGCGGTCGATGAGAGTCTCACGGTGAGTATAGAGAAGGAGAATGGCGCGCCCGTCGCCGCAGGTGACGTGGTGATGCGCATCGAGGGCTCGGCGCGCTCCATCCTCGGAGCGGAGCGTACGGCGCTCAACTTTATCCAACGCCTCTCGGGCGTGGCGTCGATGACGGCGCATTATGTCGCACGCATCGCACATACAAAGTGCCAATTGCTCGACACGCGCAAGACAACCCCTGGCTACCGCCTGCTGGAGAAGGATGCTGTGCGTCACGGCGGCGGCTGCAACCACCGTCTCGGTCTCTATGACCGCGCGATGGTGAAGGATAATCACCTCATGTCGGGTGGTAATGTCGCACGCCTCCAAGAGGGCATCGCGCAGCTCAAGCAGGATAGACCTGATGTCGAGGTGGAGGTCGAGGCCGATACGCTCGAACAGGTAGCCGACTTTCTCCAGATGGTCGGCGTGGACTATATCCTGCTGGACAATATGAGCAATGACGAGATGCGCCGCGCCATCGAGATGCGTGGCGATCGTGCGAAGCCTTATTTCGAAGCCTCGGGTGGTCTGAGCTATGAGACGGCAGCAGCGGCAGCGGAGACGGGCGTGGATTTCATGAGCTTTGGCTGCCTGACGCATTCTGTCCCCTCGCTCGATCTCGGGCTTGACTTCATCATCCAAGACGCGTAGTCGATGACGCTATCTGCTCAGAATGCGCTGCTCGCGCTCAATCTCATCCCTGGCCTAGGAGCGATGCGTATTCGTGCGCTGCTGGATCACTTTGGCTCAGCGGAGCTGGTGCTGCATGCCGCGCCCTCTCTGCTGGAGCAAGTCCCGCGCATCGGTAAGAAAATCAGCAACGCCATCTCCCAGTGGCAGAGCTGTACCGACATCGCCCGCGAATACGAGACGGCCGCGCGACAGGATGTGCGCATCGTGAGCATCTATGATGAGGAGTATCCCGAGGGGCTGCGCCACATGGGTGACGCCCCCGTCATCCTCTACGTGCGCGGGGCTCTCCTCTCGCATGTGAAGGAGAGGGCTGTCTCTATCGTGGGCTCACGCAGCTGCTCCGCCTACGGGCGGCAGGTGGCGCAGCAGTTCGCCCGCGAGCTCAGCGAGCAGGGCTGTAGCATTATCTCGGGGCTCGCTCTGGGGATTGATGCGGCAGCGCATCAGGGGGCTCTCCAAGCGGGCGGGCATACCATCGGCGTCATTGGGTCGGGGCATGCTTGCTTTTACCCCCATGAGAATGAGCAGCTCGCGCTGCGCATGCTAGCGCAGGGGGGTAGCGTGGTGAGTGAGTTCCCCATGCAGATGCGCCCGAGCTACACCACCTTTCCCCAGCGCAACCGCATTGTGGCGGCGTGGAGTCATGCGACGCTCGTCGTGGAGGCTCCGCACCGTAGCGGCTCGCTGCATACGGCGCGCCTCGCCTCGTCCGAATACGGGAGGCATATCTTTGCCGTACCAGGCTCTATCAATGGCTTGCACTCGGTGGGCTGCCATGAGATCATCCGCGATGGGGCGACACTCTGCGCGAGCACGCAGCAGCTGCTGGCTGACATGCGCTGGGATCGCCCTGTAGAGGGGGTAGCGCTCGATGCAGCCGCACCTCCCTCGACGGATCTCGAGAGCATGGCGGCAGCCTATCCCGATCTGCTCTCGCAGCTGCGCCCCACACCATCAACAGAGCCTTCACGCCCCATGCTTAGTGCCGAGTCGCAGACTATCGTCGACTCGATCTCGGCGGGGCACTGCACGCTCGACGCCCTCTGTGTCGCGACAGGCATGGCGGCGCATGAGCTCAACCCGCTGCTGATGCGATTGCAGATCGCGGGCCATATCCTATCCCTCCCCGGTGCGCAGTATGCGCTGCGCTAGCCGCATTTTTTTGCTATTCTATCAACCCTTAAATAATATGAAATACTCAACAACACGCTTTAGCTTCTTCACCTCGCTCGTCGCGCTCACGGTGGTCTCTTGCAGCCCCTTTGACCAGTCGCAGCATCATGACACCCCTCTCAAGGAGACACCTTATAGACCAGCGCAACCCACTGCCCCCTACACGCCGCCGAGCACAACGCCTACAAGTCCGACAGACACAGGCTACCTACCCTCAGGCGATCGCGATACGTCCAAATACCGCCTCTCGAGCATGCGCGCGCTGACGCGTCCGACGACGCCCGCCCCCGCCCCCAAGGCGAAGGCCATCGCCGTCATCGACCCTAAGACGGGACGCCTCATCTACGGCTACAACGCCCACACGCGCCGCCAAGTCGCGAGTACACAGAAGGTCATGACGGCACTCTGCGTGCTGGATGCGGGACGACTGGGTGAGCATGCCACGATCACGTCGGCTGATCTGCGCACGCCTCGCATCCGTATGGACCTCAGGGCGGGGGATAGCTACACGCGCTATGATCTGCTACGTGCGATGCTGACGGCGAGTTACAATGACGTAGCAGCCGTCTTGGCTCGTGATACGGCGGGCTCGGTGAGCGCCTTCATGACTCGGGTGAACAACCGCGCGGCGCGCATGGGGATGAAGAACTCACACTTCGTCAACCCCCACGGCCTGCCTGGCAACCAGTATTCCACCGCCTACGACATGGCTCTGGCGGGCTGCTGGGCCTATAACAATGCGACCATCCGTCAGATTGTGGATGTCCCTCACTTCCAATTCACCCTGCGCAATGGGAAGTTACGTCGTGTGAACAACACGAATAAACTGCTGCGCAACTATCCTTGGGTCAATGGGATGAAGACAGGCTACACGAATGCCGCGGGCCGCTGCCTCATCTCGACAGGCAGCTTGAATGGCGAGGCTGTCGTCGTCGTCGTGCTGGGGATCGCTCCTAGCCAGATCTGGGCAGAATCGCTGAAGTACCTCAAGTGGGCACTCAAGGTGTCTTGAACATAGCGCCTAGCTTGCACAAAAAATGGATGAAGGTGACGACCTTCATCCATTTTCTTTGTACCTTGGTACCTTTGAACTCTTGGAGTGCGCTCTACACCTGTGTCAGCGCCTTGTCGCGTGACAGGCTCCACTGGTCCAAGCAGAGGCGCATGAGCTCGGCGCGTCCCTGTGCGAGGACGGGCTCATCACGCAGGGTGAGTCCCCATGCTGCTGCATAGATGCGCGTTTGCCCATTGGCGTGCGGCGCGCGGATGAGGATATTGTTCTTCGCCAGTTCTTCGAATTTCGCATGAAATTGGGATGCACTCTCGATATGTACTGTATGCTGGTGATTCTGTAAATAGTCCGCCGCCCAAGCGCGCGGCTTGTCCATGCTGACTTCAAAGGGCTGTCCCGTCCGCAAGACCGCGGCGATCAAAATTGCCGCATCCGAGTCACTCAGCTGGGACTCGATGCGCAGGCTGATCGCAGTATACAGGCTGCGGCGCCCTAGGACGCTGCCGTCGGGCAGGTCGATGCGGCTCTGCGTCCCGTAGTACTCCTCCCACCAGAAGTTGATGGATTCGCACGCGGCATGCAGGTGCATCTTTGCACTGCCTTCCAATAGGGGCGTGATGAGGTCCCAGGGCTTGAAGCTCAGGTTTGCCGTCTTGCCCAGTCGTACAGGGTGCCCACTCGCCTCCCAGCGCGCGCGCTGCGAGAGGTAGTCGCCGCTGTACTGTCGGTCGAGCAGCTGCGCGCTCGCTCCCTGTCCGACGTGCTCCGTGAGGCTCAGCGGGGGCAGGGTGTTCACCGTCAGCAGGCGGGCGCGAATTTCGGATTTCCAGAGTTGGATAAAGTGGGGGTCTTCGCAGTAGAGGCTCGCGCAGCCTCCTTGGGAGAGTCGGGCCTGGAGCTCCACGGCCTGCTCCGTGTAGTTGATGCGTACGACGGAGAGGTGGAGCGGTAGCTGTGCGCCGAACTCTGCCTCAACGAGCTCAGAATCGAGTGCAACGCCAAATCGGATGGCGGGGCGGTACTGCATGCTGCTGGGCGCCTGTGTGTCTGGCGCGACGAGCCAGTTCTCCCCCTGCCCGAGCGTGGTCATGCGTACCCACTGCTGCTGATCCAGCGCGGTGCTCAGCGGTGAGATCTCGCCGCTGTCTTGCGCGACGTCACGTAGGCGTAGCGAGCTGAAGCTGTCTTTCAAGCGGCTCTGGAAGGCGGCGTCATCATAGAGGCTGGCGTCGACGAGTAGCGTGCTGGGGCAGCGCATGCTCTGGGAGGAGCGTCGCACGTAGGCGGCCGCGAGCTCGTCGATGGCTTGCTTCCAATTCGCATCGGAGCGCAGGTAGAGGGCGTGGGGTCGCTGTGGGGTGCGGTAGAGCGCGCAGTGGGGGCGTAGCTGGAGCTGCTCGCCGATGAGCTCCAGAGGTGCGTAGCAGAAGAGCGCGTCGATGGCTGGGTGGGTGAAGAGCGCGGCGGCGACCTGATTGTCCATGCATTGTGCGAGTAGGATGTCGAGCTTTGCCCCTGAGCGGCGCACTCCTGCGTGCGCGAGCAGATCGAGGAGGAGCTCGGCGAGGCGGCGCGTGGTGTTCGCAGGCTTGTAGATGATGCTGTAGCCCAGCACGTGGGCGGAGAGGATGCCCTCGATGGCGTCGAGCAGCGGGCGCTCGGCGCTGGCGTTGACGACGGCGATGCCGCCTGTTTTCATCGCCATGCCGTCTCCCCAGACGGGCTCAGATATCTCGGCAATAACGGTGTGGCAGAGCGCGATGGCAGCCCCGAGCTCACTGTCAGCGTCGGCGAGGCGGTAGCCAGCATCGCGCATGAGTCCTGCGATGAGGGCGGGGCGCTGCTCGTCGAGTAGCTCAGCGACGCGCTTCCAGCGCGCGAGACGCGCGGCGAGGACGGGCTCGATGTCGCCGCATTGTTGCGCGGTCTTGACGAGCTGTGCCACCTGTTCGTACGTGAGGCTCTCGACGCTGTAGTCGATGCGCGAGAAGTTCTCAGGCTGGCGGGAGACGATGGAGAATTGGGAGCTGAGCTGCTCGTCCGCGATGGTGGGCGGATAGAGCACGGGCTTGACGGCGCGCTCGGCGGCGATAGCCTGTTGGAGCAGCTGGGCGATGGCGGGGCGCTGGACAGGGAGGCGGAAGCTGACGGGGCGCATTTGCTGCTGGAGGTCGCGCAGCTGGGCGGCCTTGTTGCAGGAGAGTTGGAATTGCTGCACCATGTCGAGCCATTCGCGTGTGTTGGGCTTGAGCTTGGGCGTGACACCGAGCGCGGGGAAGGGGTCACCGAGCCCGTTGAGTAGCGCGATGCGGAAGGCCTCCGCCTCACTCTCATGTCCCGTGCTGTAGTGGAAGCTCTGCAGGTAGACCCGGCCGCCGAGGCTGCTGAGACTGCCGGCGAGTGCGTCACCGACGCCGGAGTAGAGGGTGAAGTCGGGGAGATCCTCGCGCTGCTCCGCCTTCCACACGGCGCAGGTGTAGGCGATGTCAAAGAGCTGGTGCGTGCCGAGGTCGAGGTGGAGGTGGCGTGATTCGCTGAGTCGCTCGACGAGGTCGCGCAGGCGCAGATCGGTCTCGGGCTTGGAGGCACTCAGGCGCAGCTGGCGCTCGGCGTGGGCGTACTGAGCGCGTCGCTCGGGGAGGTGCTCGCCTTTGATGAGGCGTACGGTGAGGCGGTTGTTCTTCCTCTCCTTTGTCCATGCGTCGAGGAGTTGGACGTTCTCCATCGCGGTGTCGAGGCAGGCGGCGATTTCAACACCGAGCTCCATCTTGCTATAGACGCGCTGCTGGCGCAGGTGGCAGCAGGCGCGTGTCACGATGGTGAGTCTGTCGTCGTCACTGTTGGTAAAGACGACGCGCAGGGGGGATTCGCGGCGTGCGTTCGCGTCGAGCAGGGGCTGGACGCGGGTGAGCAGCAGCTGCACGGCGTCGTCCTGCTGGTAGACATCGACGTGGGGGAGTAGGCGCGTGACGTCGATGTCGACGCTGGCGAGTGCGAGCTGCTCAAAGAGGGATATGAGCTGATTGCGGTAGGCGGCGATGCTTTCTTCTCCGCTACAGGCGGGGTAGAGGAGGCTGAGTGAGGCGTGGAGGTCGGACTTGGCGAGCTGCTGCTCTTGGTCCTCGATGAGCTTGCCGTCGTTGGGCATGACGAGGCTCTCCATGCTATCGCCGAGCATGGACTCGATGAGGGCGAGCTCGTCCATGAAGCTACAGCGCGCGAAGCGCAGACGCCACGCGTCCATCATGCCAAAGGCCTTGAGCACGTCTTTGCGGTGGCGTGTGTAGACCTCCTTGAGCTCGTCGCGTTGCGCGCCTTCGGCCGCGCGGAGGTGGCGGTTGTAGTGGTGGAAGAACTCCTTGATGCCCTCGTCTTGGGCGATGCCGCTGAACATGTATCGCAGTCGCTTTTCCTTGCTTTTGAGCTTCTTCTGCGACTCTGACAGCAGGATCAACGCTAGATCAACAGCGTGGGTAGGTAGTTCACGCTTCATCCCACGCCTGATTGAGGCGTCCTGCATCCACTCTTGAATTTTACCTACTTGCTTCATTTTCTGTCATATTATCGTCTATGAGCCCCCTTGACAAGCGTAAAATGGGGAGAATTGATTTCTGGCATTCTTAGCTAACAGTAGTTAAGAATGCGCGGAGAGTCTTTAGTTCGTAGAGATGAAGCCTCCAAGGAGGGGCTGAATCTGATGTAAGGGGGTGGGGATTTTTTTTCTTCTTCCGCCTTTCTCATAGATCGTCCCACGAGGCTCCCGCGCAGCATCCATAGAGGCGATGCGACCAGAGGCGGCGTCGCATGAGGGCGGGGGAGTTGATGCCGAGCAGGAAGCGCCGGCGTTGACGTTCGTTGAGCGGGGAGGGGAGCTGATCGTTACTCGGGATGCTGGGGCGAGTCCAGGAGCTGTGCTCTGGCGTGTGGGCTCGTGGTAGTTCTTTGCCCTCTTGCGCGTTCTCATCGGTGCTGGTGAAGTACTGATGCAGGGCGGTATCGATATTCTGCTCCTCGGCATGGAGTAGCATCTCTCTGATGCGCTGCCAGCGGGCGTAGGCTTGCTGCTCCTGCTGTCTGTAGTAGTCGCGGAGCTGTTCTGCGATGAGGCGCGGTTGGAGCTCGTCGTCGAGGCGGCGCACGAGCCATGCCTGCTGGCGGAGGTTGAGTGTCCATTCTTGCGCGCTTTCGCATTCATGTAGTCCAGCGAGGGCGGCGATGGGGTCGCAGTCCCATGCGTCCGCGAGCTCCTCGAGCTCGCCCTCGCGGTGGGTGTCGAGCCAGCGGAGGCGTGCGCACTCATCCTCGTCGCGACCATCGAGGATGGTGCTCAGGGGGAAGAGGGGCTTAACCTTGTAATATTTGTAGAGCTTTGCCTCTCTGCTGAGGTGATCCGCCATGAGGCGTAGCGCGCGCTCGGGGACGTCGTCATTGAGGTCGCATTCTGTGGTGAGCTCCCAGAGGGAGACGACGCGCGTGCTCTCGGGGAGTAGCCAGCGGACGCAGCGGAGTAGGGAGGACTCATCGGGCTGGGAGGCAGCGATGCGATTGCGGGTGTCAATGTCGTCCTGATGGTTGAGCAGTACGAGGCTCTGGGCGGGCGCGCCGTCGCGGCCCGCGCGTCCTGATTCTTGGACATAGGATTCGGGGGTGGCGGGGGCGTGGTAGTGGATGACGCAGCGTACGTCGGGCTTGTCCACGCCCATGCCAAAGGCGATGGTGGCGACGAGGATGTCGAGCTCATTATGCAGGAATCGGTCTTGGATCTGCTCGCGTAGCTCGACGCTCTGTCCTGCGTGGTAGGCGCTGGCGGAGAGATTGTTTGATTGGAGTAGGGCGGTGAGCTCCTCCGTGCTTTGACGGCTGCGGCAGTAGATGATGGCGGGGCTGCGTGCTTCCTCCGTGAGGTAGGAGAGCAGAGCGTTGTTTTTATCTTCTACCTCGAGGACATGGCGTGCGATGTTCGCGCGGTAGGGAGGTAGCGCGAGGCTGTGCTCGGAGCCGATGCCGAAGCTGGCTTGGAGGTCGGCTTGCACGCGTGCGGTGGCCGTGGCGGTCATCGCCATGAGGGCGTGGAAGCGCAATTGGCGGGCAAAGGCGGGTAGCTTCAGGTACTCGGGGCGAAAGCTATGCCCCCATTCGGAGACGCAGTGGGCTTCATCAATGACAAAGAGGCTCAGCGTGGCGTGCTCCAGCTGCTCAAGGAGGGGCTGCTGCTCGAGGGATTCGGGGGCGACGTAGAGGAGGCGTAGCCCGCCGCTGGTGATGCGCGCGAGGACATCGGCGCGCTGCTCGTCGCTGAGTGAGGAGTCGTAGCGCGCGGCGGCGATGCCGAGGCTCTGGAGCCCCGCGACCTGATCGCGCATCAGCGCGATGAGGGGGGATATGACGAGACTGAGTCCGCCGAGGAGCTGAGCGGCGATCTGGTAGCAGAGGCTCTTCCCATAGCCTGTGGGCAGTACGCCGAGGGCAGCGTGCCCTGCGCAGACCCAGTCGATGAGCTCGCGCTGCCCCTCGCGCCAAGATGTCTTGCCAAATCGCTGCAGTTCTCGCTCCATCGCTGGATTTCCGTTTTTCTTGCTCATGGGCGCATCTTAGCATGACATGCTTGTTATCTCAAGGGGATCTTGCAAAAGACGTGCAGTGGCGCTCATTTTCGAAATCTGGAATTTATGAAAACTAATTTTGCAAGACCCCTCAAGGGCGAAGATCCCTCTTTGTCAGCGGTTGATTTTGTAATAGATGTGAGGAAATCCTATGATTCCTTATTTTTCAGTCGACAACAAAGAAAATTCGGGTAAAATAGGGTGAGTCATCAACCATAGTGCTCAAGATGAAACACTTGTGTGCTTATGTAACCATCACAACATGAAGTATTTCCTATCCCCTTGGCTTCGTCGCCTCGGTGCCATGACGCTCACAGCGGCCACTGCGCTCTCATGCACGTCGGTCACCCAAGCCGCTCCAGATTACGATAAAATCGGCAAGCAGTTCTCTATTCTTCTTCAGAATGGGCATTTCTCGCGAGCTCCTTTCACACAGGAGATGTACAAGAAGTTCTTTGAGCACTATCTTGATACGCT
This sequence comes from uncultured Akkermansia sp., assembly GCA_964371115.1. Taxonomy (GTDB): domain Bacteria; phylum Verrucomicrobiota; class Verrucomicrobiia; order Verrucomicrobiales; family Akkermansiaceae; genus Akkermansia. Next base: position 7,031 of record CAYJLP010000012.1, on the reverse strand, counting down.
CGATCCTGCACGCCTGTATCTCACGCAGCAGGATGTGAACAAGCTGCGCGACAAGTACCAGAGCAGCTTTGGCGATTATTTACTCGCTGAGGAGACCGCCACACTAGCGGAGGAGATCAATACCTACTTCAACGAACGCGCGCTGGCTCGCATCAGCAAGTCTGAGGCTCAGATCCGCGCTATGCAGGGCAAGCTCCCCGCCTTTAATGAGAAGCGCAGCATCGCCCGCTCACGTAGTGAAGTCGCTTGGGCAGCGGACGATGCCGCTCTTGATCAGGTCTGGGATGACCAGATCACCGACATGCTCCTCTCTGAGCAGCTGCGCCGTGAGAATATCGCGCGCCTCGCTCAGGAGCAGGGCAAGGATCTCGCCACAGTCAACAAAAATGAGCTGCCTATTCATGACAAGATCCTCGCACGTCTCAAGCGTCTGCGCACGACCTATCAGGAGACCGATCTCCAAGACATGGCCTCGACACTACTCAGCGCCATTGCAGGCGTCTATGACCCGCACAGCAGCTACATGGGTGCGCGCGAGCAGCAGCGATTCTACGATATGATGAAAGCTGAGCTCATCGGCATCGGCGCGCAGCTGCAAGCCGACGACGACGGCTCGACGAAGATCACTGGCCTCGTGAAGGGTGGCCCCGCCCAGAAGAGCCAGCAGCTCAAGCTCGGCGACCACATCATCGCCGTCGACCGTCACAACAACGGCCAGTGGGTGGACATCCTCTTCATGGGACTCGACAAGGTCATCGAGCATATCCGTGGTAAAGAAGGTGAGCAGGTGCGCATGCGTGTCCTCGACGCCGACAGCGGCGCGGAGAAGATCGTCACGATCAAGCGTGCGAAGATCCCCATGAATGACGAGCTCGCCAATTCAAAGATTGTCGTCATGCAGGGCAAGGACCTCGACGGCAATCCCCGCGAGTACCGCCTCGGCATCCTCACGCTGCCCTCTTTCTACCTCGACCTCCAGCGCGGCAAGAGCAACTGCGCCGCTGACGTGAAGTCCCTGCTCCAGCGTATGAAAAAGGAAGGCGTCGAAGGCGTCATCCTCGACCTGCGCTCCAATGGCGGTGGCTCACTGGATGAGGTACGCAAGATCGTCGGCATGTTCACGGGAGCGGGACCCATCGTGCAGGTGAAGGACTCGCGCGGCAACGTCGAGCGTCTCACCGTCAGCGGGCACCCCATCTTTGATGGCGAGCTCGTCGTGCTGACCAACAAGCTCAGCGCCTCCGCCTCCGAGATCTTTGCCGGAGCGATGACAGACTACGGTCGCGCGCTCATCGTCGGTGATGAGACGACATTTGGCAAGGGCACGGTGCAGGTCACGCGCAATATCGGCGATTATCTTTCCTTCTTCAGCCCCCGCGAGGGCAGTGGCATGCTCAAGATCACGACGCAGAAGTACTACCGCGTCGGTGGAGCCTCCACGCAGCTCAAGGGCGTGCGCAGTGATATCGTGCTGCCCGTTGCGACCGCGGGATTTGAAATCGGGGAATCCGAGACGGATTACCCCATGGCCTACGACGAGATCGCGCAAGCTCCTGGCTACACCCGTAGCAAGAAGCTCGACGCCATCCTCCCCATGGTCAAGCAGCGCAGCGCAGCGCGCGTCGGCGCGGACAAGGACATGCAGTACATGCGAGAGAATATCATCCGATTCCGCGAGCGCACCCATCGCAACAAAGTCAGCCTCAACAAGGCTGAGCGTGAACGCGAAAACGCCGAGCTACTCGACCGCAAGAAGACCATCGACGAAGAACGCAAGGCGCGCTACGCCCAGATGCAGCAGGATGATGAGAAGAATCTCAAGATCTATCGCCTGAATCTCGAAGACGTAGAAAAGCCCCAGCTCGACACCGTCAAGTCTGACAAGGAAGAAGCCTACATGTCACGCGAAGAGACCCCCGAGGAAGAGCTCTCCAAGAGCCCTGACTACCCCTCGGATCTCGACCCTGAGCTCCGCGAGGGGATGAACATCTTGCGAGACATGATCGATCTACACAAGTAAAACAGCACATTTTAGCATCTCGGTGTGGGCGTCGTCCCCACCGAGATTTTTTTTCACATTTTCTTATTTTCCAACCATCCGCATTAATCAAAAATACCATGACATCCAACAACTCGCTCAAAAAGCAATTCGACGAAAATATCCGCCCCGCACTCAACAAAGTGCCCCTCCACAAGATTAACTCTATCTTTCAGAATCGTACTATGCAACTCATCATCTTTATCGCCAGCTTTGTCGTCATTCTCTTTGCCGCCTGCTGCTTTATCCCCTATATCGGCATCATCGCTATTCTCATCACGCTGCTACTCGGCTTCTGCGTTGGGGCACTAGGCATCGTTGCGAAGATGCGCTTTGTCTGGATTACTTCATTGCTTTCCCTCATCGCCGCTATTATTGCGCTGCCCTTCCAGCTCGGCTACGCCATCCAAGGCGCGATGAGCCTCGGGGAGAAGCTGATCGAAAGCGGAAACCTCGTCTGGGCGGAGAACATCGCACCGCATATCGTGACCGTGACCGAATCATTCAGCCCTGAGCTCGCAGATGAAGCACGTCGTTATCAAACACTCGTCGAGCGCGTCAGCGCGGCAAAGCAAGCCGCTCTCGACCTCGGAGCTAGCCCTGAAGAAGCCCAGAAGATCGCCATGGAGCTATTCAAGAAGCTTGTGAGTTTGCAAGAGCTCCCTATTGATATCAATCTCTCTCCCCAAGAACGCTAAGAGCCACTACTACCCTTTTTTCTCACTGAGAAGCACACATGTTTGAGATACTCGATCACTACATCTCCAGCGCGAGCTCCTTTCTCTGGGGCTACGTGCTGCTCTTCGTCCTCATGGGGACGCATCTTTATCTGACCTGCATCCTGCGCTTTCCGCAGCGCTATCTCTGGACGGCGTTGCGCCGCTCCTTTAGCAAGAATAGCGGTAGTGCAGGCGAGGGGCATATCTCGCCCTTCTCCTCGCTGATGGTCTCGCTTGCCGCGCATGTCGGCACGGGGAACATCATCGGGGTCGCCACCGCTCTGCTCGCGGGGGGCCCAGGGGCGGTCTTCTGGTGCTGGGTCATGGGGATTCTCGGCATGGCGACGCGCTATGCGGAGAGTCTGATTTCCTATTATTATCGAGTGAAGGATGAGAAGGGGCAGATCGTTGGCGGTCCTATGTACGCGCTGGAGCGCGGGCTGGGGATGAAGCGCACAGCACAGCTCTTTGCCGTCCTCACGACGATTGCCGCCTTTGGCATTGGCAACATCACGCAGGGCAATGCCGTGGCGCAGGTGCTGCACAACTCACCGCTGCAAGTACCAACTTGGGTGACGGGGAGTATCCTGACCGTCCTCGTCGCTGTCACCCTTATTGGGGGGATCAAGAGCATCGGGCGCGTGTGTAGCTCCTTTGTCCCTGTTATGTCGCTTATTTATATATCTGGCTGCGTCTTGCTGCTTGTCGCGCATGCGGATGCTATCTGGCCGGCACTGTGTCTCATCGTCAAGAGCGCGTTCTTGCCACAGGCTGCGTTTGGTGGCTTTATCGGTAGTAGCATTATGATTGCGATGCAGACGGGGGTGCAGCGAGGACTTTTTTCTAATGAAGCGGGGATGGGCTCGACGCCTATCGTTTCGGCGCCGGCGCGGTCGAGCAATGCGGTGAATCAGGCCTTGATCTCGTCGACGGGGCCATTCTGGGATACGGTTGTGATCTGTACGCTGACAGGTGTTGCGCTTGTTGCGACGCAGTTAAAGTTTCCTGCGATCGGGGGACTGTCGAATACGGCGATCACCTTTGAAGCCTTTGGGACGCTGGGGGCGATTGGATCTATCTTGCTGACCGTGAGTCTGGCGAGCTTTGTGATCTCGACGCTGCTGGGGTGGTCGTATTATGGTGAACGCTCCTTGCAGTACCTCGGAGGGCAGCGATGGATTACGCCGTATCGCTGCCTGTGGGTTGTTGTGGTGTTCCTTGGTTGTATTATACCGAAGAGCAGCTTTGTGTGGAACTTTGCAGATTTGACGAATGGGCTGATGGCCTTGCCGAACGTGGTGTGTATGATCGCGCTGAGTGGGTTGTTGGTGAGTCAGACGCGGCATTATCTGTGGGGGAAGAGGCTGGATGAGCTGGACACGCGTGAGCTGGAGACGGTGGGAAAAGAGGATAACTGTTCGTAGTAGCGAGCCGGTGTAGTACCTCGCCGCGAAAGAAATTGGATTCTTAAGGTCTAGACCTTAAGCGATCTCCGGCGATCGTTCGCCGGCGGGTCTGGGCAGAGCCCAGCGGGTGAAGGACAAATCGCACTGCGATTTGAGACGACGAAAGGGCAGGACACCTCCTGCCCGTCCGAGCGAAGCGAGGTGAGGAGGATCGCGCCTCTTGCCCACCGCAGCAAACGCGAAGCGTCCGTGTGTATACTCGCACACGGACGCTTCGCGCCTTCGCCTGTGAGACATTTCCTGCCCTTCGGGCAGCGGAAAGGGGGGGCGACAGTTGAACTGGCAGAAATACCATGCAGTCTGTTCGCCTCGGGCATTTACTGATGATCGTGAACTGTCGCCCTTCGGAGGCTACGCCTCCTCAATGCCGCTGGGCGCACACCTACGGTGCGCCCGAAGGGGCTAGCCCCTTCACCCCACTGGCGAACGATCGCCAGAGATCGCTTAAGGTCTAGACCTTAAGAATCCAAGATGCTTCGCATCTCTTTATGTGTCACCTGCTATTCTAGACATTTTTACCTTGCCTTCTACAACAGAAACGCTAAGATAGCTCAATGATACCCCACCTCGCAGCCCTCTGCGCACTGCCCGCCCTCATCGCCCCCGCCCTCGCCGCCGAGAACTGGGGCACCGATCTCCCCGCCGCCCTCAAGCAAGCCGCCGCCATCCAAGGCTACGTCCTTCTCGACTTCACCGGCTCCGACTGGTGCGGTGCCTGCGTCCAGCTCCAGAAAGACGTCCTCCACACCCCCGCCTTTGCCCAATACGCCCAGCAGCACAAGCTCGTCCTCGTCGAGGTTGATCTCCCACGCGGTCCACGCATCTCCGACGAGCTCAAGGCCACCAACCAAGCCCTCGCCAAAAAATACAAGATCCAAGGCTACCCCACCATCCTCCTTCTCACCCCCGAAGGTTACGTCATTGGAGGCTTCATCGGCTACAAGCAAGGCACCGATGTCACCGCCACGCTCAACCAGATCCTCACCACAGGCGCCTATATCAAAGCACAACTCAACGCCGCTACCCAGCTCTCAGGTGTCGAGCGCGCGAAGCTCCTCCACGCCGCCTACCAGAGTGTCAGCAGGCAGTTCCGCTCCAACAATCCCGATCTCTTCCAACATATCGTCGAGCTCACACCCAAGGATGAGACAGGTCTCCTCGCCGAGCAAGAGCGTCAAGCCCGCGTCCGCCAGCAGAGACGCGAGGTGCTCACCGCGACGAGCAAGCCCGGCCCCGATCACGCCGCACGCCAAGTGATCATCATTGATCTGCTTGCCCGCGGTGACTGGGAGCCAGAGCTCGTCGCCCTGCTCTACACCATGCGCGCCGATCACCTCTATTACCGCGCAACGAGTGTAGGCGATATCAAGCTCGCCTACGGTTTCTACCTGCGTGCGCTTCGCGAGACTCCCGAGCTCATCCCCCTGATGAAGTCCGAGTACGAGCGATTCTTTGCAGATCCCCAGCAGCTCTTTGATAAAAAGAACCGCCCCATGCCCCCACGCCCCAAGCCAGTTTATTAATTTCCCTCCCCATCTCGCCATGCCCCGCTTCTCCGCCCTCTTCGCCCTCCTGCTGCTCAGTCCACTCTATGCTCGTACCCAGCCCCCCGCTGGCTTCACGCCTCTCTTCGACGGTGAGAGCCTCGAAGGCTGGAAAGGTCTCGTCGGCACTCCCCTCAGCCGCCGCAGCATGACCCCCGAGCAGCTCCGCACGGCTCAAGCCACCGCTGACGCACGCATGCGCGCTAGCTGGCAGGCGCGCGATGGCAAGCTCTGCTTTAGCGGACATGGGGACAATATCTGCACGGTGAAGCATTACGGTGATTTCGAGATGTACATTGATTGGCGTCTGGAAAAGCACCCCGAAGCCGACGCCGGCATCTACCTACGCGGCAACCCTCAGGTTCAGATCTGGAACATCGCCCGCACCGATGTCGGCGCGCAGGTCGGCTCGGGCGGTCTTTACAACAATCAAAAGCACCGATCCGCTCCCAGCAAAGTGATGGACAAGCCGCTAGGAGAGTGGAATACGTTCTTCATTCGCATGCAGGGCGAGCGTGTGACGGTGCACCTGAACGGCGAGCGTGTCGTGGACAATGTCCCCTTGGAGAATTATTGGGATCGCAGCCGTCCCCTGCCCGAGCGTGAGCAGATCGAGCTCCAAGCCCACGGCTGCAAGGTGGAGTACAAGAATATTTTTATCCGCGAGCTGCCTGATTTATTTTCCCCAGAGGAATTGACCTTCATGGCATTCTGGGAGAAGAAGGCTCAGCAGGCTCAGACGCGGCTTGATTCGGGCGTAGCGGATGTGATCGAGGTCATTGAGTCACAGCGGCGTTATCAGCTTGTGTGCTTGCAGATGGTTCGTCTCAAGAGGAGTGATGAGTCTTTTCAGGATAGAGCCGAGGAGCTGCTTGGGCTGGAAGCCTTTTATAGGAAACAGTTGCTAGAGGGCTGGAAAAAGGAGCTCTCGGTGTACAAGCTTCGGTGGAAGAATGCAATGATGTCCGAGCACGCTTATGTTCGTGAGCAGTTGAAATACCAGTCTTTCTCTATACGCGAGCTCGCGCGCAGGCCTGAGGAGATTCAAGGTCATTTGGATCAATACAAGGAGCTGCATGAGCTTTATGTGTCTTTGCTGCGGGAGGCGTATGAAGGAGGTGTGGTTTCTTTTGTTGAGCTGGAGGAGGCGCAGAAGAAGGGGCTGTTTGAGTTTTAGCGCGGGGGACGCTTCGCGTTTGCGGCGGTGGACAGGTGTCGCGATCCTCACCTCGCTTCGCTCGGACGGGCAGGAGGTATCCTGCCC
>CAYJLP010000011.1:0-28663 GCA_964371115.1 uncultured Akkermansia sp. | reverse complement strand
ATGATCGGGGAGATAAAGCGATCAGCTGCTAAATCACGCTACTTTTTCTATAGCTCCACATTACTAATATTAGCCTCCTTATCGAGTGAGGAAATCATGATACGATTCTGACGGAGTGCCGTAAGTGATGTCTCAGAGTGCCCTCTGAGAGGCAAATTCGGGAGAAATCCAGCTGAAAAGCAGTCAAAAGATGCCTCGTGAAGCAATTTCATGTATTTGCTTATTTAGAATCACGAGAATTTAGTCCCCTTATACAGTACGCAAGCCTGTGTTGTTGCATTAACCCCTGCCAACGTAATAATTTAGAAATCTCTCAATAACTAGTGCCAGAGTATGAAGCAGCCCGCCTTCTGCGGGCGAGCAGGCTTGCAAGTGCCAGTAGGCTCATCGCGGCGGTGCTGGGCTCGGGGACGTAGATGACGACATCACCCGTCACTCCGTCCAAGCCCGTGCGCGTGGCACCGAGTACCTTATAGGTCTCATCATTGATGATCAGGTTTATATCGTGATACCACATGTTCAGGCTATCTACCCCCGAGAGGTGAAAGGCGACTAGCTTATCCGTGTCAAAATCGGCGATATCTCCTAGATCAAGGGTGAGCGCCCCCTTGATGGTGCTCGCAAATACCGCTCCTGTCAAGCTCAGCTCGTAGACCATCGTTTTATCCGTAAAGCCTTCGCTGGAGGTGAAGTTTTTCTCTCCAGCCGAGGCGATCTCGATGTTGGTGAGCGTGACATTTTCGAGAGTGACATCCTGAAGAGTATAGCTACCTGCCATACCTAGTGTGACTCGTGAGAGATTCACTTGATCTAGACTGATAGAGCTACCAGCTTGCGCCTCAAGGGTGAGACCTGTGAGGGAGAGATGATCGATGTGGAGATCGCTGTCTGTCTCAGCGATGATCTTTGATGTTGTCTCTCCGCTGATTTTGTCGATACTGCTTGTTGTTGTATCTCCGCTCAGTTTGTTTCCGCTACCAGTATAGGTGAGAGTGCGCCCAGCTGCTAGGGTGATATCTCCGTTGATATTCACGGTTCCGCTCGTGCTGCTCACGCTGCTGCTCAGTGTGCCCGCGCCTAGGGTGATGCTTCCTTCATTCTCGATGATCCTGTTTACGCCGAGATAGGCCGCACTCTTGGCGTTGAGGCTGCCATTGGCTTCCACAGTAAGATTGCTATTGACCAGTGTACCGCTGCTCTCGATCTTGTTGCCATCGGCATCACTCCCTGTGTAGCTACCGAGCTCCAGTGTTCCATTGTGTACGGTGATGCTGTGATTGATGATGGTGGCGTTGAATACCACCGTGCCATAGGCGAGACCGCCTGCGTCGATGCTTTTCTTAAATCCATCTATGCCATTGTTGATAGAGATGATTTGACGGCTCACATAGGAAGAATGACCATTAATGCGATCATTCACTGTAATGCTGTTACTGCCATAGGCGTTAAAGAAAAGTGAGCCACTCTTGTTATATATTGCTTCATAGGTTTTACTCTTTCCTCCATCTGTAGAGATGTAGTTACCTGAGAAGTGCATGCTACGCTCTTGCGCCAAGAAAGCTATTGTTCCAGATACATTATAAATCGCTCCCCCTCCGGCAAAGGCAGAGGCAGAGGCAGAGTTCGCGATGAAATCACCAGTGATCGCTCCTATGGTGGAGTTGTTATAGTTGTAAATCGCTCCTCCCTGGGCATAGGCATCGGCATAGGCATCGGTAGAGGCAGAGTTCGCGATGAAATCTCCAGTGATCGCTCCTATGGTGGAGTATAAGATGTTGTAAATCGCTCCTCCATAGGCTTCGGCATCGGCATAGCCATAGGCAGAGGCAGAGTTTGCGATGAAGTCTCCAGTGATATCACCGATGAGCTTGTTGGATGAATTATAGATGGCTCCTCCCTGTGTGATGCTTTCTCCGCCGAGGCTGAGAAAACTGTGCTTGATATCCACGCTTGTCGCGCCTCCCATGACGCGCACATTGTTGCTGGAGTAGGCGTTGAGGTCTGCGGTGGCCACACTTGAGGACTCTTTGAGACTGTATTTGCCATCTGTCTTGACCCAGACGTAGCTTTTGATCGCCTTGGTGTCGCCGTCGGTGTCGTATTGGCGGAAATCATCGCCTAGGGTGTCCGAGAAGGTGAGCTGATGCTTCTTCGTGACATAAGCACCCGTGGTGGCATCATACACAGGGATATCTATGAAGAAGCCACTCTCACTACTCGCATCCACTGAGGTGAGGATGTAGCCTGCATCAGCGTCATAAGTCCCGAGGTCAGCTGTAGCTACGCTGGCGCTATTGCTGCTCTCAACCAAGGTGAGCGTGGCGACACTGCTGCTCTCGACGATGCGAAAGTTAGCTTGACCCATGCCAATGATTGGATCGGTGAGCGAGGTGGTGCTTGCAACTCGCGTCTTCGTGCTAAGGGGGGCTGTCTGTAGTGGAGCTGTGAAGTCCGCCACGAGCTGTGTTGTCGCACTCGTGGCGATGGTATAGTCAGCTGGCGGCTCCGCTGGAAGCTGCGCAAGCGTGTCTCGCTCGGGAGCGGCGACTGATGAGGCTAGCTCTGGCAGCTCATCGAGTGAGGGGACGGGGAGATTCTCATCACTCTCGGCATCGCTCGACATGTAGGTGTGTGCGATGGTGAAGTTGACCACGATGAGGCTCGCGGTGACTAGGACAGGGCGTAGGGAGAGAGGTAGGTGTAATTTCATGTGAGATCCTTTCTTAAAGATTCATTGTGATTGTATTCTAACATTCAGTGTTAGGCAAACATAAAATCAGCTCACCCGTTGATTATCCCGCATCTACGAGCTAGACCGTAGTCTGCTGCGTCCGTTCACTCCACAAAGACGCATTGCCTGCTCGCACTGGGCACTACGCCACCAATAAAAAAGCCTCTCCCTATCACGGGAGAGGCTTCTCAAAATGTCAATCAGTCAAGGAGAGGCAATTACTTGCCTGCTTCTTCAATCGCAACAGCGACGGAGACGGTGGCACCGACCATGGGGTTGTTGCCCATGCCGATGAGGCCCATCATTTCAACGTGTGCAGGCACGGAGGAGGAGCCAGCGAACTGAGCGTCGCTGTGCATGCGTCCGAGGGTGTCAGTCATGCCGTAGGAAGCAGGACCTGCTGCCATGTTGTCAGGGTGCAGTGTGCGACCTGTACCACCGCCGGAGGCGACGGAGAAGTAGCGCTTGCCCGCGAGGTTGCATTCCTTCTTGTAGGTGCCCGCGACAGGGTGCTGGAAGCGGGTGGGGTTCGTAGAGTTGCCCGTGATGGAGACATCCACGCCTTCGAGCCACATGATGGCGACACCTTCGCGGACATCGTCAGCACCGTAGCAGTTCACCTTGGCGCGCTCGCCTTCGGAGAAGGCTTTTTGGTTGACGACCTCTACCTTGCCTGTGGCGTAGTCGAACTTCGTCTGGCAGTAGGTGAAGCCATTGATGCGGGAGATGATGTAGGCGGCGTCCTTGCCCAGACCATTGAGGATGACGCGCAGAGGCTTCTGGCGTACCTTGTTGGCGGAGCGGGCGATGCCGATAGCACCTTCAGCAGCGGCGAAAGATTCGTGACCAGCGAGGAAGCAGAAGCACTCTGTCTCTTCGCGCAGGAGCATGGCGGCGAGGTTGCCGTGGCCGATACCGACGAGACGGTCGTCAGCGACAGAGCCAGGGATGCAGAATGCCTGCAGACCAGCACCGATGGCTTCGGCTGCGTCTGCGGCCTTTGTGCAGCCCTTCTTGATGGCGATAGCAGCACCGACGACGTAGGCCCAGCCGGCGTTTTCAAACGCGATGTTCTGGATGCTGTTGACGATGGCGCGTACGTCGATACCCTTCTCAAGGCAGACTTGCTCAGCTTCTTCGCAGGAGTTGATGCCGTAGGGGGCAAGAGCGGCTTTGATCTGATCGATGCGGCGCTCGTAGGATTCGAAAAGTGACATATTCGTGATGAGTGATGTGAGGGGTTGATGCAGGATTAGGCGTGACGTGGGTCGATGTACTCAGCAGCACCGTCAAAGCGGCCGTAGTTGCCTGTGTGCTTCTTGAGAGCTTCGTTGGCATCCATGCCCTTCTTGATGTCTTCCATCATGGGACCCATCTTGACGTATTCGTAGCCTGTGATTTCGCTGTTCTCATCGAGAGCGAGGCGGGTGATGTAGCCTTCTGCGAGTTCGAGGTAGCGGGAGCCCTTGGCAACAGTGCCGTAGAGTGTGCCAACCTGAGAGCGGAGGCCCTTGCCGAGGTCTTCGAGACCTGCACCGATGGGGAGGCCGCCTTCGGAGTAGGCACTCTGGGTGCGTCCGTAGACGATCTGGAGGAAGAGCTCGCGCATGGCGGTGTTGATGGCGTCACAGACGAGGTCGGTGTTCATCGCCTCGAGGACGGTCTTGCCAGGGAGGATTTCGGAGGCCATAGCGCCCGAGTGAGTCATGCCGGAGCAGCCGACTGTCTCGATGAGGGCTTCTTGGATGATGCCTTGCTTGACGTTGAGCGTCAGCTTGCAAGCACCCTGCTGTGGTGCGCACCAACCGACACCGTGTGTCAAGCCTGAAATGTCTTCGATCTTCTTGGACGCCGTCCATGCTCCTTCTTGAGGAATAGGTGCTGGACCATGGTCACAGCCCTTCTTGACGACACACATGTGTTCAACTTCGCTTGTGTATTGCATAACTTATTGTTCTAAGGCTTTTGTTTGCTAGATCGGCTCAGGGGTGAGCGAGAGCGCGCAACGTTTGCGCTGCAATATTAGCTCAATGATTCTTCGATGGCGAGCAAATTCAGGTAGAGAATTGAAAATTTTGTTAGTTATAACTTACTTTAAAAAAGTGAGTTGTGACTAACTTATGCGTCTACATTGTCCATTTCCAGACAAGGAAACGCGCCCTCTTTCACGAGGAAAGAGGGCGCGCTGGTAAATGATTGTGGGGTGAGGGGGCTTTATTCAGAAGCTGCGTCGAACTTTTCGCAAGCGACCTTGAGCTCAGCACTGTCGAAGTACTTCACCTCGATGAGGGCTGCCTTGACGTCCTTCATGGCTTTTTCCGTTTCCGCGAGGACTTTTACGAGCTCGGGGTCAGCGAGCTGCTTGCCCAGTTCAGCCTGCTCTTCTGGGCTCATAGAGGTGACGAGAGCCTGTACAGCGGTCTTGATTTGTGCCATGGTATCAGCGAGTTTTTCGACGAGAGGGGCAGCCTCTGCAGGAGTGACTGTCTTTTCTTTCACGCCATCAAGGATATCAATGTACTTTCCGGCAATTTCAAAGGAGACACCCATGAGCTCGCCGAATTGGTCGATCTTGCTTTCTTCTTCTGCGTTTACTGTCAGAACCAGCGCAGGAGCTGCGCACAAAGCGATAAAATAGTTTGTTTTCATCCTTGGACAGATTATAGGAGAGATCGCGTGCTGTCAAGATTTATTGGGCGCGTGATCCAAGTGTTTGGAGGAGGGGGACTAGGTAAGACTCAGCTGAGTCGGGGTGAGAAGCGTTGCTTTCAATTGACGATGATGATCTAGGCGTTGTCCGCGTTTTTTTTGAGAGAAACGTCCTAAGGGGATCTTACAAAATTAATTTTCTGAAATTACAGATTTCGAAAATGAGCGTCACAGCAGGGCTTTTGCAGCAATTTGGCGAGAATTCGCGGCTTTTTTGGCTTACATAGCTCGCTATGCGCACCCAAACGTCACAAATTTTCGCCAAACTGCTAGAAAAATCCGAAGCTGCAATTTTGCAAGGTTCTCCCAAGCCAGAAAAAATTATAATATCTTCATGGCTGAGCCGCACGATACTTGCGTCAGGAAGTTATTATTTAGTGTAAGAATTAAATAGTTATCTATTGTTTTTTGCTAAGGATAATATGACTTTGTTCACAGGCTACGACACCATCACGAGAATAGACTTCTCGCGTGCGCTTTTCTTGTATGGCAAATAAGCCTTTATCGTATTTGAAGTAAACGATGAGTCCCTTAAAATCCTTGTTGTGTATTCTTGATAGAAGCTTAAAGTCAGATTGGGATAAAAAACGATCGTTAATCGAAAATGACTGGCCATTGCTAAACTGAATGGTGACTGGGAGAAATCGCGGAGCGATGAAGATCTCAAGGGTGTCTTTTTCGTCTATAGAAAAATCACTTGTTGTCAGACCATCGCTACTCACGTATTGTGTGTGATAGGTGCTGCCTACTGGATTTAGTATTGCATGGTACCATTTAAAGTCTTTTAATATTTGTACATTTGTCGAAATTGCTTGATTTTCTGAATTCAGTAAATCAATTTTCGTCTCTTTCCCTCGTGCGCAGGAAAGTAATACGCAACTTGCGACGATGAGGTATATCGTATTGATGATTTTCATAACAGCGAGACTTTTGTTGCTAATTATCCCGATGATAAGGCAAGCAGTGAGCTCTGTCAAGTATGATTGTAGGTCGATCCCAAGAGCTTGGGCGACGGGGAGAAGCTGAGGCTCTGCTGGGCGGGGATGATGAGTGGTGCTTTCGTCTGAGGGTGATGTCCTAGGCGTTGCTCGCGCGTTTTTTGGGAGAAGCGGCCAAAGCCTGATAGGATAACTGAGTCCTCATGGCTGAGGCGCACGATGCTCTCGAGGACGGCCGCGAGTGCGCCGCTCGCGCTCTCGCGCGTGCAGCCGACGCCCATGCGCTGCTGGACGCGGGTGATGAGTTCTTTTTTGTTCATCGGAGAAGAAATTAGGCAAAGAGTTTGTGTACTTTCACACCCCATTCTTGGCACTGCCAGCTCTCACCCCCGTCTTCGCTCGTAAAGATGCTCACGGCTCCCGTTGCGACCTTGATGTCATGCTGTGCGCAGAAGGCGGCGTAGTCACCCGTGATGTGCGGGGCAAAGCGTATCGTGCCATTGGACGACACGCAGAGCAGCGTCTCCCCCTCAGAGATGCTCTCGCAGAGCTCCAGCCAGTTCTGCTGGATCTGCTGCACATCCACCTGCCAGCCTGGGGGCGTGATGGCGTGGCTGTTCCACCTGTCAATGATGGCCTTGCCACGTGCGCGGATCTCGTCGCTGCTGAGTGTGTCGGCATTGATGCCCGCAAGCTCGCAGCAGTGGCGACCGAGACGCTCCTCGACGCGGTCTTCTGTCTGATTCTCATCAGGTCCATAGCAGACCTCAATGAAGCGCGCATCGGGCATCACGGCCGCGGGGTTGCCGAGTTCCTCGGCGGCGAGGGCGGCGGTGGAGAGGGTGCGCATCAGGGGGGCAGCACAGATGCGGGTGGGGATGAGGCCTTTGGACTGGAGGTATTTGCCAATGGCGCGGCCGCGCTGCTCCTCGACGAGGGGGAGGTCGGTGTCGGCTCCGACGCGGGTCGGCGTCTCACCGGGGAGGAAGGTATTGCCGTGACGGGCGATGATGAGGGTTTTCATAAGATGGGAATGGGGGAGGGTGCTTAGGCGGGGTCTTCCTCGACGCGGAGGTGGTCGATGATGTATTGGCGGCGTTTGTCGGTATTGTCCCCCATGTAGAAGGCGAGCAGCTCCTTGATATTGTGCGCATGCTCGAGGCTCACGGGCTCGAGGCGTATCTCCTCGTCGCTGATGAAGCCCTTGAACTCCTGTGGCGAGATCTCTCCGAGTCCTTTGAATCGGGTGATCTCGGCTTGCTTGCCCAGCTCCTTGAGGGCGGCGTCGCGCTCCTGCTCAGAGTAGCAGTAGAGGGTTTTCTTCTTGTTGCGCACGCGGAAGAGGGGGGTCTGGAGGATGTAGAGGTGCTCTTCTTGGATGAGCTCCTTGAAGTACTGGATGAAGAAGGTGAGCATGAGCAGGCGGATGTGCATGCCGTCCACGTCTGCATCCGTGGCGATGATGACCTTGTTGTAGCGCAGGTCTTGGAGGCTCTTGCTGATGTTGAGCGCGAGGTGGAGGAAGTCGAGCTCCTCGTTGCGGCTCTGCTCAAAGAGCGCAGCACGGCTCATGCCAAAGCAGTTCGCAGGCTTGCCCTTCAGCGAAAAAACGGCCTGTGTCTCGGCGTCGCGCGCCGTGGTGATGGAGCCCGAGGCGGAGTCACCCTCGGTGATGAAGAGCATGGTCTCGGCGGCGCGCTTGTGCTTCGTGTTATAGTGGACGCGGCAGTCGCGGAGTTTTTTTGTATGGATCTTCGCCTTCTTTGCGCGCTCCTTGGCGACCTTGCCCGTGATGCCAGCGACTTCTTTGCGGGTCTTCTCGTTCTCCTTGATCTTGTCCTCGATCTCTTGGGCGATGTCGGGGTGACGGTGCAGGTAGTTGTCGAGCTCGCGCTGGAGGAAGTTGCTTACAAAGGTGCGGATGGTTTCCTTGCCCGGTCCTATGGTGTTGCTGCCAAGCTTCGTCTTGGTCTGAGACTCAAAGATGGGGTCGATGACCTTGATACTGATGGCGGCTTCAATGCTGCTGCGGATGTCGGAGGCTTCGTAGTTTTTCTTATAAAAGGCTTGGAAACTCTTCACGATGGCCTCGCGGAAGGCACTCTGATGCGTGCCGCCCATGGTGGTGTGCTGGCCGTTGACAAAGGAGTAGTACTCCTCGCCGTAGTCGTTGCCATGCGTGATGGCGATCTCGATGTCTTCTCCGCTGAGGTGGATGGGGGCGTAGAGGGGCTCGGAGCTGATCTGCTCCTTGAGCAGGTCGAGCAGTCCATTCTGCGAGACGAATCGCTTGCCATTGTAGCGAATGGTGAGTCCCTTGTTGAGGTAGCAGTAGTAGCGGCACATGCGCTCGACGATCTCGCTGCGGTAGGCCGCGTCGGCGGCAAAGACGCTGCGGTCGATCAGAAAGCTTACCCCTGTGCCATTCGGCGCGTCGGTGGGGAAGGTCTCATCACTGCCTGCTATCATCTCGCCTTTCATGAAGCGGATGCGGCGGCACTGACCCTCGCGCACAGATTTGATCTCAAAGGCGCTGGAGAGGGCGTTGACAGCTTTGATGCCGACGCCGTTGAGACCGACGGATTTCTTGAAGGCTTCGCCGTCGTATTTGCCGCCTGTGTTGATCTTGGCGGCGCAGTCGTAGAGCTTGCCCAGCGGGATGCCGCGTCCGTAGTCGCGTACCTCGCAGTAGCCGTCCGCGCGGATGTTGACATCAATGCGGTTGCCCGAGCCCATGACGAACTCATCCACCGAGTTGTCCAGCACCTCCTTGAGCAGGATGTAGAGCCCGTCCTCACTCATGGAGCCATCACCGAGCTTGCCTATGTACATGCCTGGGCGTAGGCGGATGTGCTCTTTCCAATCGAGGGTGAGGATGGCGTCTTCGGAGTATTCAGCGGGCATGGTGTGATGGATTATAATGCCTCATGCGCCACTTGGCAAGGTGGAAAAAAGGGTAAATATTTAGATTTTCTAAATATTAATTCTTTTTCTTTAAAAGACCGCGCGCTCTCTTGATGTCTGATAATGAGAAGAAGGGATCGATGGGTGCTGCTGCTCGCTAGCTCATGCAGCGTATGAGGAGGAAGGCGATGATGATGAAAATAATAGTGGAGATGAGACCGTTTTTCTCTTCTTCTTGCTTTTTCTGAGGCTTGCCAAGGATTTGCTTGCCAAACCAAGGGGCAGGGCGCGCCTCATTCTCCGAGCTCTCATGCTCTATCTGTTGGTTGTCCTCTGATCCATAGCTTGGTGGTGCAGAGTAGGATGGAGGGACAGGGGGGAGCTGTGGTGTCGCAGGGAACTGCGGTGCTGCGGGGAACTGGGGCAGCTTGGGGGCTGGTACTGTCGCGCTCGCCAGTGCGGAGGCGGCGCGAGGGAGGACGACCTTTGCCTGTGCGGAGAGGGAGGGCTGGTGTGTCGCGAGCTTGGCCGCGCGCGCTGTCTGCTCGTTGATCATCTGCTGCAGATTGGCGATGAGCTTGTCTGTCATCGCGTCGAGCTCGCGTCGCTGGGTGTTGAGGTGCTTCTCGCTTTCGTCTACTTGATTGGGCATGGTCGAGGGGGAGGGGGGTGAATTAGGAGGGTTGCTTGTCTTGGTTCTTGCGCGCATTGAGGATGGCGGTGATGATGCGCTGCCTGTCGCCACGTGCATTCCAGACGAGATAGAGGAAGTCGGCTGGGTGGATGTTGCCGTTCTTCTTGAGAAAGGCGCGATCCTGTGCGCAGTAGTACATGAGGCTTGGATCGAGGTTGCCATGCAGCTTCGCCTCGGCCTTGCGGATGAGGCGCGGCATGTAGGGCAGATCTTGGAATGCCTCGTACTCGCGAGGCAGCTGTGACTCCATTAGTAGCTGCATCTGCCCGTGTATACCGCGCTGGGCTATCATGAAAAAGGAGCGACGCGCCGCCGCGATGAGCAGAGCCATCGTGGGGCTGGGCACTCCTTCTTGAGCGTAGGTTTTAATGTATGGGAAAAGCTCAGTTTTTTGATAGCCGATACTTTCTATAAACTCGGCTTCGTCAGGAAGAAAAAAGTGCTCGGCATGCCTGACAGGGGACGCATGGTAGCGCTCGACGGCATCGCGAAAGACTTGCATGAATCTATCATTCCACTCCATAGGTGCTATACTAAAGTAAATAAATGATAAAGACAAGAAAAAATCTGCGCCCGCTGCGTCACTTCAGCATCTTGAGTGCCTCGGCGGCGTAGAGATCGCCCTGTGCGGCGGCGCGTTTGTACCATTTCGCCGCTTGCTTGCGATTCTTGGGCACACCTTCGCCGCACTCGTAGCTGATAGCGAGTCCTGTGAGGGCTGCAGGGTAGTTCTGCTCGGCGGCTTTGGCATACCACTTCACCGCTTTGGGGTAGCTCTGCTGCACGCCGAGACCATTGCGGTAGCAGTCACCGAGATTGCACTGGGCTGAGGCGCAGCCCTGGAGTGCGGCTTGGGCATAGAGCTTCGCGGCTTTCTTGGGATCCTCATCGACACCATCGCCGAGCTCGTAGCAGATGCCTAGATGGTCTTGGGCGAGAGCGTAGCCCCTGTCAGCGGCGCGCAGGAGCCACTGCACGGCCTCGTCGTAGTCCTGTGTGAGGCTCTCTCCATCGTAATAGAGCTTGCCAAGGATGTACTCGGCTGTCGCGTTCTTTTGCTTGGCGGCACGCGTCAGGGATTGGACAGCCTGCTCAGTCTGCCGCTGGTCGGCGGGGCCCATCAGCAGGAAAAGCCCCTGATAGACCAAGGCCTCTGCGTTGCCCTTTGCCGCGCGCGGTTTGAGATGCGCGTAGAGCTGGCGGTGCTGTGGTGTATCTAGCGATAGCTTGTTGCGCTGCCACGCGCTGAGTAGCCTGTTGATTTCCAAACTAATTTTCGTTTCTGCTTTTGCTGATGAGGGCGGAGATTGGACACGGGAGGAGCGTGTGCTTGAGCCCTCCACCTGCTGCGCGAGGAGAGAGAGCAGCGCGCAGGCTGAGAGAGCGGTGAGTTGAGGTAGATTCATACGAGAGATAAGCTGTTTACGAGTCTTTAGAGTACAGGGATAGCGTCTTGAAGTCAAGTTCTTCTTTCAGGCGTGACGACAAGGAGCATACAAATAATAGCAGCTCCCTGATTATGATCTTGACCTCGCGCTGCTGGGTTGATATGTTAGACTATCACTTGTGAAAAATATATCACAGAACTTGAGACGTATGAAAAAAATCGGTTTGTTAGGCGGCATGAGCTGGGAGAGCACCATCTTGTATTATGAAACCATCAATGAGGAGGTCAAAAAAGTCCTAGGCGGGCTGCACTCGGCACGCATTGGCATGGATAGCTTTGACTTCCATCAGGTGGTGGAGTATCAGAAAGCTGGAGACTGGGCAGCTAGCACGAAGCTGCTCGCTGATGCAGCACTCAGCCTGCAACAGGGCGGCGCCGATTGCGTCGCTATCTGTACGAATACCATGCATAGCATCGCTCCTCAGATCCAGGAGCTCATTGACATCCCTCTCATCCACATCGTCGATGTCACCGCAGACGCGATCAAAGAAGCGGGACTCTCCAAGGTCGCGCTGCTCGGTACGAAGTACACGATGACGATGGATTTCTACAAACAACGTCTCATTGATCAGGGCGTCGATGTCCTCATTCCTGAGGAGAAGGACGTTGATGAGGTACACCGTGTCATCTTTGATGAGCTCTGTCAGGGGCATGTGAAGCCCGAGTCCAAGCAGCTCTACCTTGATGTGGTCGAGGATCTCGTCAAGCAAGGTGCACAGGGCGTCATCCTCGGCTGCACAGAGATCGTGCTGCTCATCCAGCAGAGTGACCTGAGTATCCCTGTGTTTGATACCACAGAGATCCACGCCAAGGCGCTGGCAAAGTGGGCTCTGAATTAATCTGAACGACACGCTATGCAGAGCGTTGAATCTCTGCATGGCGTCTCTATAAAACTCCCTAATTGCGCAAAATGGAGTTTTACATGAGAGGTCAATCATGATAAAGTGATGCAATGAAATGTTGCGCCCCCGTAGCCTCTTTTGTTTTACTCGCCTGCGGCTTTGTGTCTGCCTTCGCTACTGACTCACAGACAGTAGCTGCTCAGAAAGCCCAGCTCCCTGAGGGGATGGCACCGCTATCTCATACACCTCAGTACGACTCGGACGCTAAAGAAGCGCTCGCTCTCGGACTCGCGCCCGCCGTGACCCCAGACGAGGTGGCGGCACTCAGCCCCGAGCTGCGCCTCAAGCAGGCCACCGCGATCAAGCACGTGCTGCTGCTCGAAGAACTCTACAAAAAGCAAGCCAATCGCCCCAAGCTCACCGCAGCCCAGTGGCGCGAGCTCGCCGCTCTCGCCGGATCGCTCGGAGCTCCTGCGAGTATCGCCCACAACCTCCAGTACCGCGCGACACATGCCGAGCCCTACTCCGCGAGGCTATACTATCAGCTGCGCCAGAGCCTCAGTCAGACTCTACACAGCTACCGCATTGATGATGTGAAGCTGGCGGTCTTTGTCAAGCGCAATGAGCTACCACTCTGGGAGGTGAAGCTCATCCTCGCCTCCCCTGAGTTCCCCTGGGCGCAGGTGTTTAACTACCCGCAGCACAAGGTGAATGCGCAGGGCGGAGCCCCCGAGACCATGGAGATGGAGCTCCACGCGCGCAGCGCGCGCCTCATGGCGGCACTGGAGCAAAAGCTCACCCTCTTCCAATCCATCAAGGATGAACAGAGTGCTGAGGCGGCGCTCCAGCCTATCATCTCGCTGCTAGCGGCCTATGATGAGATCGCGCTCATCTTTGACTCGGGAGATCCCGCACTGGCGGCATACTACACCCGTCATCCGCAGAAGGCAGACAAGCTCATCACGAATCTCAAGGCACTCCACGAGCTGCGCGCTCAGCTGCGCGGGCAGAAATTCTACGGGCACGCTCCCATGCAGCTGCTCGATCAACTCATTCCCTAAGGACTCAGGGCTCAGAACACACACGCGATGGACACATCATCCTACACCTTCACAGGGCGAGATGCATACCCCAAGATCATGCTCGTCATAGGCTGTGCTTTTTTTCTAGCAGGCGCTTATTTCTGCATTCGCACCATGGGGATGATCAGGGAGCTCCTCTTTGAGCAGCAAGGTCCCTTTGTCGACGGTATTGGTGCCGCGCTGCGTCCCGCACTCATGCTGCTCTTCTTGCTCCCCTTTCTCGGTGGAGGGCTGGGGGTGATACTGACTTATCTCTTTACCAAGAAAGAGCTTCATTTTGAAGAGTCAGCGCTGGTGAAGGCTTCCTTCTTTTTGGGGATCCCATGGGGGTATCAAGTCATCCCCATCGAGAGTGGTGATCAGGTCATCATCCTCGAGCTCGGTGACGAGCATGATATTTATGCCGAGGATGAGGAAGAGCAGCCCAAGAAAAAGAGAACAAAGAGAAAGAAACAATACAAGTTACAGCATATTTTCCTCTTGCGCTCGGGCTATTGCCCTCTTCTCCTTCTTCGCGTCGCTCGTCGCGCCGCCGCAGAGGCATTCGTCGCGCAGCTCCAGCAGCACTATCCCACGATACAGAGCTGTGAGCGCATCCACGACTCTCACTTGCAGGCGGATCGCGATATTCCGCTTGCACTCACAGAGGAAGAAGCGACTCTCCTGAGCAAGCGACGTAGACTCAGAAGAAGGCTCCGCCTGCTCGCCATCCCTCTCCTCGTCGCTGGTGTTGCCAACGCGTGGCTCTCGGCGGATGACTACCTCCATCCCGGCGACGCGCGCGATTGGATCGCAGTCGATGCCGCACTGCTCAGGTCCTATAAGGTCACATCAGGCGGTACACGTAGCAGAAAGACAACAAGCTACGGGCATTTTTCCTATAGCTATGGAGGCAAGCAGTATCGCCCCGAGCGTATCAAGCTCCATGATGTCGAGTGCATCTCTGAGGCGCGGCGTCACTACCGCCTCTATATCCGCACGACAGACCCCGTGATCCACGCCTGCGCCATCTACGGCGAGCAGAGCAAGCTGCGCGCCGCACTGATCTCGATGCTCGTCGTGGATGGGGCGATTCTGCTGCTCCTTGCCTCCTTCTTCATCCGGGTAAAACCGAGCGCGTCTCCCGAGCAACAAGCATGACAAGCCTTCCTTTATTCTTTTCGCTCGTTCCCTCATGCCATTGAAAGATAGTCAAATATGGATACCACCTGCTCCATCCTACCTGCGCGTCAGACTCAGTCCAAGGCGACACTTGTGTCTAGCGTCTTCTTTTTGCTCCTTGCTTTTTTCTTTCTTTACTTTATTCTTGGAGTGATAGGGGACGTGCTTTTCGGAGAAGAAGGTCCCTTCGTCGATGGGATAGCGCGCGCAGTAGGGGCACCGCTCATGCTGCTTTTTTTGCTTCCTTTCATCGGATTTTCACTGACAGGGATCTTGTCCTTCTTCTTTTCCAAGCAGGAGTTCTATGGTGAGGATACGCAGATCAGAAAGGTCTCGTTTTACTGCGGGATCAAGTGGAGTCAGCGAGTCATCCCCGTCGTGGGAGATGAGCAGCTCGCCATTCTCTTGCTCGACGACGAGCGGGAGCTCTATGCCAGTGCGTCTGAGAAAGCGCTTCGCGATAACAAGGGGAGGAGAAGCAAGACGCATCACCTCTTTTTGCTCCGTACAGGATACCGTCCCGTGCTGCTGCTCAATGCTGCCCGTCTAGAACCCGTGCAGGCACTTGCAGAGCAGCTCCAGCAGTGCTACCCCAGCATGAGCTGCTGTGATGCCATCTCACCTGAGCTCATCAAGGCAAAGAAAACACTGGATCGCGAAGTCTCAGAGGACGAGGAGATCCTGAGCAAACGCCGCAAGCTTAAAAGCAAACTCCGCGTAGGTACCATCGGACTTATCATCGCCTGTGTCGTCAATGCCTTTCTCTCCGCCGATGCCTACCTCCACCCCGATGATGCGCGCGACTGGGTCGCTGTCGATGCCGCCCTGGCCGATTCGTATCAGCTGACGAGCTCTGGGAGACGGCATAAGAGTACGACGAGTTACGGTCACTTCTGCTACCGCTACGATGGCCAGCTGTATCAGCCTGAGCGCATCGAGCTGGATGATGTGGAGTGCATCTCTGCGCAGCAGAATCTTTATCGACTCTATGTCCGATCAGGAGATCCAGAGATTCACGCCTGCGCGATCTACGGCGAGCAGAGCAAGCTGCGCGCGACACTGCTCTCTCTGCTCGGAGGCTATGCTGGTATTCTCCTCTTGATTGCTTCCTTCTTCATTCGGACAAAGAAGGTTGTTGCTGTGAGGAGTTTCTGACCTGCATAGCGTTTATATCATGTGCTCGCGCACAGATGCTCTTTTTTGAACACCTTGCTCATGAGGCAATGATCGACAGAAAAGCGCCCAGCACCTAGTCCCATGAGGCTCAGATAGCAAATCAGATAGAGCCCAGGTAGCTCGCGGCTCGCCCAAGCCGCATCGGCGTAGAAGACAAAGAAGATCACCCAGCAGTTCACCGCGAGAATGAGGGAGGCGGGGCGTGTCAAAAAGCCCACCAAGATCGCGAGACTCGCAAAGAACTCCGCGCCGACGCAGAGGACGAGGGAGAAGGTGGATCCGATACCTAGAGGATCGAGCCACGCGCCACCCTTTCCCTCCAGCAGCATGATGAGCTTTGGATAGCCGTGGGTCAGCATCATCACCGCTAGGGAAAGGCGAAAGAAGAGCAGCGAGATGTCGCGCTTCATGCTCCAGGAGCAGCGCGTGAGTTTGCAGAATCGGCAGCCGCTGCCACCGCAGGATGTAGAAGACGTATCGGTCATAGAGCTATGACAGATACGCCTTTCTTTACGTTTGATAAAGGTTAGATTTTTGGGGTGTTAATAGTCGCGATTGAGTAAATAATCATTGATGGCGAGTAGGTTTTCTCGCTTGTCGGGGGGGAAGATATCGAGTGCTTGGCGCCCGCGCTCCGTGAGCTCCTGTGCCTCGGCTCGTGCCTGATCGAGGCCTACGAGGGCAGGGTAGGTCGCCTTTTGTACAGCGGCGTCTTTGCCAATGCTCTTGCCCATCATCTCAGGCGTGGAGGTGATGTCGAGGATGTCATCGATGATTTGGAAGGCGAGTCCGAGGCATTGCCCGAACTCACTGAGTGCTGCGAGCTGCTCCTTTGTACAGGCGGCTGCCATGCCGCCGAGGCGCAGGGAGGCGAGGATGAGCGCTGTTGTCTTGCCATTGTGGATGGCTCGCAGCTCCTCGAGGCTCAGCTCGCGGCCTTCTCCCTCGAGATCGAGTACCTGACCGCCTACGAGACGCTGACTGCCTGTCTGAAAGGCGAACTCCCTGACATAATCAGCGACATTGTAGCGTGCGTTGGAAGGTGTCTGCGCGAGCATGGCAAAGGCCTCGGTGAGTAGCGCGTCGCCCGCGAGGATGGCGATGCCCTCGCCATAGACCTTGTGACTCGTGGGGCGACCACGGCGCAGATCGTCATTGTCCATGCTGGGGAGGTCATCATGGATGAGTGTGTAGGTATGCAGCGTTTCGAGCGCGCAGGCTGCATTGATGGCGTCAGAGAGGTCTCCGCCGCAGGTGCGTGCCGCCTCGATGCAGAGAAGGGGGCGGATGCGCTTGCCTCCAGCAAAGATGCTGTAGCGCATGGCCTTGTGTATGGTGGATGGCGCGACGCTCTCGGGAGGGAGTAGGGCGTCGAGCTGGGATTCTACCTGCTGGCAGCGCTGCTGAATGAGACATTTGATATCAATAGACATGATGGGAATATAGTAATATGGTTTGATACAAAAGAAAAGAACATCCTTTTCCTCCTTGGAGAAAAAGGATGTTAAAGAAATGATAATTGCTTTTAGGTGGCTTTAGAAGCCGCCAAAGTCATCGCCGGAGGATTCTTCCGAGGAGTTGTCACTTTCTTCTTCTTGCTCCTCTTCAACGGGAGCTGCTGCTGGCTTGGGCGCGGGCTTGGGGGCGGCAGCTACAGGCTTTGCGGTCGTGGGAGCTGTAGCGATAGGGGCGGGAGCTGAGAGCAGAGAGCTCTCCTTGAGACCGATGCTGCGACGTGTGTTGATGCGTACATCATCCATATCGGCGTCATTGAGGCTCTCGAGGATGGCGCGGCTGAGATCCTTGCGACGATCCGCCGAACAGACGTAGACGTCATAGGTGCCAATGCTAGGCAGATTCCATGCGGGAGTCGTCCCACGGGGGATAAGGATACCTGTCATCTCGCCCTTGGCGTCAGTCAGGATAGCCCAGACGTTTGAACGATCACCCCCTGTGCTTGCAAGTGAGATGTAGTACTGGGGATAGATGTGGGAGAATGATTCGATATCTGAATGGTACATCCACTCAGCAAGAGCGCGGCGTGCGCGAGCTGGCAGGGCACCCATAGCGACGCTCTTGCGAGCTGCGGGATTGACCTGATCATTGTAGCTGTAGACTGTGGTAGGTTGGAGCTCAATATACTCCGCTGCTTTCTTTGGCGCGAGTGCAGTGGTGCAAGAGACGAGGCAAGCGCAGGCGAGACCTGCAGCTAGTCCAGCAAGGCGAATGGAGGAGAAAGTGTTCATAATGTGTATCAGACTATACTATACAATCAAGGCACCAGTTGACAAGTAAAAATAGCTCCTCAATGGCAAAAAAATGCAACGCTGATCCCGCTCGTGCCCGTTGCTCATCGAGCAATTCTTTCTGGTTATTGTTATTACTTTGCCAGTGGGTGTATCCTTTATATCCGAATGCTGAATACTGGATCGCAGTGATCCCAAAGAGGTGCTTTGGAGTAGTGTTGCGCCAAGGGCTTGATTGAGTGAAGTTTGGACGAGAGTAGGGGGTGTTTGTGGCTTGTTTCCTCGCGATCGCTGTGGTATAGTGCCTGCACGTTATGTTAGGTTTGTACTATTTTTTTATTGCTCTGGTGATCTTGGTCGCTGGTGGTTACTTGTATAGCCGTATTGCTGAGCGCGCGTATGGACTGCCACGCCAGCAGACGATGCCCTGCCATGCGCAGGCAGATGAGGTGGACTATGTGGAGCTGCCAGTATGGAAGGTGATGATGATACAGCTGCTTAATATTGCGGGACTAGGTCCCATTTTTGGTGCGCTGGCAGGCTGTCTCTTTGGACCGGTGGCTCTGATTTGGATTGTGGTGGGCTGTATCTTGGGAGGCGCGGTGCATGATATGCTCGCGGCTCTGATGTCGGCGGAGCACGGTGGGGAGAATCTGCCGCTCACCGTCGGTCGCTATCTGGGCAGGACAGGGCGCGTGCTCACGCTGCTGTGCTGTGTGCTGCTCTCCTTTTTCGTGGGGCTGCTCTTTACGCTGGGGCCAGCGGGGATGCTGCATGCGATGACGGGGAGCCTGTCGGTGTTCTGGTGGAGTGCGTTGATTCTCGTTTATTATTTCGTTGCAACGATTCTGCCTATTCAGTCGGTGATCGGGCGTTTTTATCCCTATTTCGCGGTGATTTTCCTCTTGATGGCGGTGGGGGTCTTTGTGGCGCTACTCGGCAGCGGGATGGTGCTGCTGCCGCAGCGCGATTTGCTGAGCAATCATCATCCTGTGGAGGGCTTGACGATATGGCCGATGATTTTTGTGACGATTGCCTGTGGGGCGGTGTCGGGTTTTCACGCGACGCAGAGTCCGATGATGGTGCGCTGTCTGGGGAAAATGACGCAAGTGCGAGGTGTGTTTTATGGCTCGATGATAGTCGAGGGGGTCGTCACGATGATTTGGGTGCTCGTGGGGCTGAGCTTTCGCGAGATGCTGACGGATTACCGCGTGGTGACAGATGCTGCGGGGCAGACGAGTCTGCTCCAAGGTAGTGCGGCCGAGCTGGGCGGTGCCGCACTGAGTTTTATGGAGCTGAGTATGAAAAGCCCTGCTGTGGCTGTGAATGTAGCCTGTACGCATCTGCTGGGTAGCGCAGGGGCGATACTCGCGGTCATCGGGGTGATTGTGCTACCTATTACGACGGGGGACACGGCTCTGCGCAGCAGCCGCTTGATGATTGCTGAGGCGTGGAAGCTCGACCAGCGAACGATACTCTCTCGCCTCGCTATCGCCGTCCCTCTCTTCCTCTGCGTGATTGCCCTCACGCAGATTGATTATGCTCAGGCGTGGCGCTACCTCGGCTGGGTGAATCAACTGCTCGCCTGTATCACGCTGTGGACGCTGTCTGTGCTGCTCAGGAAGCGTGGTCGCATGCATTATGTGACCTCATTGCCCGCGGTCTTTATGACGGCTGTATGTGTGACCTATCTACTCTGCGCGCCAGAGTGCCTTGGCTGGGATGTGGGGAGCTCATCACTCGTGGGGATGCTCGTCGTGGGGGTGTTTTTTGTGCTTTTTATGACAAGGATACGCCCTGTTGGGAGCAAGTCTGTTGAGCCTCGCGTATAAGAATGTACATATTGTCGCTTGCCAAAGGCAGAATAATTTGATAACCTCCAACTTGAGAAAAGCCAATGTTTCCAAAGAAGCTCAAAATCAGAGAACGTAAGCCGCATTCGAATCGAAAGCGACGACCAGAGAAAAAGAAAGAGGGGGGGCTCTTTGCCAAAGTGCATTCCCCTTGGCTTCGCGTTGTTTTGAAGTCGAGCTTGGTGGTCATCATCACGATCATCGCGGGGGGGCTTCTGGGCTACTTTTTGTTCATGACCTATACCTCCCCGCATCGCAAATGGGCGCAGGAGATTGATTTGGAAAATATTAATAATTTGGAGCATCCCGCCGTCATCTATGATAGAAATGGCAAGGAGCTCGGACGTATCTATGATGAGAATCGTAGCTATGTCCCTTTAAAAGAGATTTCTAACAGCATGGTCGATGCTCTCGTGGCGCAGGAGGACAAGACATTCTGGACACACAGTGGCTATGATCCTGTAGGAATTCTGCGCGCGGTGAAAGCCGCTGCATCACAGGGCGGAGCCGTGAGCCAAGGGGCGTCGACCATCACGCAGCAGCTAGCTCGTGGTGCCTTTGATCTGGAGCGTCGTACGATCGCGCGTGGGGGCTCGCGCTATGAGCGCAAGATTGTAGAAATCTTTCTCGCAATGCGCATTGAGGAGAAGTATAGCAAAGAGCAGATTGTGGAGTTCTACCTCAATCGCATCTACTTCGGTCGAGGCTTCTACGGTATCCGCGCCGCAGCGATGGGTTATTATGGAAAGGAGCCCATTGACCTGACCGTTCCCGAGGCCGCGAGTCTCGCGGCTCTCATCAAGAATCCTGAGAATTATAACCCCATCAGAAACCCCAAGCTCAACTTCCGCTGGCGCAACGATGTGATTGATCGTATGTACCGCTCTGGCTACATCAGCTTTGACGAAGCTGATCGTCTGAAAAAAATCCCCATGCAGCTCAATCCCAAGCCGCTACGCCGTCAGACTAACTTCCTCTACAATCAGGTCTATCGCCACGTACTCAACCTCTTCAAGAGCGAACGTGCGGAGGAGATCGTGAAGGGGGCGGGGATCCGTATCTACACGACTATTGACAAGGAGATGCAGGACACCGCCACGCGCAGCCTGCGCGAGAGGCTCTCCAGCATCGAGCATACGGAGGGCTACAAGCATGTGCGCTTTGATCAGAAGGAAGACCCGCGATTTGCCCAGCATCGCTACCTCGATGGGGTCGTCTATGCGCTGGACAACAAGTCGGGCGGCGTACTCGTCTATGTAGGTGGGCGCAACTACGATGTGGACAATTTTGATATGATTGAATCGGGGCGCGCTGAGATCGGGACAGCCTTGTTCCCCTTCCTCTACGCGGCGGCCTTTGAGAATGGCTATGCGCCCAGCTCGCGCCTGATTGACGATGCGATGGACAACCGCCTCGCGGGCATTGGCGGTGTCGAGGGTATCCTTGGCGAATGGGGGATGGAGGTCGAGCGCGGACGCTACCTCGGCGCGGTTACACTGCGTCAGGCTCTCTCATGGTCAAAGGTCGCAGCTACTGCACGCCTCGGTATGAACCTCGGCGCAAAGCCTTTTATCGAGATGCTCCAGAGTGTCGGCATCACGCCGCCCAAGCGCAATGCGCAGAGCACAGAGGCGAATCCCGCCTACTACCCACGTGTCTATCTGGGAACTGAGCCCATGTCGCTAAAGGAGCTCGTCATCGCCTATACCTCCTTCCCCAATGGCGGCACGCGACCGCTGGCGCCCTTCATCGTCTCCAAGGTCACAGACAAGCATGGCAACGTGCTCTGGGAGGAACCACGCAGCAAGGCTGCTAGCAGCATCAGTAGCATGCTGCCTCACACCAGCTACCGCATTCATACTATCCTCCAAGATAGCTTGAAGAAAGGGAGTGCTATGCGCGTGCTGCCCTATCTGCCTGCTGACTTTAAGGGAGCTGTAAAGACGGGGACGAATTATGACTTTGGTGACAATGTGCTAGTGGGCTACAACTCCTCCTTCACCTGTGGGGTCTGGATGGGCTTTTTGAGCTCACAGTCGGCCATGTATGACCGGGCATTCTCCTCGGATACCTGTGGCGCGGTGCTCGGGGCTGTGTTTGGCGCAGCTGCGCGTGTGAAAATCCCCGATACAGCCATCCCCATGCCTGATGACACGGAGGCGGTGGAGATCTGCAAGACCTCAGGTCAGATAGCGACAGATTTTTGCTTCGAATCCAGCGTCAAGGGGGGCAAGCCGGTCTATGTACGCAATACCTACATTGAGTATTTCCCCAAGGGGGATGTGACGCTCTCTGAGTGCAGCGTGCACGGCGATGCACTCACAGTGCTGCATGACTTTGCAGGTCACAAGCATATTTCTAACCGCGTGCTACCCATCACACCTATCCTCCCCAAGACAGCGGCTCTCCAAGGTGATGACCCCTACCAGACTCAGCTGACCCTGGAGCCCATACACCGCGATGGCGAAGGCTTGGATGATCGTAGCCAGCAGTTTAGCGCGGAGATGCTGCGTGCGGATGACAAAGACTCGGTCTTTGAGTCTATCAAGGATGTGATTGATGAGGCGCGTATTGAGTTGAACACGCCCAGCGGTCTCGATATCCCTGTGCGTCCCCTTAATTATTAAGAGATTTTCATTCTAATTTACTTTCGTTGATATAAAATGTCTACTTCTTCTAAAATTTTTGTCGATACCCAAGAGAAGGTTCTAAAGATGAACCTCGATCCGAGCTTCTATGGCTCCTTTGCCGAGATAGGAGCTGGGCAAGAGACGGCGAACTGGTTTTTCCGTACCTCGGGGACAGCAGGTACCGTTGCCAAGACCATCTCAGCCTATGATATGACGGTCAGTGATGCGCTCTATGGTCAGGCGCATCGCTATGTCTCTGAAGAGCGCCTGATCCAGATGATGGACTATGAGTACAATCAATTGCTTGACCGCCTGACCAAAAAGCGCGGGCAGAATACCTGCTTTTTTGCCTTTTGCAGCACGGTCAAGAGCAAGGGCTATCGCGACACCGGTCCTTGGTCTGCGTGGATAGGCGTACGCTTTCAGCTGCGCCCTGGCAATCCGCCTAGTGATCTCATCTTGCACGTGCAGCTCAATGTCGCTGATGGTGACAAGCAGAAGGAGGTGCTCGGTATCATCGGGGTGAACATCCTGCATGCGATCTTTTACAAGCGCGATCGTCTCGAGGACTTCGTCCCCAGCCTTGGGGAGAATGTGAATCGCCTGCACTTTGAGATTGATATGGTGCGCTTTAGCGGACATGGTTTCAAGATGTTTGACAACCGTATCCTAGCCCTCCACCTCGTGCAGTCAGGGCTGGCACAGTCGAGCATCTTCTGCCCCGATGGCACAGTCGCCCAGCCAGCAGATCTGCTCTACAAGCGTCCCATCGTCCTGCTGCGCGGCAGTTTCATGCCGCTGTGCAAGATCCACTTGGAGATGATGAAGAGCGTGCGCGCGCGTTTCATGCAGGAGCTCACACCCGAGGCGCAGCAGCGCGCAATAGATATCTGTGAGATATCGCTGAGCAATCTCCTGCGCGAGGGAGCCGTCGACATGCTGGACTTCATTGATCGCGTGGACGCTCTAGCCGCTCTAGGCAAGACGGTCATGGTGACCAATATCTTTCGCTTTCACAAGCTCTCCACCCTGCTGGACAACTACACGAAAGAGCCCATCGCAATCGCGCTCTCCATCGGACTGCTCAATGAGCTCTTCAAGGAGAAGTGGGCGGGTGACTCCCCTGGAGGTATCTTTCTCAACGTGGCTCAGACCTTCCTCAACAAGACCAAGCTCTACGTCACCCCATGGATCAATCGCAACTCAGGTGAGTTCGTCACTGCGAATACCTACCGAGCCCCTGAGGACTACAAATACCTCTACCGTCACCTCCTCAAGGCAGGTAGCATCGTGGAGGTGCCCTACTTCAACGGCACGCTGCTCATGCAGACGCCACGCGATATCATCAAGATGATTCTCTCAGGAGGCGATGAATGGCGTGAGTATGTCCCTGTGGAGGCAGAGCGCATGATCGAGCATATTAAACAAGGAGTGATAGAAGAATGAATATCTTAAATATACGAGACGATTTTCCTCTTTTCCGACACAAGGTCGATGGGCAAAAGCTCGTCTACCTCGACAATGCCGCGACCACACAGAAACCCCAAATCGTCCTCGACGCGATCCATGAGTACTATGAATTCCAGAATGCGAATATCCATCGCGGAGCTCATTATCTGAGTCGCTTGGCGACCTATCACTACGAGAATGCGCGCTCGGAGATCGCCCAGATGATAGGCGCGCAGAATCCTCGAGAGCTTGTGTTTACCTCAGGGACGACCGCCGCGATCAACCTCGTGGCTCAGGTGCTCACCTCGCGTTTTGGTCCTGGAGATGAGATCCTCGTGACATGGGATGCGCACCATTCCAATATCGTACCGTGGCAGATGCTCTGCCAGCGCACGGGGGCTATCCTGCGCCCTATCCCCCTCACGGAGAATATGGAGCTGGATATAGATATGTATGCCTCCATGCTCAGCCCACGCGCGAAGCTGCTCGCCTTTCCCGCTATTTCGAACTCTACAGGCGTCATACATCCTGCCAAGGAGATGATGCGCATGGCGCGCTCCCAGAGCCCTAGCTGCCTCTGTCTGGTTGATGGAGCGCAGAGCATAGGCTATATGCAGACCAATGTAAGCCAGCTGGGCTGTGATTTCTTTGTTTTCTCAGGTCACAAAATCTACTCTACGACAGGTACTGGTGTTCTCTGGGGACGCGAGGCTCTCCTAGAGGAGCTCCCTCCATGGCAAGGCGGCGGTGAGATGATCAAGGAGGTTCATTTCGCCAGCACAACTTACAACACTCTCCCCTTCAAATATGAGGCAGGTACGCCCGACATTGAGGGCAATATTGCGCTCGCTGTCGCCATGCGCTACATGCACCAGCTGGGGATGGACAAGGTACGCGCGCATGAGGATCTACTCCATCGCCACCTTGATGAGGGGCTCGCCCAGCTCCCTGGTGTACGTGTCCTCGGGCATGGAGTACCGCGAGGTGCGCTGAGCTCTATCATCATCGAGAAAATACATCATTATGACCTCGGTATGATACTCGATCAGATGGGGATCGCTGTGCGCACGGGGCATCACTGCTGCCAGCCACTGATGCAGTCGCTGAATATCTCGGGGACGACGCGCTACTCACTCGCTGTGTACAACACGAAAGAAGAGATCGATATTGCTATCGAAGGTACAGCGCGCGCGCTGCGCATGCTGGGCTGATTGGGTGTAGTGGTCTTTTCAGTTCTCGCGATCTTAGATTTTGAGATGGTTATTGAGCTGCGTATTTACGCATTGATGGCTTAGAGTGTCTTTAGAGACAAAAAAACAGGAGAACTCCCACTGTCAGAGAGCTGGCTGCGCGCCTGCTGCTTAGATGTGTTACACATCTGCCACAAAACGCTCAGCTCTCGAGCTCCTCTGCGTGCGCACGAAAGAAGTCGTAGTAGGCGCGAACCGTCTCGAGCTCAGTCCACGTCTTTGTGCTCACAGGATCCGCATCAAAGTCATAGATGCGCGCATCGTGAAGAGCGAGGAAGAAGGGAGAGTGGCTGGCGATGATGAACTGGCAGTTGAAATAACGCACGCTATCTTCGATGAGCTGGACTAGCTCGATTTGGCGACGCGGCGAGAGGCTATTCTCAGGCTCGTCGAGGAGGTAGAGTCCCTTGTCTTGGAATTTCTCGATGAAGTAACGGAAGGCGGTCTCGCCATTCGAGCACTCGCGTACACCAGAGACGGCGCGCCCGCGGACAAAGCTCGAGAGCGTGTGGCGTCGCGCGGCATTTTTCTCGCGGAGCATCTCGTAGTCATCAAGCGACTGGAGGCGGTATTGCTTGTTACTGTTGAGTTCGAGGTAATCGCGTGCGATGTTGTTGCGATTGCGATCTGCGCCCTCATTGATGCTACGCAGATTGAGCACGTAGTCAAATACGTCGTCACTCGTGATGATCTCGCCTTGGTCGTAGCTCTCATTCACTTTTGCGTGACAATAGTCAACGTAGTGGGAGAAGAAGCTGCTTTTGTTAAAAAGAGTGCCGCGCCTGAGTCTGAGGTACTCGGCGATGACGTTGAGCACGGAGGTCTTGCCACAGCCGTTGCCACCGCAGAAGACGGTGATGGGTGAGAAGTGTATTTTTTCCAAGCCTTTCTGGGGAAAGAGCGCAAAGGGGTAGGTGCTCTCATGATAGGTCGACTTGAGATTCATGAAGAAACCACCCTCTGCATCGCCTGATGGGAGTGAAAATTGCTTGAGATAAGTCATAAAAGTTTTTGGGAACCTTGCAAAATTAGTTTTGGGAAATTGTAGATTTCGAAAATGAACGACACAGCAGTCTTTTGCAGCATTTTGGCGAGAATTCGCGGCTTTTTGGGCTTACATAGCTCGCTATGCGCGCCCAAACGCCGCAAATTCTCATCCAAACTGCCAGCAAAATCCGAAGCTGCTAATTTTGCAAGGTCCCCTTTTGATATACGTAGGACTGCGCGAGCTGGTGACTCGCGTCATCCATCCATCCCCTAGGGAGGGGCTGCTGCTGGCGTAGGCAGTCGCGGATGATAGTGGAGGAGGCAGGGTGGTCACCTGTGAGGAAAAGGGCGCGTGTACCCTCGCGAGGGAGGGGGGCTTTCTGCCTGTGATAGACGAGAAAGGTGAGCTGCTCGCGTAGATAGTCAAAGCGTGCCCAGCGGTGGAGCAGCTCCCACTGATCCACCCCCATGAGCCAATAGAGCTCCGCCTTGGGATGCGCCTCACGCGTGAGCTCGACGACGCGCCACGACCAGCTGGGGGGCGGGAGGCGCAGGTCGAGCTCAGAGACGCGCGCCCAAGGCAGATCGCGCGTCATACTACGGAGTAGAGTGAGCCTCTGCTCGTCGGTGAAAAAGCTCTCTTGGTCGCGCTTGAAGGGTGAGCGCGCTGCTGGGAGAAAGAGCAGCTCATCTAGGCGCGCCACGTTGTGCGCGGCGCGTGCGAGATGGATATGCCCCGCATGCACAGGGTCAAAGCTGCCGCCAAAGAGGCAAAGTCGCGCCATCATGTATTATAGACCAACCGTATTCTTGTAGGGGAGGAAACCACCGATGGGCACCTGTACCCAGCGGTTCTCGATGGGGAGCTTGCGGTAGGCTTTGATGAACTTTGTCAGGTCGCCGTAGTTGCGCGAGTTCTTGGGGATGCCTTGCTGACCGCAGTTCACCAGCACATTGTAGTGGAGTTCGGCGTGGAGATGGGCGGGGTACATGCCGTTGTTCGTCCCGATGGTGCCGACGAGGTCGCCACGCTTGACGAGCTGGCCGAGCTTGACGGTGATCTTGTCGAGATGGCTGTAGAGGGTCTGGACGCAGAGCAGACGCTTCGTGCGGGGGTCGCGGAAGGCGTGGCGTACAATGACGACCTTGCCCCAGCGACCTTTCGCATCAGCGGCATAGGTGACGATGCCATGCCCGATGGTGTAGACAGGGTCTCCGAGGTCGGTGTTGCCACCGCCCTTGCCATTCCAGTCCTCACCGAGATGGCGTGGTGTCTTGAGGCGTAGACCGCGTGCTTTGTAGTAGTCTTTCGCATCGGGCTTGCCTACGGGGAAGTCGAAGCCATCTGCGAGCTGGACGTAGGCCCATTTTCCATCTGCTGTCCGCTTGGCCATCGTGGCTGCCTGTGCGGTAGCCGTGCAAAAAATGAGGGCGGTCATCATGAATAAGAGTCGAGAGCAGGATGTTAACATGCCTGCATTCTATAGCAAAAGGTGCAGTTGATCAAGCATCAATTGCACCTGTTTCACGCTTAGTTATGGGGATAAACGGGTTTTTAGTCTTTTACCGTGAGTCCCTTAGCTATATCGTCTTGCTCGTTATTGACAAAATATACGCGCTCCACGCCTTCACTCAGCGGGATGGGGGCGATGATCTTATCTAGCATATAGGGGCGTACCCAGTCTTTCTCACTGGCAAAGTGGTGCTCGCCTTGGACGTAGCGATGCAGCGTGCTGTAGGCGGGCAGGGCGCGTAGCCATTTGATGAACTCATGCCAGTTCTCCGTCTGTCGGACGTGAGGCGTGGGGAAGCGTGAGGCGAGGTAGAAGACGATCTGATCAGGGTCAGTATCTTGTTCTTTCTCATTGACCACCATGTAGGCGTAGTCATCCATGTCGTTGAGGATGACCTCATAGCCGTCATGGTAGCCCATTTTGATGAGCTTCATCGGCTTGACAGCCTTGCCTCCTGCCTTGGAGAGTAGGTCAAAGCGCGATTTGTTTTCCTTCCAGTAGTCTAGCGCACTATAGCCTTGCTCGTCGAGGAGATTCACATCGGCACCGTGCTTGATGAGGTAGGAGAGGATGTCTTTGTCCGTGTGGTAGAATAGCGCGCTGCGTCCGACGGCGTCTACCGCGTTGACATCAGCCCCATGCTTGATGAGTAGCTTGATATCCTCGAGCTCTGTGTGAGTCATCAGAGGGCGCTTGCTCTCCTCGCGGGAGCGTGCATTTGGGTCGCCGCCGTTCTCGAGTGCGAGCTCGAGCAGCGTGCTGGAGAAGCGCAGCGTCTGCTTGCTCGTCATGATGGGGTTGCTCTTGAGCAGCTGTGCATAGATGCGAGAGCTGCCCATCTCACCGCTCATCTGAATCATGGCTTCGTTCGCCCGCAGTCCGCTGCGGAGCATGTTTTTGAGACAGTCCCAGCCTCGCATCAGGATGACGAGCTCACCGACGGTGATTTCATAGTCAGGATGATCGAGAAAGGGGTTCTCGCCGCGAGCTAGGGTGGGGAAGCACGTGAGGAGCCTATCCCATTTGTCGTGATGCAGGGCATCGGATAGG
>CAYJLP010000010.1:17238-29946 GCA_964371115.1 uncultured Akkermansia sp. | reverse complement strand
CAAACGCCGCAAATTCTCATCCAAACTGCAAGCAAAATCCGAAGCTGCTAATTTTGCAAGATCCCCTAGAGCCCACAGAAGAGCCTAGCTTCTCGATGAAGCTAGGCTCTTGATTCTCCTGAAAGAGGGGAAGCTCCCTACAGCTAGACACCCTGTCGGCGGCGGCGGGCGATGAGCCCAGCCAGTGCCAGCAAGCTCAGCGTCGCCGTGCTAGGCTCGGGGATCATGCCGCGACCGATCGTCAGATTTTTCGAGTTACCATCCATCAGGATGCTCATGCCCTCTGTGTAGAATGTCTTTTCTCCATTATAGATGACATAGATGCTCGCGAGGTCATCTCCCAGCGATCCTTCTGCTGTGCCATCGCCTATGACGAGGTCTGTCAGCGTGATGAAAAGCTCATTGCCCGCAGTATCAAGCATATTACCTGCAATGAGGTTGATCTCAAAATTCTCCGTATGCATGAGGTCTGCCCCGAGCGTGACATTGACATCGCCCAGCTCTGACACGGTGAGGATTTCTGCTGCGGACACAGTAATGTTGGAGTAATCCGTCGCCGAGTTCACGTGAAAGTTCAGCGTATCCGTCGCCACAAAGCGAGTACTATCCAGCAAGCGCACATGGCCTGTAGCAGATGTCTCACTGTTCCCCAGCTCGACCTGCGAGACAAACCAGTAATCAGAGCTGACGTTATAAGTGCCTTCATTATACGTTAGCACACGTCGTGATGTACTGGTGGTGGCCGATGCCTCAGAACTACTGACAACCATGCCATCTCTGTCGCCCGCGGAAACATCTTCGACTCCACCACCGTCAGATCTATCAGCGCTATAAGCATCAGCATCTGTTGTAATATCACCAATGAGCGTGACTGTTGCGTTAGGCGCAGCATTCAGAACAAGCTGGTCCGTGGTGAACTGAATAGCATCACCATAGCTCTTTGGGCTTCCCTCAGCACCGACCAGCGCCTCAGCCTTCGCTCCATCAGCAAAGTTCAGCTCAGTCACGAGTGCGGAAGTAGCAGATTGAGGTCCAGCTGGAGCAGGCTGATCAATAATGCGTATTGCCGCAGTCGATTTAAAATGAGAGGTGCTACGGTCAAAGCCCTCCGTATTTTGAACGATATCACCATATTCGTCACGCGTCAAGAAATAGGTATCTTCCGTTGAAGCTGAGATGCTAGCTGATATAGTACCAGAACTATTAACTACGTTCCCCACGTGCTGAAGCTCCATACCAACAGCATTGGAACCACCTGTAGCAGTGATTGTTCCACTGAATTCATCAAAGCCCGTCATGCGATCGCCATCGAAAACGATGCCTACTTTCCCCACATATGCCACGGCATCACTCGTATACTTTTTACTTGTAGTAGTTATTTCTAAAACAGCATCAATAGTTTTTGCATAAATTTGACCGTTTAGTACCAAAGCTTGAGCATTTAAGCTAGCGGCAGCAGTGTAGGTACCACTAATAGATTTCGCAACAGAACGATCATAATCAGAAGCAGAAGCAGTGATCCATGCCGCTGTAGCGAATCCCGAAGCAGTCGACGTTGCAGTAAACTTACCATCGAAAAGAGCGAGAGATTCCGTAGGGGTACTAGACAGTAGAGTGTAATTCAAGGCAGTCCCAGATTGGTCGGTGGTCACAGATACAGATGCCGTTGAGGCAAATTGTGTACCGTATTCTCCAGTATCGCGGAGAATGACACCCTGACCACGACTTTCAGATTCGACTTCCACATCTCCTGCAAAGTTTTGCACAGTCGCGCGCATACCATATATTTCAGTAACGTTTGAAAGATCAACATCGAGGTCAACTAAGCTACTTGCGTCGAAATCTATCACCTTTGAATCTTGTATACCATAGACATAACTATCGTTTTCACCTCCTGTGGTAGTTATAAAGATTTGGCTATTCTTCAATGAAACGGTGCCATTTTTAATCGCATAAGTATCCATAAACTCGCCAATATTGTCTACGCCATAATTCGTTACTGTAATCTTAAAATCTTCTAGAGTAAGCGCACTCGACGCCGATGTGAGATCCACCACTACTAATGTATCAAATGCAGTATAAGCATCCGCCGTTCCATTATTAACAGTGATAGAACCAGAGAGTTTACCATCTGGGGGCAACGTACTAGCGTCTAGAATAGTCGCACCATCTACGTCAGTCACAACATACACTTTGTCAATAGTTTCAGCAACCGCGAAGCTAGCTTGACTGATAAAAAGAACCACCCCAAAGCCTTGGAGGCCTGGAGCTATTTTAGACTTGATGCCGGAGCAGATGGATTGGGTAATTGAAGGTTTAATTTTCATTTTCAAAAAAAATTGTTAGGTAAGAGCATTCTAACAATTATTTTATCTTTGTCAATAGGAATATATACGAAAAAGAAATTTATTCATTAACACAACAAACACAATACTTAATAGTTAATTTTCAGGTGATAAAAAGTACATAAAATCTCCCTTATGACACCCTAAAACCATCTTAGAAAAACTCTAAAAAGACCGCTTTTTCTCTCCATTTTCGCCCTCTGAATAATGCGCATAGCTCTTGAGAAATTCTAAAAATGCAGCTCTCACCGCGCAGGCTAGGCTCAGTCATTGTAGACTCTCATCAGCCGAGCTATCCCATGTGCACGCACCTCTCCATTCCGAGCTTCTTGCTTGACAGAGGGGCATACACGATGATAGACTAGACCACCATGACTCGTCATTCAACCTCTCGACTAGTTGCGCTACTGGCACTTTCGGTCTCCTTATGCAACCCCACATCGGCTCAAGACGTCGATCGCAAGGTGTTCGAGGAAATGGGGCTCCACGGAGCTCAACCTCAGACCAAGTCCACGCAGAAAAACCTCTTTGCAGGGGCCAAGGTCACAGCCTCCCCTCATTGGGATCAGGACACACCTGCCAAAGCGATTGATGGCAAAGTAGAGCCCAAATCCTATTGGGGCGCGGAGAAAATCCCCGTCTTCTACCAGATTGACATGGGAGCCGCCAAGCCCCTGAGCCGCATTCATTTCTGGCCCTACTGGATCGATGGCCGCATCTATCAGTTCAAGATCGAAGGCTCACGCGATGGGAAGAAATGGGAGATGCTCGCCGATCAGCGGGCGAACTCGATTACAGGCACCGCCGCGGGTAATGAATACAGCTTCCCTACAAAAAATGTACGCTTCGTACGCGTCACCTTCACTCGCAATAGCATGGGCAATGCAGGCGGCGGTCACATCGTCGAGATCCAAGGCTTCGCCGAGGGTGAGAAGGGCGGCATGCAGGCCACCGCACACGGCACGGAAGCGCGCCTCCCATGGACGGGCAGTCAGGCCATGCCCGCAACACTCCCGGGCAACAAGATCCGCCTCACCGCATGGCGCGGCGAGCGTGTGAATGCCCAGATCCTCGTCTCCTCCCCCAACGCGCTCTCCCAGATCAACCTCAAGACAGCAGTGCCGAAGAACGCCGCAGGCAAGGCTCTGCCCATGACCGCGCGCTTTGTGAAGTTCACCATCGGCTCAGGTCAGCCCCGCGCCGACATCATCTCCTCTCAGGACGGCGAGCTCATCACGGACAAAGCAGGCATCAACCGCTCCGTCTGGGTCTCCCTCGACGTCCCTCAGAGCGCGGCTCCCGGCATCTACAAGGGTGCGGTACGCGTCGGCGCCAAGGGTGAGAAATCCCAAATCATCCCCGTCGAGATCAACGTCATCTCCCCCTCCATCGCGAAGCCCAAGAACTGGGCCGCCCACATCGACCTCTGGCAGTATCCCGACTCCGTCGCACGCTACCATGGTGTTGAGCCCTGGTCTGATGTCCACTTTGCCCTCATGAAGCCGCTCATGAAGCGCCTCGCCGAAGCAGGGCAAAAGGTCATCACCGCCTCCATCACACACGAAGCTTGGGGTGGTCAGACCTACGACCACAGCCCCAGCATGGTCAAATGGATACGCAAGGCGGACGGCAGCATCACATGGGACTACAGCATCTTTGACAAGTGGGTGAGCTTCATGATCAATGAGATCGGTATCAAGGATCAGATCTCCTGCTACACCATGGTGCCCTGGTCGCTCAAGCTGCGCGTCTATGATGAGAAGACAGGCCTCTACGAAGACATCAACTGCAATCCCAGCTCGCCCGAATACGAAAAGCTCTGGGGACCCTTCCTTACTGACTTCACCAAGCATCTGGAGAAAAAAGGCTGGATGGACATCGCCTGCATCGGCGTCGACGAGCGCCCCGACCACATGGTACGCGCCGCCAATGCGGTGATGAAGAAGTATGGTCCCAAGTTCAAGGTCGTCTCCGCAGTGAACAGCCCCTCCTCCGCCTCCGCCATCGTGCACGACATGTCGCCGCTCATCGGCCACACGAACATGGTCACGCCCCAGATGCTCGCCGAGCGTCAGAAGGCGGGCAAGAAGACCACGTACTACGTCTGTGTGAATCCCCAGCGTCCCAACACCTTCACCCACTCCCCTCTCGTGGAGTCCGAGTGGCTGGGCATCTTTGCCGCGGTGCACAACTTCGACGGCTTCCTGCGCTGGGCGTACAACGCGTGGAACCGCAACCCATTCCAAACGACGAAGTTCGGCGGCTGGCCAGACGGCGACTGCTTCCTCGTCTACCCAGGGAATCTGACATCCCTTCGCTTTGAGAAGCTGCGCGACGGCATCGAAGAGTTTGAGAAGATGAAAGCCCTGCGCGCCAAGGCGGCCAAGGATCCTGCCTTCAAGAAGCAGTTCGACGCCTTCATCGCGGAGCTACTGCCCCTCTTTGACAAGACCAAGACGCTGCATCTCGACTACAAAAAGGGAGTCGACACCTACAAACGCGGCATGAAGAAACTGCAAGCGCAGCTCTAATCGAGCCCGCAGAAGCATGCTTCAGATTATCGGCGGTGAGTGTATGACGCTCACCGCCGATCATGCATCTAGGCGACGCACGCCACTCTAACCCTGCACGTCATACCTCCCCCACGCCGCGCTGCACCCGAGCGGCATCCTTGACAGCACCGTGAGTTTCTGCTAGTATCTCCGCCTGAAAGAACAGAAAAAACTTCCCTACAAACATGCTTCACCTCAGCTGATTTCATGAACAAACAGCTACACATCTATGATTGCCTCACACGCACCGCGACAAGCTCCGATGGAGCCTTTGTCAACATAGGCGCGCACGAGAGCAATGACATCCCGCTGGCCATGCGTGCGAAAAATGCAGGCTCCTTTGCACAGCAAAACCACGTCTGCCGCTTTTTCCCCCACAGCGACAAGAGCAGCTACACGCTCAACGGCAAAAAACTCACTGGCGACGTCGTCATCGCGTCAGGAAAGCTCTACCTGCTCACCATCGCCTCAGGCTGTATCGTCTGCTGGTACGGCGACGCATCAGATAAAAACAAGCCCGATTTCGAGCACTTTGAGGCGAGCCACTGGTTCGTCTACACCCCCACGAGCCGCGAGTGGACAGGCGTCTACACGCTACTCGCCCTCGCGGAGAACATAGGCCAGCAGCCCAAAGACGCGCTCGCAACCTTCCGCGGTCTGGGCAACCACGCCTTTAGGCTCCGCGATCTCAAAGAGCCACTCGCCTACTACCAAGCTGAGCAACAACGCCTCCTCGAGCAGGCAAAGCTCCACGAAGAGCAACAGCGCAACAGCGAGCAGCAGCAAGCCTACCGCTGCCCCACCTGCTGGGAGCTCTTCTCCTCCAGCGAGGCGCTCGCCATCGCGTCGCACCCCGACCTCTGCGGCGATGACTACGTAGGCGAGGACGCCCAGCTGCGCTTCATCCCTGGGCAGCTCAATGCGCAGGGACTCCCGCTTGATGCCATGGGCGTGCCCTGCACCGAGTTCGCCTGCCCGCTCTGCCATCACAAGCTACCGCCCTTCTTTGACCTGACGCGCCAGCACATCTTTTCCCTCGTCGGCGTCCCCGCCGCGGGCAAGACCTACTACCTCGCCTCCCTCATCCACGAGCTGAGCATGCAGCTACCGCGCGATTTCAACATCCCCTTCCGCGCCGCCGCCCCCCTCGCGAATGCCACCCTCAGCGCCATGAGCTCGCGGCTCTTCACCGCCCAGACCCCCCAAGAAGCCTATATAGGCAAGACGCGCCTCGAAGGCAGTCTCTACCAGAATGTCAGGCGACACGGGCACGAGGTCAGCATGCCACGCCCCTTCATCTACAATCTCAACCAAGCGTCCAAGACCTACTCCATCGTCCTCTTTGACAACGCGGGCGAGAGCTTCGAGCCCGGACGCTCGGGCGAGGAACACCCCGGAGCCGAGCACCTCGCCGTCGCCTCCAGCCTCCTCTACCTCTTCGACCCGACGACGAACCCAGGATTCCGCAACCTTCTGCAGGACAATGCCGACCCCCAGCTCCGACGCGCCCTCCACCCTGCGGGACGTCAGGGACGACTCCTCGCTGAGACCGAGATGCGCCTACGCACGCGACTGAACATGCCACCGGGCAAGAAGCTCAAGACCCCCTTTGCCCTCATCATTGGCAAATGCGACATCTGGCAGCACCTGCTGGGCCCCGAGCCCCTGCTCCCCCTCGTGCGCAACGGCCTCTTCTTCCCCCAGCATGTCGAGGCGAACTCCGCACGCCTCCGTCAGCTGCTCTTTAGCATCTGCCCCTACATCTGTACGAATGCCGAGGCCATCTCCAGTCAGGTGCGCTACTTTGCCGCCTCGTCTCTGGGCACCTCCCCCATCGAGTTCACGGACGAGCGCACGGGACAATCCCTCATCGGTCCCGCCTCAGGCACGACGAAGCCCCTGCACGTCACCGACGCCATGCTCTGGGCGCTCAACCAGGTCGAGCCAGACCTCCTGCCGACCCCCCTACCCACGCCCCCCCAAGCCTAATCCCCCGCCCCCCCCTCTCCTCTCTCCCTGCGCCCATGTCCTATCAGCTCATCTACACTAGTGCTCCAGAACTCCTTGACGCAGGTCAAACGGGCTACGGAGTCGTCGCCTGTAGCCGAGAGATACCCCGCATGCTCAGCAAGAAGCTGCTCAAGCTCTCAGGCTACAAGGAAGATCACAAGATCATCCCCGGTCCCCAATTCGCCTACAACATCCTCGACTGCGCGGGTGCCACCTTCCACGTCCTCAGCTGCATCCAGAACGCGGGACCAGACTACACGGGTCGCGAGTGCCACATTGCCCACCACATCGCCCTGACCAAAGAAGAGGTACGCAGCCTCAAGAGCAGCAAGGCGCGTCCCACCCCTGCCGCCCTCGTACTAGGGCTCTACAAGGATGAGTTCTGGTGCCCCCGCTGGGAGGGACACCCCGTCTACCTCACCGGCGAGCCACGCCTCTCCACCGACATGCTCCCCCAGCTGGAGCTCCAGTCCACCTGGAAAGAGCTCACGGGGCACA
Organism: uncultured Akkermansia sp.; assembly: GCA_964371115.1. Taxonomy (GTDB): domain Bacteria; phylum Verrucomicrobiota; class Verrucomicrobiia; order Verrucomicrobiales; family Akkermansiaceae; genus Akkermansia. Next base: position 22,541 of record CAYJLP010000010.1, on the reverse strand, counting down.
AGTACAATGCGAAGTCTCTCATCACGCCCCCCTACGAGCACGACTGCCTCATCATCGTGCAGCCCGGTACCCGCAGCCTCGATGTGCTCCACCTCCTCGCCGAGAGCGATTGGCTCTCCAGCTCGCGTGGATGGGGCATCACCTTCACCACCACAGGCAATGCGAAGGACACCTTTGCCCAGACGCAGCGCATCGCCGTCTTCGAAGAATCAGCCATGGCGAGCAAGGCGCGCCGATCGGGGCGCCCCATCCTCAAGCTCAAGCCCAAGCTGCTCATCCCCCGCCCCGAGCAGCTCGAGGACAACCCCTCCGCCCCCCAGCTCGCGCAGATCTCCTCGCTAGGAGCGCACAGCTGGCACAGCGAGGAGCCCCCCCCCGTCAAAGGTCCCCTCGTCACGCAACCACAGGGACACCAGCTCGCTGGAGCTCCTTACAAATACCAAGAGCCACGTGACGAGCAAACCTATCTCAACCCCAAAGATACAAAACGCCCCTGCCGCGCCTCCACGCGCCTCATCACGGGACTCACGGGACTCATCCTCATGAGCCTAGCTATAGGCTACCTCATCTACTTCAAGGATAACCTCTTCACCGACAAGATAGCAGGAACAGACAACACAGGCACAGGCCAGCAGCCTCTCCCCCCAGCCTACGCCTCCCTGCTCGCCGAGAGCATCCAAGACATCGAGCAGATCAACAAGCGCTTCATCGAGATAGCGACACGCCCCTATGAGCACAAGATCGCACAAGAAACGCTCCTCGACCTCCACACGCTGAGCCTCGCGGCCTCAAAGCACGCTGCGCCCGAGATCTGGGACAAGCTCCACAAGATCCACAGCATCATCAGCAGCCTCGCCCATCCTCACGAGGGAGAGACATCGCGCGACTACGCCAGCACGCTACACACCCTCATCGACTACAGCCGCGAGCTCGAGCTCGAGCTTGAGCCCCTCGTGCGCTTCTACTTCCTGCACAGCACCCAGTCCTACACACCCCAGCAATGGGCAAGCCAGATCAACGAGGTCGAAAGCCAAGACATCCTCCAGACACTCCACAACGAGCAGCTCTACAGCCTCACCAACGACCCCGAGCTCTACTCCTACATCCGCTCACTAGACAGACACGATCCTGTCAACAGACACTACCTCAACAGCCCTCAGACCTTTGATGACATCATCAGCACCTACGCACATCTCAACAAGGGTAACCTCATCATCATTAATGCAGGCGACCCCATCCCGCTGCTGCTGCAAAACATCTTCCAGCACTCCCCCATGTCCATCGACCAGGGAGCACTGCTCATCTCCCCCCTCGTCAACGAAGAGTGGCGCTGCCGCCTGCAAAAGGGCAAACACAGCATCGAAATCACCCCCAAAGACCGTGGAAAGGTCAAGCAATTCAACCTACTGACAAAGGGCATCCCCACGCCCAACCAGCAGATGCAGATGCGTGCCGACACGCGCTTCTACCAGTTCCTCTACCAACAGAAGTCAGCGCTACTCACCCTCACGCTGAGCGCCTCCCCGCGCACGAATCGCTACCTCTTCGTCCCCCACATACGCCAGCAGCTCTTCACGCGCAACTCTCACTACAAGCTCCCCGACCTGACGCCCGAGAGCTTCAGCATCGAGGAGGAGGACATCGAGAGCATCCCCTCTGACTCTTGGCAGCCCTACGCCCAGCTGCGCCTCACCGAGGAGCACCGCGCGCGCTTTCCGTGGAAGGTCGTACAGACCAACCTCGAGCTCATCAATCCCCCTCTCATCGAGCTACCCAGCATCCGCGGCTTTAGCAACGAGATCAGCATCGAGAGCCCCCCCGAGCAGCACTCACGCCCCTTGAATGTCATCCAGCACTCTTTGGGTATTAGCAAAATGCCTAATTTCCCCTACCTCGAGGAGCGCTACCGCATTCAGCTGCAGCGCAACTTCAATTTCAAGAGCATCCTCGAGTTCCAGTTCTACAAGCTGGCCAACAGCTGCACCACGCAGCAATCCCCGCTCAAGCCGGGCTACTACAGCATCGCCACGCTCTACCGCCTGCTGCTCGACCTCGACGAGGCAGCCAACCGCGCGGAGATAGAAGAGCATATGAGCGCGTACTTCAAGCTCTACCAGAACAGCGAGTTCGCCGCTCAGATCAACCACATCCTCAGCGAGTACCCCAATCTCCAGCTCGCCCCACACACCGTCAGCGGCACGACGACGCGCGACAAGTTCGCCCGCACACGCTTCACCGAGCGACTCAGCAGCCCAGAGCACCGCACGCTCATCCGCCAGCAGCTGCGCGCCCACCTCTCCGAGCGACTCTACGAGAGCTACAACACGCTCAAGAACCGCGCCCAGAGCAGTCCGCCCAGCCCCGAGTCCGAGCTCATGCTCCAGCGTCTCGAAAAGAAAGACAGCAAACTCATCTGGCACTTCCGCCTCATCGAGACCACAACACCCACACCTCCCAGAAGAACCGCTCCCCCTCTCCGAGTCCGCAACAACTCAGCCCCATGAGAAACTCTCGACACCGACGCGTCCCCTCTCCCCCAGCCACGCCCGTCCTCCACGCGAATAAAGCTACACCTCCCCCCCTCGGCATCCACGAGCTCTCACACAATGCCCTACGCAACAAAAGGCGCACCATTGAATCCCAGCTCAAGTCAGCCCCCCAGAGCAAGGAGGAGCACGAGCAGCTCCAAGCCCAGCGCGCTAGCATCATCCATGAGCTCCAATTGCGCCGACGCACCAACCACAAGATCCTCTACATCACGCTAATCTGCCTCGGTATCGGTGCGCTGGCTTTCACAGCCTTTGCCCTCTACAACAAGGCACACCAAGCCCACCTCAACCTCCAGCACGCGCTGCGCACTGGCAGCCCCAGCCTCATCTCACTCGAGCTCGCACGTGTCCAAGGAGGGCTCAATCCTCTGATCAACTCCGAGCTACGCCGCTGCATCAGCGAGGCTGAGAGCACACTTGCAGAGCATGAGCAGCAGCGCCTCGACACGCTCCACCTACTCGGCGAGCTCGAGCAGCATCCCCAGCGTTGGGAGGCAGTCACCCCCCAGCAGATACGCCAGCTAGGCTCGACGCTCTGGGCACAGAGTGCAGAGGGACAGGACATCCCCCGCCGCTGGCACGCTCTTGTGAAGCACCGCCGCTCCCAGCAGCTCACGCTACGCCGCGAGAGCCTCGAGCGCGTCTTACGCCCTCTACCCCCACGCACCCCCCTCACAGGAGATGCGGCACAAGACCTCCTAGACCTCGATGAAGAGCAACAGGCCCTCACCCAGCGACACGACGAGTGGCAGACCCTCAACCAGATCCACCACCTCGACGGCAAGCTCATCGCTCCCGTCCAAAAGCGCATCAAGCACCTGCGCCTCCTCAGACGCGACATCAGCATGCTCAAGCGCATCGAGCAGCAGCTACGCGACAATCCCAGCTACAGCGAGTACGGTCGCCTGCTGCTGCGCTACAAGCCACGCAGCAGCTACCAGCGCAGCGCCATCGAGCACGCACGCCGCAGCCTGCCTAGCACGCAGCAGCTCGCCGAGCGCATCCACGGGCAGCCCGCCGAGCCGCGACGCCCCCACAGCAAACAGCCCAGCTTTGATGCGCAGCACGCGGCGAATCTCCAGCAGGTCGCGCTCATGGAGAATATCTTCCAATCCCGCCCCCTGCACAGCCGCCACTACCAGCTGCGCAACCCTGAGCTGATGCAATCGTGGCTCTGCGAAAGCCCGCCGAAGCTCAACAAGAACAAGCTCATCGAGCTGACCCTCTCCCCCTTTGATCCCTGCAGCGCGAAGGGCGACAGCAAGAAAAAGCTCCTCCAGCCCAACCCCAAGCTCCATCTCTGCGAGTGGCGCCCTGACGAGCTCATTGCCAAGCTATGCCTCACGCGCAGCCACTTCTTCCCCTGTGCCAACATCCCACTCACCCTCGAGAAGCTGCTCAGCTACAGATCTCCCCATGTCAACGCGCGCCTCAAGCTCTACATCTACAAGATACTCACACAGGTCATCGAAGCCCACGAGCCCGGATCTCCCTTGCAGCACGCGCTGAGCGATGAGCTGCGACGCGATATCGCATCGCTCAAGAAACTCGAGCAGCAGATCGGCTTCCCCCTCGACGATCTCAGCTGGCTGCGCTATGATCGCGCGCATCTCGCGGCGGAGAAGCGCGCCGCGGGCTGGCTCAGCCGCCGCGTTGGGCAGCAATACCACGCGGCCATGATGCAGAGTATGAATAGCAAGGAGCAGAGCGGCATCGAGTTCATCGGCTTCATCACGCACGAGGGCACGCCCTATTTCTACCGCGAGCTACCCGAGAGCACACCTCTCTGGTACAAGCTGGGAGAGAAGGAGCAGCCCCAGCAGAGCACCTGTGCTGAGCTGCCTGAGAAGCTCCCAGCCTACACGCCCCTCTTCTGCGCCAGCCCTGCGCCCACAGCGAATCAGTCCTGAAATGACCTACCGATTCTACCGATTCGATGAGATCCACTGGGACGCCTCATCGCTCCACCTCCTCGATACCGCCGAGCGGCAGCGCTACGAGAGCGCAGGGCTGAACTTCCTGCGCACACGTCTCATTCTCAAGGAGCTTCTTGCACAGCACGCCTCTTGCGACATCACGGACATCCAGCTCGCCTACGGCGAGCAGGGCAAGCCCTATCTCGCCGACTATCCTGAGCTCCACTTCAACATGTCACACACGGCCGAGCTGCTCGCCATCGCCATCGACCAGCACCCCATCGGCATCGACATCGAGCTCATGCGCCCGAGGCGCAATCTCACGCGCCTCGCGAGCCGCATCATGACAGAGGAGAGCTACGAGCGTTTTATACAACAGGGCGCGCAGATTGAGGATTTTTACGCCCATTGGTGCGTCTGCGAGGCACTCATCAAGCAGGCAGGCAGCAGCATCTGGTGTGCGCAGCATTTCCCCTTTTGCATCGAGCAGCAGCGCGTCGAGCTCCCCGATAGTCTCCAGCACATCGACGTCGAGCTGCTGCGTCCTCTCCCACAACTCATGGCCGCCGTCGCAAAGGTAAAGATTGACACCCCATCTCGAGCATGCTAGATTGAAACGATGAATAGCACTGTGCAACATTCGCTAGAAGATCAGCACACGCACTGTCTCTTTGAAATCGAGGGAGAGACCCTTCGGGTGACCCACACACGCTCACAGCGATCACTCTACATCATCCGCAGTATTGTACTGCTCATTCTCTCAGCAGTGCTGTGGATGCTCTATTCGGGAGTCGCGGACTTCTGGCAGCCAGCGATGCAAGGAGAGCTCATCATGATC
>CAYJLP010000010.1:0-17228 GCA_964371115.1 uncultured Akkermansia sp. | reverse complement strand
TTATGGTGGCATGGTGCCGGTTTGGAGTTCTGTTCGCATGGCCCCTCATGGGCATCTTGCTCTTACCGCGCCAGCTGCACATGCAATTCCATGCGCAACAGGGCATTCGCACCCCGCACTGGGGGCTGAGACGTCTCGCCACGCGGAATAAAGGACTCGTGCTGCTCATGGACATCTACCCCAGCAAGCAGCAGAGGCAGGGTCAGGGAAAAATCAGCGGCGGCTTTTTCGCCCGCGCGGCACTACGCGATGGCAAGCTCAAGCGATTCTTTCCCCTTGCGCTGGGGTCAATATGCTTTGAATCGCACGTAGAAGCCGTCGAGCAAGCACGCAAGCTCAAGCAATTCCTACGCCGCCGACGTCTCCCCTTCCCCGTCATCATCCGCCCCCCCGACCATCCCCAAAGGGGCGATTGAGCCTGAGCAGAGCATGAGAGGCAAAACTCGGCTCTCTCGTGGACGAAACAGAAAGATTGCTCTTTCCAAAAAACAATTCTCGTGATAGAATGCGCGCGCTATCAAGCAATACCTTTTTATATGAGTGACGCATCCCTATTTCGCAACCTCGCCATCATCGCCCACGTTGACCACGGAAAGACAACCCTCGTCGACCAGCTCCTCCAGGCTGGCGGCACCTACCGCGAGAACCAAGAGGTGCAAGAGCGCGCCATGGACTCCATGGACCTCGAGCGCGAAAAGGGCATTACCATCAAGGCGAAGAACACGTCCATCCTCTGGAATGGCTACACGATCAATATCGTCGATACCCCAGGGCATGCCGACTTCGGCGCCGAGGTGGAGCGCGTGATGAAGATGGTCGACGGCGTCATCCTCGTCGTCGACGCCTACGAAGGACCTCAGGCTCAGACACGCTTCGTGCTGCGCAAGGCTCTCGAAGAGGGTCTCATCCCCATCGTGGTGGTCAACAAGATCGACCGCCCCCACGCCGACGCGCTCAAGGTGCGCGATCAGGTGCTGGAGCTCTTCCTCGAGCTCGACGCGACCGAGGAGCAGTTCGAGAGTCCCTTTGTCTACGGCTCCGCACGCGACGGCTACTTCATGAACAGCATCGAGGGCGAGCCCCCCGTCGACTGCACACCCCTGCTCCACCAGATTGTCAAGCGCATCCCCGCGCCCAAGGACGCCGACCCTGACAAGGATCTGCTCATGCTCATCTCCAATATCGACTGGGATGATTACGTAGGGCGCGTCGCCATCGGCCGCATCACCAGCGGCAAGGTGCAAAAGGGGGACACCCTCCACCTCCTGCGCCACGACGGCTCACGCGTGCAGGCAAAGGTAACAAAGCTTTTCGAATACAATGGTCTCCAGACCACCGACTCCGCCATCGGCTACGCGGGCAACATCATCGGTCTCTCCGGCTTTGAGGACGTCGACATCGGCGAGACACTCAGCGCCGATCCCAATGCCGAGCCCCTGCCCTTCGTCGATATCGAGCCCCCCACCGTTCAGATGGAGCTCAGCATCAATGACGGTCCTCTCGGCGGCAAGGATGGGAAGAATGTCACCAGCCGCGTGATCCGCGATCGTCTGATGCGCGAGATGCGCACGAATATCTCGATCAAGGTGGAGGACACCGACCGCGCCGGTATCTTCATGGTCTCCGCACGTGGCACGATGCAGATTGCCATCCTCGTCGAGCAGATGCGCCGCGAGAGCTACGAGCTGCTCGTATCGCGTCCCCGCGTCATCGACCAGATGATAGACGGTGTGCGCTGCGAGCCCTTTGAGCATCTCTACATTGAGGTTCCCTCCGAGCATGCCAACGGAGCTGTACGCATCCTCGGCAACCGCCGCGGCATCCTCGAGCACATGGAGGCGAATGACTCGGGACGCACGCTCATTGAGGCGATCATTCCCACACGCGGTCTGATTGGCTTTGAGTTCGAGCTGGTGAATCTCACGAGCGGTCATGGTATCTTCTCGCATATGTTCAAGAAGTACGACGCCTATGCCGGCGAGATTGTCACTCGTCAGAACAGCACGCTGATTTCACTCGAAAGCGGCATCGCCCGCCCCTACGCTCTCCAGAGCATCGAGGAGCGCGGCACGCTCTTCGTCGCCCCCGGGGACGAGGTCTACGAGGGCATGATCATTGGGGAAAACCCCAAACCCATCGACATCGTGGCGAATCCTACGAAGGAAAAGCACCTCACGAACCACCGCGCCGCCTCCAAGAACGACTCCATCCAGCTCACGCCCCCACGTGTCTTCTCGATTGAGCGCGCCATCGAGTACATCGAGGCCGACGAGCTCGTCGAGATCACGCCCCGCTTCGTGCGCATGCGCAAGCGCATCCTCAACACCACGGACCGCAAGCGCGCCGCCGCACGCGAAAAGGATAATTCCTAAAGGGAACCTTGCAAAATTAGCTCTGAGAAATTGTAAATTTCGAAAATGAGCGACGCAGCACGACTTTTGCAGCATTCTGGCGAGAATTCGCGGCTTTCTGGGCTTACATAGCTCGCTATGCGCGCCCACACGCCGCAAATTCTCATCCAAACTGCCAGCAAAATCCGAAGCTGCTAATTTTGAAAAGATCCCCTAAAGGCGGCTTATATTTTCTTGCGAGTTAAGATTTTGAGATGATTTTAGAGCAGGATTTTTTACGCATTGATGGCTCAGAGTGTCCTCTGAGATGAAAATTCGAGGAAAATCCAGCCTAAAAGCACTCTAAAGCTGCCGCGCGAAGCGATTTTCTGTATTGGCTTATTTAGAATAATGCGGATATAGAAGTCTCCTAAAGCCTCGTTTTGCAACCATCAGCGCAGGAGATCTTCCCACAGAGGATCTCCTGCGTGTCACATACACAATCATGCCACCAGAAATTCTTTATTACACGCTTCTCACCCTCGCAGCCCTCCTCGGGCTCGCGGGCATCATCGGCTGCATCCTCCCCTACCCAGGCCATCTTTGCCTCCTCGGTGCAGCAGCCTGTGTCAGCTACGCCTACCCTGAGCGCGAGAACTCCGTGTGGACATGGATCATCCTCGGCGTACTCACTGTGGTAGGCTTGCTCATTGACAACGTGATGAGCTACTTTGGCGCAAAGAAGTTTGGCGCGAGCAAGGCCTCACTCTACTGCTGCCTCATAGGGGTGCTCATCGGCTCCTTCTTCTTTCCCTTTGGGCTGCTCCTAGGTCCACTCATCGGCGCCTTTGTCGGAGAGTTTTTTATTAGCAGAACCGGAGCCAAACAAGCCACCCTCTCCGCTGTAGGAGGACTCCTCGGCTTCTTGGCAGGAGTGGCTAGCAAACTCTTTATTGCGAGCATCATGCTCGTCTGCATCATCCAGATAGGCTGGGGATTCTAGTCCGCCAAGCCACTGTAGACAAAAAAACACGACCACTATATAGAGTGTCGCGTTTTTATATAAGGGGGCTTCTCAATTCCCGCGTTTCTCGAGGAGGTCTCTCATTCTCACGTAGCAGGCTGTGAGACGATTTTCGAAATAGACCATTTGCTCATTAGCGGCTCAGTGTCGCCTCTGCTCGTTCACTATTCGTGAAAATCCATCTCTTTCGAAACTCATCCCAGCAGCCATTCAGCAGCAGAAAACAGTGATCGCATCGAGAGCGGATCGAGAATAAAACAATCAAAAATTACTGAGGCTCGATAAGAATGATATTCAATGTATTATCATCACTTCCACTAGGCTGCAAATAGATCGTCGCGCCCTCGAGGTAGAGAGGCGGAGTCTCTGGTGTCATGACATTGACGCCTGTATAGTTGGGGCTACAGCTATGCTGCGGGGGAGCGAGGCGTATGCCTAATCGAGAGGGGAGTTTGCCACTACTCACATCTGTCCCTACGTCATCCATCTTCGTAATAGAGGCACCCAGCACCTCGCCGAGCGAGGCTCGCAGGTGGGTCAAGTTCGCGTGATTCTTCTGCGCAATCTTCACACCAGGGGTGCTAGGGGTGAGGAAACTCAGTGACGATACACCCGCAAAAATCGTCGCTACTGCTACGGCACTGTAGGCTAGTTTGGGCATTGTCATATTCGCAAAGAATTGACAAAAATCATCCCAAAGACGCCGACTCGGCGGGGTACAAATAGCACTTTGTACTACGCGCTCGTGAAATTTTTGCGTGAATCGCTCTTCAAAATACTCGTCTTTTTCTGGCTCTTTATAAAGACTCGCCAACAAGGCCTTAAGCTCTTCTTCACTCATATCTGACATAACCGTACCTCCTTTTTGTGCATAACAACGATAAGCAAACTTGCGTTATATGGTAGACAGTACTATAGCAGATATTGTTCAAAAATAAATCACATTTTTCGAATTGCAGGCTCCCTCCGACTTAATAATATTTACGAAAAGCTCAAATAATCAAAGATCGCACATAATTGAAACTATTTGTTATGAATACGTTTAGAGAAAATCCATCATCGGCATAGGCATTTTTTACTATCATACTTGGCAGCGTAAATAATATTTACCATACAACAATTATTACTATTCATCTTTAAATTATTATACAAACAGAATTACCCAACCTCGATTTGCGAGAACAAAATCCTCCAATATCGTCATGTAAACAAATCGAAAACGCCAAATAGCTCTAGAATAAAAATAATATCCATATTCAGATCTATTCTCCGTGCAAACGAATAATCAGTCATAAGGCGCGATGGGATGAAATACGCATTGACAAACGCATCAGCATGAGGCAAACTCGCTGCGCACATGATTCGTTTTACCAATCTATCAGGCAGCACAGATATTGGCTCCAACTCCTATCTCCTCCAGTGGGGATCCTCGCGCATTGTCTTTGATGCGGGTATGCATCCAAAGAAAGAAGGACGCGCAGCAGTGCCTGATTATCAACTCATCGGAGACGATAGTCCCGACACACTTTTTATCACCCATTCTCACCTTGATCACATTGGCACACTGCCTGTTGTCCAGAGCAAATACCCTGACATGCAAGTTGTCATGACTCCAGCCACAGCGATTATCACCGACGCGATGCTGCACAACTCGGTCAATGTCATGACCGCTAAGCGCACCCAAGAAGGTATCGTGGAGTACCCCTTTTTCACCCACCGAGAGGTAGAGCAGCTCTCTCGTGTATGGCTGACTCATCCCTATGACAAGCCCTTCCGCGTCGGGCACAAGGAGAGCGTGCTTGCTACACTCTGCGATGCAGGACACGTACTGGGCTCCAGTGGCATCCTCCTCGAGGGTGCTGATGACAAGACGGTTCTCTACACAGGTGATGTGCAGTTTGACGACCAGAGCCTCATCCCTGGGGCGAACTTCCCCGAATCTGGCATCGACATCCTCATCATGGAATGCACGCATGGCAACACACACCGCGACCCAGCCTACGCACGCCAAAAGGAGCTGCGCCGCCTCGCCAAGTCCATACGCGAGACACTAGAAAACAGCGGTGCTGTCCTCATCCCCGTCTTTGCACTGGGCAAGAGCCAAGAGCTACTCTACGAGATCAACCAATTCCGCGAGCGTGGACTCATCCCCAATGTGCCCATCTACTTTGGCGGTCTCAGCACCAAGCTCACGCTCATCTACGACAAGCTCTGCGATAGCACCCCACGCCGCGTGCCAGGCTACCGACTGCGCGAGTCAATCAAGACGCAGAGCTTCCCCCGCCGGGGCAAGGGAGCCATCACCGCCTCCCCTGGCAATATCTACCTAGTATCCAGCGGCATGATGAGTGAGCACACCATCTCTCATCAGCTCGCCGAGCAGATGCTACCGCGCAAGAACGACTCCATCCTCTTCGTCGGCTACAGCGACCCCGACACCCCAGCAGGTGCTGTCAAGGCGACGAAATACGGCGACGGCGTCGCCACACGCGCGAAGAGCAAGCAAACCTATCCCCTACTCTGTCGCACAGAGCAATTCGACTTCTCTGGACACGCATCACGTCAATCCCTCGTTGACTACGCCGTTCAGCTCAAGCCCGAGACCATCCTCCTTGTCCATGGAGATCCCGAGGCATTGGAATCAATGAAAGAGACACTCGAATCGCTGCTCCCAGCGACGCGCATCTTCATCCCCGAGGCGAACCAAACTGTCATCATTGAGGAGTAAATCGTAGGATACCATAACCCTACGTATCACGCGACCAACTGTATTTTCTTTGAGAGGGCGTCTTCTGTTTCTGTAGAAACGAGAAGACGCCCTTTCAAAGAGCAATACGGTAAGCTCGCAAGAACTTCTACGCTAGCGTGACATCAGCAACTATGTACTTGCCAGAGCGCGTGCGACGTGATACTATTTGACCATATGGAGCATCAGTGTTCAAAATGTGGAAAGAGCTTCCACCCCGGTTCCAAAATCACCGACGTCTGCGCCAGTTGCCTCGAAGCAGAGTTTTCCAATACAGGCAAGGAACACGTCGATACGAGTTTCCGTGAAGAAGTCATCGCCTCTCTTGAGGACGTTCGCAAGAGACAGCGCGACCGTGCAGAGATTATGAATCAGAGTTACAACTCGGGTTCGCACTTCACCGCCTCGGGAAAGGTCAACGTCATCGTCGCGGGCTTTCTCCTCAGCATCTGCATCTTTGCCTTGCTAGTCAACAACAAGGATAACACCACCTCCGCCATCATCAGCCTCGATGAGAGCCAGATGCGCATCTTCACGATGATTTTCTGCTTCGTAGCTGCCTGCTTCCTGTTCAAGGCGAGCATCCGCCACAAGAAGCTCTTCCGAATCTCCGCACTCTGCGTTGTCGCCTTTGGTTGGTTCGCCCCCAATCTGACCACCATGATCAAGGGCACCGTACCCGCCGATGCGAACGACGGATTAATCACCCTAGAAAATGAAGAAAGACGCCACGTCTCCCCTGTCAAGGGACGCTTGCTGGATGAGGATGACCTTGAGAGCCTGCGCCTGCGCCGCAGCCAGAGTCACAACTCGGTATATGGCTTCTTCATCAATAATGCCGATCCCCTCCAGCGCAACAACATCCAAGATGCCATTGCGCGCCTCACCACTGCGTCTTACAAAGCCCTCTACAGCAAGAAGCGCGGCTACCTCATCGTCATCGAGACGCCCTCGCGACAGCTAGAAGACATGACCGCCATCGCGCAGCGATTTGGCAAGGTTCACTACGCGAGCAAAGAAGACGGCATCTATGAGGTGAACTACTCGGGAGAAATCTCGCGCATGTCCAACAGCTACAGCCCAGAGGCAATCAACACCCCCTCGCACCCCTCCTTTGTCAACGCGAATATAGAAGAACTCCAGAGCAAGGTCTCCGACCGCGTCCGCGAGGCTGCCACCGCCCTCGCCATCGCGAACTCTCCCCTGCTGCGCATCGACGTCGTCGACACCATCCTAGAGGTACTAGAGGACAACTGGAGCACCGAGCCCCAGACGCACTCCGCGCTCGTCGAGGCTCTCATCACCTACTCCGCGCCTAACAACAAGCGCACCGCAGAAGAGGCCTACCGACTCTTTGGTATCAACCAGGCCAACGGCATCCAAACGCCCGCCCACGTCATGAACTACCTGCTTGAGGCACGCGGTGAGGAGATGAGCGACACCATCATCAAGCTCTGGATGGAGAACCCCATCGTCTGGCACAACCAGCTCAGCAAGCTCGGAGCTGATACCGAAAGAAAACTCATCGCTCTCATCGAAGGCAGCCGCGACCTCCAGCTCATCGGCAACGTGCTCAAATACCTCAAGAGCAATGGCACCGACGCCGCCATCAAGCATATCGAACCCCTCACGTCGCACCCTGACAGCCTCGTCAGTCGCACGGCAGAATCCACCATCGAGACGATCAGATCACGCTACTAGTCTCTCCGCCCTCACGCGCAATCATCCCTATCACAACACGCGCAGCAAGAACCATCACCTTGGACTTGCTGCGTGAGCGCGTTTAGCCCATTCAACAAGTAGCACTCACAAACAACCACTCCACCACCATCGCCAATCCATGAACTCGAAACTCCCCCACATGCTCATCGGGATGCTCGCTGCCATCTTCCTCGGCTACGTCAGCTTCCCCCTCCTGAAGTTTGGCCAAGCCCCCGAGATCATCGCCGACACGCCCAGCGTGACACCCACCGATACAGGCTCAGACGCGCTTGACAGCTACACCGCCCCCGAGGGCATCATCATCGACTACACAGGCTCGGTGGAGAGCAATGAGTTTGGCAGCGACGCCGAGGCAGAGAAAGCTCTCGCGACCTGGGGCACAGAGGATACAGAAGAAGATAGTGGTGAGAGCAGCAGCACGCCTGCAGACTTCGATATCAACTCCTTCGAACCCGACGACACCGTCGTCCAAGAAATCGCCGTCGTCCAAGAAGAAGAAGAATTCCCCCTCGACGAAGCCCAGAACCGCATCACCGCCCCCTACAAGAGCTCGCGCCCTGTACAGATCAAGACCAAGACACGCATCCTGAGCAACATCATCGCCAAAGAAGGCGAACCTCGCGCAAAAAAGCTCCCCGAGGTCTTCACGAACGCCGACTGGCAGAACCCCGTCGCCCTACGCAAGACGCTCTCGGATCGCATGCTAAAAAAACTAGACAAGTTCAGCGAGAAAGACATCTGGCAGTTCATGCAGAGCCCGCAGAACCGCCGCGACCTCGCCGTCTTCCAATTCATCACCCTCGCCACACCGGAGAAAATCAAGGAACTCACCCGCAGCTTCGAAGGCGTCATGACCCTGACCACGCTCAGCAATGACCTCCAGTGGCTCCAAGGACTGCTCTACTCTGGTCCTACAAAAAACTTCCCCGACGCCATTCACAACATCGTGAGCGTCTTCAGCGGCCGCAACGAGCTCATCAACGACCCCGTCGCCCGCCGCCTCGCCACCACAGGAGCCCTCGAGTTCGCCCGCGAAGGCTGGGGCCGCAAGCACCTCCTTGAGCGCTTCAACTACTTCTACGACAGCTACAGTGCTGGACTACTCAACGTCACATTTGATGACCTCGACTACTGGGAGACACGCTACCTCATGGGCTGCACCCAGCCTGACAAATGGGGCAGTGCGAAGAATCTCGCCTGGCTGCGTGACAACGTGCGTCTCCCCGCCGAAGGCTACCTCGGAGCCGCCTTCCAAGTCCCCTACCGCCTGCGCAACGTCGCGGGTGACTCCATCCATGGAGCGGACTACCTCGTCGCGTTTATGAAATACCATGACGGCGTCATCGCCCACGCGCACCGCGAGGTAGGCGGCGTCTGCGGCGCGCTCTCACACTACGGCACCTTTGCCGCCGTGGCGAACGGTGTCCCCGCCGCCACCATGGGCGAGCCCGGGCACTGCGCCTACACCGTACGCGTGGGCAATGAGTGGCTGCGCTCGAACTCCATCTACTGGCAGCACAGCCTCCACAAGACCTTCTGGAATGAGCACAGCTGGGACTTCCTCGTCCTCAGTCAAGCCCTCTACAGCGATACGGAAAAGACACTCGTCTCTGACCAGCTCGCAGCACTTGGCGACTTTCTCGCCTCACGCCGCAAGATGCACGGAGCTTTTATCTGCTACGAAGACGCCCTGCTCGCCCAGCGCAACAACTGGCCACTGTGGCTGAAATACACCGCCTACCTGCGCGACAAAGCGCCCAAGGACAAGGCGAAGTGGGTACAGCTCCACGACATGATCAATGAGGGACTCAATCAGGAGTTCCACAACGCCTCCGCGACGCTACTCAGCAAGTACATCTACCCCAACCTCATCCCGCTCGTCACCGACAAGCGCGAGCTCACCCGCCTCTTCTCCTCCTTCTTTGATGAGTGCAAGACCATGGGGTCGAACCGCTGGGATGTCAACGCCATCCTCTCGCGCCAGCTCACCTCCTTTGCCGAGGGTGATGAGCAGATCCACTTCATGAAGTCCGCCCTGCGCGCCCTCATCAAGAACGCCGACTACGCTGGCTCCGCCATCGCGTGGGGTCTCGCCTTCGTCTCCACACTGCCCGATGACGACAAGACCTTGGCACTCCAAGAAGAGTTCACCGACGTCATCGTCTCCGCGCTCGGACGCACCAGCTCTCGCAAGCGCAATCTCGACGCCACATGGCGCACGATGAACACCGCCCTGCGCCAAGCCGTCGAGAATGGTGATCGCAAGATGTTCCAAGCCATCGCGAAGCTCTCGAAGCGCAAGTGCAAGAAATACTTCCCAAAGAACAAGTTCCGCTTCCGCGGTTTCTCAGGCTCGCTCGTCTCTGACACCGCCCTCATCAAGGGCGACCGCACCATGGACAACAACGAAGCCGTCAGCCTCCACTGGGCCACCCTGCAAAAGGAAGGCGGCATGATGCAGATGAAATCTGAAATCACCGTCGAGCTCGAGAAGCGCTCCACCCTCCGAGGCGTGGTCTGCATCTCCAAGAACAACGAGCAAAACAGCAGCCGCCCGCTGAGCATCTCCATCTCTGATGATGGGCAGAACTGGTCCGCCCCCGTCGCAGGCAAAGCCGAGGGACAGGTCGTACGCTTCGAGCTCGGACGCGGGGATAAGTCGGGACGCTTCATCCGTCTGAGCCGCGGCGGCACGCTGCAGGCCTCCGACTTCCACGGCCAAGGCATCCTCGGCTTCTACGTCTATGGTAAGAAGATACGCCTCTAAGCACGCGCCCTCCTCTGACAGATAACCTTTTCCATCACGACTCGCCCCCATCTCACACTCATGATCACCCGCGCCGCCGCCCTCCTAGGCACCGCCCTGCTGCTCTCACTGCCCCCCACCCACGCTGCACGCGCCCGCACCTATGCAGACGCGCTCAAGCGCGCCGATGACGGTCCCATCATCGCCTTCTGCTACGGGGCGAACTACGACAAGCTCAGTCAGAAAAAGTATGACGAGTTCATGAAATCGCGCAAAGTCCTGCGCGGCTCGACGTCCGAAGTCTACATCGAGATTCCCATCTATCAGATGCCCAACAAAAAGGAGCGAAAAGCCCGCGACAAAATCATGGGCGGCAAGAATCTCCCCAGCGGCATCTACTCCTACCCCAGCATCGCCATCATCGACCGAGACAACACGCTGCGAGCCGTCATCCAGAGCTCTGAGGAGATGAAGGACGTCGACACCGCCCGTGAGCTGCTCCGCGACTACGTCGACAAGTTCAAAACCCAACAAAAGATCCTCAAGAAAGCCGACGGGACAAAGAGCGACCGCATCGCGGAGCTACTCGCCGAGGCCGCCGACATCGGGCTCACCGTCCCCTCCCGCTACACCAAGCAGCTCGAAGGTATTGACGACAAGGAAGGATTCGCCAAGCAGTTCACCTTTAACTGGGAGCAGCTGCTCGTCGAGATAGACAAGCAGACAGCCCACGACGAGGCCATCCGCTACATACGCGGTATCATGGCAGAGGCGACCTACTCCAAGGAGCAGCGCCAGGAGCTCCTAGCCGTCCTCACCGGTCACCTGAGACGCGGTGGCGCGCCCCGCGACATGCTGCTAGCCCTCTACTACGAGATGCACGCCATCGACCCCAAGTCCATGTATGGCTCCTACGCGCTGGAGGCCATCCGCATCTGGCTGGGCGAGACACCCGAAGGCGATATCAGCTAAATCGCCCCCCTTTTCCTCTTTCCTTATTTCTCCTTATTTCCTAACAATTCCATTATGAGCACTCCTAGAGAAGCACAACTCCAATCCGCCGTCGAGGCAGGCACGCTCCTGCCCCAGTCCCTTGAGAACATCCAACTGCTGCTGCGTGGCACACAGGCTCCCGAAGCCCCCGCCGCCATCGACGAGCTCATCGCCCAGCAAGCATGGGGTGAGCTCAACAACCGCTTCTTCAAGACCCTCGCCTTTGGCACAGGCGGACTCCGTGGCCGCTCCATCGGCAGCATCATCACCAGCGTTGAGCAAGGTACAGGTGGTCCCAACGATCGTCCCGAGTTCCCCTGCGTCGGCACAGCGAGTATGAACTACTTCAACGTCGGGCGCGCCATGCGTGGCCTCATCACCTACGTGCGCCGCTTTGTCGAGACACAGACAGATCGTGGCGGCAGAAAGCCCCTCGTCATCATCGGACACGACACCCGTCATTTCTCCCGCGACTTTGCCGAATACTGCGCGCGCATCAGCACGGAGCTCGGCTGCGACTGCGTCCTCTTTGACGGTCCCTGCTCCACGCCCGAGGTCTCCTTTGCCATCCGCGAGCTCAATGCCGACTCAGGCGTCGTGCTCACCGCCTCGCACAACCCCTCGCACGACAACGGCTTCAAGGCCTACTTCAACGAAGGCGCCCAGCTCGTCACCCCGCATGACATGGCTGTCATCGCCGAGGTCAACGCGCTAGAGAACGACAGCTACGACGCGCTGCCCGCCGGCCAGCAGGGTGAGCTGCGCATCCTCGACGCCAGCTTTGACAAGATCTACACCGCCCGCCTGAAAGGCATCATCCTGCGCCCCGACGTCTTTGCAGGCAGCAGCGCAAAAGTCGTCTTCACGAACCTCCACGGCACGGGTGGGCGCTGCATCGTCCCCCTCCTCAAGGAGCTCGGCAGTCAGGTGAGCACCGTCGCGGAGCAAGACAGCCTCGATGGACGCTTCCCCACCGTTGTCAGCCCCAACCCTGAGAATCCCCCTGCGCTCGACATGGCGATGAAGCAAGCCGACGTCGAGCAAGCTGACCTCGTCATCGCCACCGACCCTGACGCCGACCGCATGGGCATCGCCGTACGCAACAAGGCGGGGCAAATGGAGCTACTCACAGGCAACCAAATCGGCAGCCTCATGTCGTGGTACCGCTGCATGAGCATGATCGAGCTGGGCATCATCAACGAGAGCAACATCGCCAATGCCGTGCAGGTCAAGACATTCGTCACCTCCCCTCTCCAAGACGCCATCGCCGCCCACTACGGCATCGCGACTGTGAACGTGCTCACTGGCTTCAAGTACATCGCCGACAAGCTCGGTCGCTACGAAGCCGCCATCCCCGCCGACAAGCGCGAGGGCTACCGCCTCATGGACGAGGCCACGACACGCAGCCTGCGTCTGGAACACAGCAAGTACTTCGTCTTTGGCGGTGAGGAGAGCTACGGCTACCTCGCACAGGACTTCGTCCGTGACAAGGACGCGAACGCTGCCGCCCTCATCCTCGCCGAGCTCAACGCCTACGTCGCAACACAGGGCAAGACCCTCATCGAGGCACTCTACGACATCTACGCCCAGTACGGCGTCTACCGTGAAGAAGGCAAGAACCTCGTCATGGAGGGCGCCGACGGCGCGGCAAAGATCGCCGCACTCACGCAGAGCTACATCCAGAATCCTCCCGCCTCCATGGACGGATCGGACGTCGTCGGCGTGCGCAACTTCGCCTCAGGCACCGAGATCGACGTCGAGGGACTCCCCATCCCTGCGGAGAATATGCTCATGCTCCAGCTCGCCGATGGCCGCAGCTTTGCGGTACGCCCCAGCGGTACAGAGCCCAAGATCAAGTTCTACCTCTTTGCCCACGGTGAGCCTAGCTCCGATGTCGAAGGCAGCATCTCCGCCGTCGACGCCCGCCTCGCGAGCCTCTGGGACGCCATCCAGCAGGATGTGCAAGCACGCGGCTAAGCCAGCTCATTTACACAAACAGCAACAGGCATCCCTAGAGCAGCTAGAGATGCCTGTTTTGCTTTCAGCCCTCCCATGCAAGCTCGTGGTGAGCTCGCGCACGCCCTCTCCACCTCCTGTTAGCCAGTAGTTACGACTTACCTGTGGTAGAAAGGTTGGCAGCGTCTGATACGGATAGTTGCAACTATTTTGTCTTGGTATTGTCGCTTGGAGTTGTTGTCCTGGTATTGTCGCTTGAAGTTGCGCTATTATACGCACCAATGGCTGCCACGGCAACCTTAGCGCTAACTTCAACAAATCTAATGATAGCTGTAAAATTCATACTGATGAAAAGATTTTTGTATTTTAAATCGCAAGCGACTCAAACCATGAGCGCATGCCAGCGCTTATTTTGCTCTACCTGTTCGTGCGTATAGGCAATGAGCTGCTCACACTTCGCGGGGTCGAATCCTAACTTGATATACAAATCAGTAAGGAATTGTTTTTCAGAGTCAGCTAGTTCAGAATCAATCGTCAGCATACTACAGACGATTTCCATTATCTGGCAGCGCTCCTCTTGGCATTCGACTCGCGCACAGATCTCGTCTACTCCGTCGAGCTGCTCTTTGGCGTTCAGCTTGACATCGCAGACAAAGCTCCATGAGAGCTCCTCGAATAGACGGATTTCTGTGTCCTTGAGCTGCTCATCAGCCCAGAGCGCGTGTGCCGCCATTTGCATCAGACGATTATTACACGCCAAACGCTCAGGGCTGAGTCCTGCTGCTATGCAGTTCCCTATCTCTTGTGTACATGAATCGGAAGTCATAGTATTATTTATTGTATTGATATAGTGTTAATTCTTTACAGAGTAGATCTTATCTTTCTTGCGAAACGAGGTACGAAGCTAGTTTCGTTGTGGCTGAGTTGTCCTTCGTCATATGCTCTAAATAGGCATAGTATTATCAGAAAATTACATACCCACCCTCAGCATCGAAAGAAACAAATCTGAACTTGCGCTTATTTATAGCATAATATTGAAATTAATCAAGCAAAATAGGCAGAACTTCCCTAACATAGCACCACACAGGATAGGATGGCGCGAGCAGCAAGGAGTGCGAAGCCGTAGCAGATCGAACTACGATCTCGTGATTAGAGCGCAATTGTCAATATTAGCTTGTCACCGCAATTTCAAGCTGCTATGATGCATAGAAGCCTACAATCTATACCTTGTAGTACAACTATACACACACCATTATGAAAAACGATACATTACTCAGCCTCTTTGTCGGCGTCGCCGCGCTCGTAGCCCCCGCCGTCCAAGCCGCCGTCCCCGAATGGGTCAAGGTCCAACCCGCCGAGAGCGACTGGGAAGTCTGCGATGACACCCACACCGTCAAGTACAAGCTCAGCTACACCATCACGAACACGAGCCCCAAGTACACCATCACCAAGCTCATCGCGCAGAGTGTGAAGGTCGGCGGTCACTTCGCCTCCTACAATGGCAACACAGGTGAGACCGAGATCGACGCCTGGCCCATGTACAAGCAGCGGGAGCGAGACACGCCCTGTAGCATCGCGCCTGGTGCGTCGAAAAAAGTGACCTTCGTCGTCGACTTCGCCAAGGTCGCAACAACTGACACACTCCGCGAGCTGCTCCGAGGCTCCTCGATGTCGGGCTACGTGCAGCGATTCGTCACGGAGCAATCCTATGATCTCGGCGTCGAGTACGCAGACGCGCAGTAAGCACAGGAGTCAAGCTCAGGTATTATGACCACGGTCTCCCTTCTTCGTACAGCTCTCACGGCATGTGCCGTGAGCAGCCCACTCATCGCGCTCGCAGAGCCGCCGACCTCCGCACCCATCGTGGAAGAGGCAGAGCTCAAGCAGACACGCGGCGAGCTCTACCCCGCCGCCCTGCATGCGCCCTTTGCCAGCGAGATGCATGTGAATATCGTGCAGCCCGAGCGCTTTTTCGAGAGCCTCGACACCACCAAACTCGGTGAAAGGACTCCAAATACGTTTCGTAACAAGAGGCAGGTAATCAAGCACATCTATCTCTCATCCGCTCCAGGTAATGCGGCTCTCTTCGGCAGCCTTTCACAGCTCGCCCTGCCTTCACTGATGCTTGCCATTCCGAATGACAGTAGGGATGATGCCACCCTCGAAGAGCTATTCGTCTCAGCGATCCAGCACGTGAGCATGGAGCACATGCGCGCTCTGGCGCAGCAGAAGCTTGCGCCCCTCACGCTCGTTGTCGCCTACGGAGAAGACAAGCAACCTTTTACCGACATCATCCTGTGCACGAAGCTACTACCACCACCCCTACGCAGCGGTAAAGACTACGTGATCTGGGAGTTCCCCCTGCGCAACGCGCCCCTCCCCCCTCAGCTCATGCAGCTGGTCGGTGAGCGCACGATCTCGCTCGTAGCCCGCATCGTCGACCCACATCATACGGTCTTCGTCCTCTGTGAGGGAGAGAGTGATGTCAATGCTGCGCTCCAGCCCTCGGCTGAGCAGCTCGCGCAGAATGCCAAGGAGGCTAGCCAATTCATCGATCCGCAGCCGGGCCAGTTCATCGAGGGCATGATAGGCATCGAGATACTCAAAGCATGGAACGCAACAGACTTCTACACAGACTTCGCCCGCGACTTCGCCCAGCGTCTGAGGCAGCGAGGCGCGAAGCTAGCTGACGGAGAAAGTGCCAAAACATCCTACGCTGTTGCCGCTGACTTCATCGAGCAATGCGGTCGCAGCATGGCGGCACTGGGCAGCCAACCCACCGAGTCCTCGACATTCGAAGGCTGGCTTTATGGGGATATCTATCTCAATTTCAGCTCCAGCAGCAGCAATTACCAGTTCGAGGCGTCTCCCTCACGCCTCTCCACTCTCGCCAAAGCGCCCGACATGATGGTCTACGGTGAGATCAGCGAGCTCGTCACGCCGAAGATCCCCCTGACACCCCCCCAAGCGGCTGAGGGTGTCGGCGCGCTCATGAGCATCGCTGGTGAAGAGGCAGAGATGGTCAAGCACGGCAAAGAGATCACGATAGGTCTCCATGGCATGCTCGCGCAGATGAACTACTCAGGTGGTTTCTATGTCAATGCGCAGCGAGAAGCTGTCGTCTACGTCGGTATCAAGGATGAGCAGACTCTCATCCAATCCTACAACCGATTCGCCGCGGCGGCGGACCGCGTGAATGGTAACTCGGTGGTTCGCAGCAAGATCGCGCCCACGGGAGAGCCCTATCGCTACACCATCACGGTGGAAGAGAACAGCTGCCCTCTTCTCATCAGCGAGGGCATCGCCGCGGGCTCACCCACAGCCGCGCTACTCCAGGAGGTACAGGATACGGTTGATGCGCCAGCTCACGTCATGCACTGGGGCATCAGCTTTGGGCTGAATATGAAGCATGTAGACGCCGATATAGCAGAGAAGTACGGGATTGAAGGCATCGACCTCAACACAACTCCCATGGGCGAGCATACCACGGAGACGACAATACTGCTGCGACTCGAGCAGAAGTAGCAGCTTTGCTTCTAACTATTTACAGCAAAGAGAAGCCCCCTTACGGGAACCTTGCAAAATTAGTTTTGGGAAACTGCAGATTTCGAAAATGAGCGTCACAGCACGTCTTTTGCTGCATTTTGGCAAGAATTCGCAGCTTTTTGGGCTTACATAGCTCGCTATGCGCGCCCAAACGCCGCAAATTCT
>CAYJLP010000009.1:0-31305 GCA_964371115.1 uncultured Akkermansia sp. | reverse complement strand
ATCATCGTCGCCATCGTGGGGCTGATCATGCCCGCGCCCTTGCAGCAGGCGGCGATGCGCACGGGCTTGTCGCCTATCATGATCTCCAGCGCGATTTCTTTCTTGCGCGTGTCGCTGGTCATAATGGCGGCGGCAAGATCGCCTCCCTTGTCTGCCGAGAGATCCGCGCAGAGCTCAGGGATGCGGGGCGAGATACGCAGCATGGGCATGGGCAGACCGATGACGCCCGTCGAGCAGACAGCGACCTCGCGCGCGTCGAGTCCGAGCTCGGTGGCGACATCACGGCACTCGCTGAGCGCGTCTTCGAGCCCGCGCTGACCGGTGCAGGCGTTGGCATTGCCGCTATTTAGGATGATGGCGCGGTAGTTCGTCTCAGTGAGATGCTGCTCGCTGACGCGCACACAGGCCGCGCGCACGCGGTTGATCGTAAAGGTCGCAGAGGAGGTCGTTGGTGCGGTTGAGTAGAGTAGTGCGAGGTCGAGGCGCGTCGCCTCGGGATTCTTGATACCGCAGCTGAGCGCGTTGGCGACAAAAGCACGTGGGGCGGTGACGCCGCCATCTAGGAGCTGGTGGGGAAAGGTGGGGTTCATCTCTTGAAAAAATCAGTTAAACAGAAATTAATAAGACGTGTGGATTTTTTCATACTTTGCCGTGCAGAGCAAGGATAAATCCATCCTTGTAGGTACTCTAAACGAACATGAGAGAAAAAACAGCTTAGCTGTGAATAAAAATTTACTTGAATTTTGTCTCACATATGATAATCTTGATGGCGATTCTATGGAATTGCTACTTATTTATCTGTTTATAGCACTCGGTATCTCGTTTTTATGCTCCGTCCTCGAGGCGGTGCTGCTGTCCACGCCGCATTCATTCATTTCGATGAAGGTGGCCGAGGGGGCAAAGGGAGCCCTCCTGCTAGAAAAACTTAAAACGAAAATTGATCGCCCCATTTCCGCGATCCTCACCCTCAACACCATCGCCCATACACTGGGAGCCGCTGGTGTAGGCAAGCAAGCCGTTGCCGTCTTTGGCGAAGAGAACTTCTTCTTCATCTCGGCCATCCTCACTGTCCTCATCTTGGTGCTCTCTGAGATCATCCCCAAGACGCTCGGTGCGCGCTACTATCGCGGTCTCGCTCTGCTGGCAGCCCCCATCATCCAGCTCATCACCATCACCTGTGGTCCGCTCGTCTGGCTCTTTGAGAAGCTCTCGCATCTGATCTCGCCCAAGCAGACAGAAGCCACCATGAGCCGAGAAGAGGTCTCCGCCATGGTCAGCGCAGGCACAAAGGAAGGTGTCATCAACAGCAAAGAGAACATCATCATCCAGAACGTCATCAAGATGGAGCAGGTGAATGTACGCGCCGTCATGACCCCACGGGTCGTTTGCTCCGTCGCCGATGAGGATGAATCACTCCTCGAATTCTACGAAGATGAGGAGCGCCGCCCCTTCTCGCGTATCCCCGTCTTCAAGGAAGACAAGGATATCATCTCAGGCTACGTCCTCATCCTCAATATCATGGAATATATCGCTGAGGATCAAGATCACCTCAAGCTCTCCGAGATCAAGCGCCCCATCCTCGCCATCCCCGACACCATGTCGGTCTCCGAAGCATGGGAAAAGCTCATCAGCAGCAAGGAGCACATCGCCATCGTCGAAGACGAGTACGGCACCTTCGAAGGCCTCATCACGATGGAAGACATCATGGAGACCTTCCTCGGCCTCGAGATCCTCGATGAGAAAGACACCATCACCGACATGCAGCAATTCGCCCGCGACAAGTGGCAGGAGCGCATGGCGAAGTACAAACAATTCATCAAGCGCGACTGATGAGCAGCCCTCTCACCATAGACCGCGAGCAGCTGGCCAAAGCCATCATCGAGCTCAACTCCATGTCGCGTGCCGAGGGCGTCATCATGACGCGAGGCGGCGAGATCAAGGTGGGCAACCAAAGCGACACCGACTGCCTCGGCCTGCTCATCGCCGCCCCCCTACTTGCGCGTCAGCTCACCGGCGACGGACTCTCCTGCTACACAGACAAGGAGATCCAGAAGTGGGCGAGAGCCTACCCTCTCGAGGGCTTGGAAGCCATCCTCGCTGCGCTGCCACAGACTGCGCCTTGAGTCACTCCAATCTCAAAAAAGCTTGCATCCTCGCACGACATGTGCGAGGATTTTTTTAGCCCCATCTCTCATCCTTCTCACACTTCACAACATAAAAATCTAAAAAATGTCACGTATCACGGCAGAATGCGAAGCCCGCATCAAGCAGTCCATCGACATCGTCGAGCTGCTCGGACGCTACATTGAAATCCGCCGTGCTGGCACCGCGTGGAAGGCCTGCTGCCCCTTCCATCAGGAGAAGACCCCCTCCTTTCACGTCAATCCCTCGCGCCAGAGCTACCACTGCTTTGGCTGCGGTGAAGGGGGAGATGGCATCAAGTTCCTCATGAGCTTTGAGAACCTAAGCTACCCCGACGCCCTGCGCCGCATCGCGGATCTCAACGGCATCCCCATCTTAGAAGAAGAAGAGAGCCCCGAGGTAGCCCGCCGCCGCCAGATGCGCCGCCGCATCGTCGAGCTCAACGCCTTTGCCACCGAGTACTACCACCGCCAGCTCTGCCGCCACCCCGATGCCGCCCATGTACGCGCGTATCTCAAGAAGCGCGATATCAACATCGAGATGGCGCGCGCGTGGAAGCTCGGCTGGGCTCCCCCCCACTTTGACGAGCTCGCACGCCTCGCTGCCGAGGCGCAGTACCCCCGCCAGCTGCTCGTCGACGCTTATCTCCTCGGACAGGGGCAGCGCGGGCACTACCCCGTCTTTCGCGATCGCCTTATGTTCCCCATCACCAATGTACGCGGCGAGATCGTTGGCTTCTCAGGACGCGTCATGGATGAGCAGCAGGATCCGCGTAAGTATGTGAACAGTGCGGAGACTCTCGCCTTTCGCAAGAGTGAGCTGCTCTTTGGGCTGAACAAAGCCACGTCAAGCATCGGGCGCAAGGACATGACCGTCCTGCTCTGCGAGGGGCAGATCGATGTCATCGCCTGCCATGAGAAAGCGGAGCTGCGCCATGCTGTCGCCGCACTGGGCACCGCCTTCACCGATGAGCACGCCGCCATGCTGCGCAAGTACGCGAAGCGCGCCGTGCTCTGCTACGACGGCGACAAGGCGGGCATCGCCGCCGCGGAAAAAAGCTATAGAAAACTCGCCGCCGCGGGACTCGAGGTCTACCAAGCCGTCCTCCCCATGGGAGAGGACCCCGACTCACTCATCGGTAAGCAAGGAGCTGACAGCCTGCGCGCCATCGTCGAGCAGGCGCGCCCCTATCTGGAGACACGCTGCAATATCGAGCTGCCCGAGTACCGCGCCAATGCGATGGCGAAGGCGGAGTTCGTCTCGCACATGAGCGAGCTACTCGCCGACATCGGCGATGAGTCACGACGCGACATCGCACTCATCGACCTCGCGACGCGCACACACACGGGCATCGAGCTGCTCCGAGACAAGGTATCAGGCATCCAAGAAGCCCGCAAGAAGCAGCCTGAGCGCAAGAATGAACGCCGCGATGAGCACGACATGGACGAGGCTCTCCATACAGCACCTGCCGCCACCCCGAGCAAGATACATCCGAGTATACGCGGTATCATCCAGCTCGGACTCATCAACGCCGAGGCGCAGCAGGGACTCGTGGAGCGCATTGAGGATCTCTATGAGGCCATCCAGACGCTAGAAGGTGGTGAAGTGCTGCTGCGCTTCTTCGAACAACTGCCTGAGCCCGGTGACGAGGAGCAATGGCTGCGCTACCTCGCCTGCCTCGCCCCCTCACAGGCAGCGGCAATGCAGGGCATAGACCGACGCATCCAGCAGCTGGCAAAGCCCGAGGAGCACACCGCACTCGCCTGCGAGAAAGTCGTGCGCGCGCTGCTCATGCAAAAGATGGACGCGCTCAAAAGCCAGCTGTACAACCCGCACCTGAGCTCCGAGGAGCAGCAGCACTATCTGGGAGAGATCACCAGCCTGCGCGAGATGCTCAATAGCTAAGCGCGCCCCCCCACTCTGCTTGCCTCTGCTTTTTTCCTTGCACCCCCGCTTGTGAGCTGGTAGCATACAAGATGCATGCTCAGCGATCTCCTCTCCTCGGCTCCCCTGTACAAGCTCCTCAACGTCGGCATAGGTAGTGCCGTGCTCCTCTGCTGCCTCGCGGTCCTACTCATCAGCTACGTGCTGCGCCTGCGCGAGAGTCGCGCACTCAGTAGCCTAGGTCTGCCACCCCTCCCCGCGCAGTCGCTCGCCCCAGGTCTCGATGCTGCCGCCTTCCCGCATCTGCGCGACTACCTCCTTTTGGCTCTCATTGCTAGCGGCGTCTTGCTCCTCAACATCGACCTCGCTCCCCTCCCCGAGACGACGCCTTCAGCCGATGCGCCTCAGCACTCCCCCACCGATAGCAGCTCCAGCATCGCCCCGTACCTCTCCAACATCATTTTCCTCGTCGCCATCTACCTCCCCTTTGCCCTGCGCTGGCTGGCACTCCCCGCCGCTCAGCGACGCGCTATCTCCGTGTCCGAGGTACTCGTATGGATCATCGGCAGCTACCTCGCTGTCTGCACACTCGCTGTCAGCATGACACTATTCGGCGTCACCTCATGGCTCACCGACGTCACCCAGAGCCCTGAGCTGCAAGAAATCGTCACGCAGCTCAGCCACAGTACCCCTTCCATTCAGATCCTCATTGCCATCAGCGCCATCGTCGTCGCCCCCATAGGCGAGGAGCTCATGTTCCGCGGCTACCTCTTCCCCATGCTCAAGCCCGCCCTCGGGCGATGGGGCGCTATCCTGCTCAGCTCGCTCTTCTTTGGTGTCTTCCACATGGCGCTCATCCAGACGCCCATGCTCACGCTACTCGGTGTCATCTTCTGCCTCGCCTACGAGCGCGCACAGTCGCTGTGGCTGCCCATTCTACTACACGCCTGCTTCAATGCGGCGAATGTCTTTTTTATCACCCAGCTTCCTTCCTAATTCCCCCAATGAACACCCAGCGCCTATCCGACCTAGGTGAGGATGCCGTCCTCCAGCAGCTGCTCACCCAGAAGCCCCACAACGCCTCGCTCATCCAAGGTCCTGGAGATGACTGCGCCGTCGTCGAGGGGGACTCGCAATGGGATACGCTGCTCAAGACCGATGTCGTCGTCGAGGGCGTGCATTTCCTCCGCGATACCCCACCCGCCCTCATCGGGCGCAAGGCTCTCGCGCGCGCCATCTCCGATATGGCTGCGATGGGTGGGCTACCCACCCATGCCCTCATCACCATCCTTGTGCATCCATCGCGCGCACTTGACGACCTCGTCGCACTCTACCACGAGGGAATCTACCCACTCGCGCGCCACTATGGTATCTCTCTAGCGGGAGGCGAGACCTCATCGCTGCCCTATGATGGTCTCGTGATCAATGTCGCGCTCACGGGCTGCGTGGAGCGAGGGCGCGCCGTGCTGCGCTCGGGAGGCCGTGCAGGCGACGTGCTCGCCGTGTCGGGGAGGCTGGGAGGCTCCTTTGAAAGCCAACGCCACCTCAGTTTTGAGCCACGCATCGAGCTTGCGCGCTACCTCCTCGAGCATGAGCTACGCCCCAGCGCTATGATGGATCTCTCTGACGGCCTCACCACAGATCTCCCCCGCCTGCTAGCCGCGAGCGGCTGTAGCTGCACACTCGACCAACGCGCGCTCCCCCTCCACGACGGCTGCAGCCCAGAGCAGGGCATGCGAGACGGAGAGGACTACGAGCTACTCCTCTGCTTCCCCGCTGCTGTATGGCTGCGCCTACAGCAAGAAACACTCCCCTGCCCCATCACCGCAATAGGGGAGCTACAGGAGGGGACATTCGAACAATCACACAGGGGAAATTGGCAACATTTCTGCGGTTAACATCGCCTATTTACGTATAATCTCTACACTATCAAGAAAAATTACAAAAACAAATATACTCCAAACCAGCACAATACAACATCATACATATTTAAAATCATTAACACCACATACAAACATTCACCCATTCCCTAACAACACATTATTTAACTTTAATTAAACAAATAAAATACAAAGATAAAAATTCTAAATAAGCATCACTCGCTGTACAACGCGATATTAAATACTGTATACAGTGATACACAGAAAAAAAACTTTCCTCCCACCGCTGCTCATGACATAGTTTTCTCACCGAAACGAACAAGTGAAGCCCAACACACCATTCACTTTTTCACATCACAACAATATCCCGATCTCCTATGCATCCAACCGCAAAAGAACCTGCGCTGTGGAAACGCATCGTCAAAAACATGCGTGATCACGAGAGCATTGGCGAATATGGCTTTGACGCCTATATCTCCAAGCTCAGCTTGATCAAAGACACAGGAACTACCCTACAAATACAATACCCAGCCGATCTCCCCATCGCTTGGGTCGAGGTGAACTATCAGCAAAACATCATCAGCGCCGCCGCACGTGTCCTTGACGCCGCACGGCAGATCGAGTTTGTCAACGCCGATAGTGATGACCACTCCGAGAGTAAGCATGAGGATAGCCAACAGATATCCATCCCGCTCGCCAGCACCATCAAAGCGCCAAAGAAGCCAGCCGCGCGCGAGAGCAGTACTAGCTCCACCTCCTTCAACACAGACTTCCGCTTTGAGCATTTCATCGAGGGTCCGAGCAACTCCTTTGCCTACGCTGCCGCGCAGGCGGTTGTGAATTGCAATGATAGGCTCTACAACCCGCTCTTCATCCACGGCAGATCAGGACTTGGCAAGACGCACCTCCTGCACGCCATCGGCAATGCTGTCGTGGAGCAAGACAATGGCAAGAAGGTGCTCTACATCACGAGTGAGGACTTCACCAATGCCTACATTGACGCGATGAGCAAGAAGGGTGACGCGCTCTCGGGCTTTCGCAAAAAGTACCGCAATGCCGACATCCTGCTCATCGACGACGTGCAGTTCCTCGCCCGCAAGGAGAAGACACAGGAAGAGTTCTTTCACACATTCAACGCGCTACTCGCCAGTGGCAAGCAAATCATCCTGAGCTCCGACTGCCCTGCGAGCCAGATCACCACGATGGATGAGCGTCTCACCTCGCGCTTCGAGCAGGGCATGACAGTGAGCATCACACGCCCCTGCCTCGAGACGCGCATGGCCATCCTGCGCTACAAGCGCGCTAAGTGGAAGAGCTGTGAGGTGAACGATGAGATCGTCGAGCTGCTCGCTCAGCGCATCACCTGCTCCGTACGCCGCCTCGAGGCGGCTCTCATCCGCGTAGCGAGCTACGCGAGTCTGACGCATACCGAGCTCTCCGTGCAGACGGTGCTCAAACACCTCAGCGACCTGCTGCGTGATGAGGAGAAGCATGATGTCTCCATCGCCGATATTCAGAAAATGGTGTGCGAGCTCTTTGACCTCTCCCCAGAAGAGCTCAAGAGCTCGAGTCGCGTGGCAAAGATTGCCCACCCGAGGCAGATCGCGATGTATCTCTCACGACGCTACACGGAGCTCTCGCTGCAAAATATCAGTACAGCCTTTGGCAAGCGTGATCACGGGACGGTGCTCCACGCGACACGTACGATCGAGCGCAAAATGGAGAAGGATGCCAGCCTGCGTGAGGTCATCTCGACGCTCACACGCTCACTTGATTGAGTATACAAGATTAATCATCAAATACTAACTCAACGGGAGTCTTGTACTTAAGGCGACTTCAAAGCCCTCATGACAAGACTCCCATTGGTTTGGCTAGAAATATCTGTTATGGGGATTCTCCTGCCTCGTGAAGCGATTTGCTGTATTTGTGCTATTTTTGAATCACGAGAAGTCCCCATACATCCGTTATCGAGCTAGCTCAAGCACGCGCAATAATCTCTTCACCGGTAGCCCTATCACATTGTCCCTATCGCCCTCCACAGATTCGATGAGCAGATGCTCCTTGTCTTGTAAAGCATAAGAGCCAGCCTTGTCCATCACATGGACTTCACCCATATAGTGCTCTAGCTGCTCGCGGGTGCGGGGCAAGAAGCGCACGTAGCTCCTCTCGACAAAATCGCGTCTCTCTCCTCCAGGCATACATACCGCGACCGCCGTGCAGACGCAGTGCTCGCGCCCTTGGAGGCGCTGCAGCATCGCGAGGGCATCTTGCCTATCCTGAGGCTTGCCCAGCGGCATATCGTCGATGAAGACCAGCGTGTCCGCCCCGATGACGATGCGATCGGGATAATGCTGGGCGATGTCCTGCGCCTTCAGTGCAGCATTGTGCGCGCAGAGTTCTTCTGGAGGCAGGCTAGCATCATGCAACTCCTCGACGTCACTCGTATGGATGTCAAAGGCTACTCCCTCACGTGTCAGCAGATCACGTCGTCGGGGGGATTGTGAGGCGAGGATGAGTCGGGGGATGGTCATAGGCTCTCGGGGGGATTTGACTCTAGAGACATAGCATCTAGCACGCGGCGACGCACACTGTCGCTGAGCTCATGGAGGCCCTGTATAGTCGTGCCACGTAGCTCGCTTGCGACGCGCTGACGGCAGAGGTCACGATCCTCACGGCTGTCGAACTCAAATCCGACGAAGGCGCGCCCCACATGCTCTCCTGAGTACTGGTAGTTAAAGTAGCACAACGAGGCATACTCACCCATCACCGACATGAACTCATAAAAAGCACCCGGGCGCTCGGGGAACTCAATGACGAAGAAGACGGGATGCGATAGGCGTGCTCGATCATAAGAGATCATGCGGAAGCGCACATCATCATCCTCCGTGACATCCTCCGCGCTGAGCCCCTTCTCCGCGAGGCGAGAGTCGATCTCGTTGAAATCGCTCTCTGTCGCCAAGACGCCAAAGACGGGGTACTGGATCGTGCCCCCGTTGCGCCCGAACTGCACGTCGCGCAGCTGCACGCCCTTAGGGATCTGCTTGAGATAGCGCAGGATCTGTCCACGCTTTGTCTCCATAGGGATGCGCAGGTAGCGCAGCGATTTGTGACTATGGCGCTCACCTGCGACGCTAGCGACGGTGCTGAGGTGGGAGAAGTCCATGTTGGCCCCTGAGACGATGACGAGGCAGCGCTCGCCGGGCTTGATGACATGATTGTCCCAGTCCTGTAGCAGGGCTGCCGTCCCCATCGCACCCGAGGGCTCAGGGACGATGCGGTGGCTATCCCAGAGGGTGCGCATCGCATCGCAGACCTCATTATTGCTCACGGTGACGACACCATCGAGCAGCTGCATGCAGAGCGGATAGGTGATCTCCCCCGCGATGCGCACCGCTGTGCCATCGCAGAAGACGTCGACGTAGTCCAGCGAGACACGCTGCTGAGCCTCCATCGCGCTCTTCATACAAGCTTGATTGACTCCCTCGACACCCATGATACGGGCATGCGGCCAGAAGTGGCGAAACCAGCACGCTGCTCCTGCGGCCAAGCCACCGCCCCCGATCTGGAGATAGATATGATCAAAAGGGCCCATACCGCTCATGACGACCTCATCCGCGAGCGTGCCCTGCCCTGCGATAGTCGCCATGTCATCATAGGGATGGACAAAGGCGAGCTCATGCTGCGCCGCATAATCCTTTGCCGCGTAGGAGGCGGCATCATAGGAGTCGCCGACGAGGTAGATACTCACGTGCTCGCCGCCGTGCTTGCGTACGGCGCGCTGCTTCACCTCAGGGGTGGAGCGCGGCATAAAGATATGGGCATGGCAGCGCAGTCTCCTCGCGGCGAGCGCGACGCCCTGCGCGTGGTTGCCCGCGCTTGCCGCGACGACGCCGTGGCGGCGCTGCTCTTCGGTGAGATTGACCATGCAGTTGTAGGCTCCGCGCCATTTGTAGGCCTTGATGGGGCCTAGATCTTCACGCTTAACGAAAATCTGCGCGTTGATATCCTTGATCTCGAGGGCTTGTAGCGGAGTGGGAGATCCGACTTCATACACACGCTGCCGCGCTCGTAAGGTAGCGTCGAATAATTCGTCTATCGGGTCTGTATTCATGTTACCAAGATAGTATACAAAATCCCTCCAACAATCAAGCGCGAAGCTCCCGTCCCACAACCCCCTGTGCAAAATCACGCACGAGATAGAGAAATAGCATTCCTTAATTAATGACTCTAAACGAGAATTTTGGTTAGACTACAAAGTAATATTTCACAACTATTAAAAATGCTTAGTAAATATTACATCTAGATGGCTAATGCACTTTTTACTCTGCGTTAAATCATAAGAGCTAACTCACACAAATAAAAGGGATAGCAAAGACGAATTTTTTAAAATATTTCTAATTCAAATTCAAAAATAACGAAAAATAATCAAGCAAACTTAAAGATTCTTTCCACACTCTAATAAAAAAAAACGCCATCGTGGAACGCGATGGAACGCGCCCTCAGGGAGGGACTCACTGGCACTGCCAAAAAAAGTACTTTAGCATTTGGGATAGTCATGGCATATTGTCCCCCGCAACACCCCGACAAAACACCAACGAGCCCCCACCCGACACCCCCGACATCCCGCAAGGACCCACCACATGAACCAACCAACCAAAGAACGCGAACTATGGAAGCGCATCGTCAAAGATATGCGCAACCATGAAGGTTTGGGAGAGTATGGCTATGATGCCTACATCTCCAAGCTGACGCTGGTCAAGGACACTGGGACTGCCCTCCAGATCCAGTACCCAGAAGACCTACCCATCGCCTGGGTAGAGGTCAACTACCAGCAAAGCATCATCAACGCGGTAGCGCGTGTGCTTGATGCTGCTCGTCAGCTTGAGTTCGTCATGCAGGGTCAAGAACATACCACCACTGCACAGACGGACGAAAGCCCCACCTCTCAAACAGCCACCCCGACTCCCGCCAACGCCCGCAGTCGCTCCAAAAAAACCAAAACCCGCAACAGCACATCCGCGCAAACAGGTATCAATCCAGACTTTCTCTTTTCCAATTTCATAGAAGGTCCCAGCAACTCCTTTGCCTACGCCGCCGCCAACGCTGTCGCCAACAACACCGGCAAGCTCCTCAATCCACTCTTTATCCACGGTGGACCAGGACTTGGCAAAACACACCTCCTCCACGCGATCGGCAATGCGGTCGCGCAGGCCAACGAAGGAAAAAGAGTCCTCTACGTCACGAGCGAAGATTTCACCAATGCCTACATCGACGCGATGAGCAAGAAGGGTGACGCGCTCAATAGCTTCCGCAAGAAGTACCGCAACGCCGACATCCTGCTCATTGACGATGTGCAGTTCCTCGCCCGCAAGGAGAAGACACAGGAAGAGTTCTTCCACACATTCAATGCACTGCTCGCCAGCGGCAAGCAGATCATCCTCAGCTCCGATTGCCCTGCGAGCGAAATCACCACCATGGATGCGCGACTCACCTCGCGCTTCGAGCAGGGCATGGCGGCTAGCATCGCACGCCCCTGCCTCGAGACTCGCACCGCCATCCTGCGCAGCAAGCGCCAGCTCTGGAAGAGTAATACCGTCACCGACGAGATCCTCGACTTCCTCGCAAAGAACATCACCTGCTCCGTACGCCGCCTCGAAGCAGCACTCATCCGCGTCGCTAGTTACTCCACCTTCACCCACCGTGAACTGAGCCTCGATGACGTCCGTATTCATCTGCGCGACCTCCTCAGGGAGGAAGAAAAGCGCCAAATCGGCATCGAAGACATCCAACAGCATGTCGCCGAAGCCTTCAACCTCAAAATCGCTGATCTGAGCAGCCCTCGCCGCACGGCAAAGATCGCCCACCCGCGCCAGATCGCCATGTACCTCGCGCGCCGCTTCACCGAGCTCTCCCTGCAGAGCATCAGCACGGCCTTTGCCCGGCGCGATCACGGCACCGTTATCCATGCGACACGCACCGTGGAGCGCAAAATGGAGAACGATCCCGCTCTGCGCGACCTCATCACACGCATGTGCACAGCTCTGAGCTAAGTGCTCTGAGAGAGAAAAGGAAAAAAGATTCCCCTCCCCCCGCTCTTCCAAAGAGGAGCGGGGGTGTTTTTTTAGGCACTGCGTCAGAATCGTCGCGGAGAGGGAGAGCCTATGCACTGTCCACGGTCTCAATACCGCAGCGCGCCGTACAACTCAGACATGTATCTTCATTGCTTGAAAATGCTTTGGCTTTTCCCTTCAAATGAAGCATATGTTCGTCAAAATAGAGCGCGCCCTCTGCTCTAAAGAGAGCTTCCAGCGTGAGCATCAATCCCCCCTAGTGGAGGCTTCTCGCGCGCTAGAGGGCTCTACCTCCTCGAGAGCGAGACAATCATCTAAATTATTCCCATAACGATAGCAGATGTTGAAAAACGCAATATAAATCCCCAGCTCACTGAGCTCCTCATACTTGATGTTATGCAGAACCTCCTCTGAGTAGATTCCAGCGCATACACCTATGACAATCATTAGAATATCTATGAGATAAATCTTCACCTTTCTCACTTGATTCCATATCACGCCATACAGAGAATGCTTGATCGCGTAGTAGACTGCGAGAACTGCAAAAATGACCATTGAGTAGCGCACTATTTTGATAAGGGGGAGCTGCTTGAGCAGCTTTTTCTCCTCTGCCGTCAGAGCGTAGCTTTCGTCATAATAAAAAAATCTCCCCCAACTCGTCTCTCTTGCCAACAATACAAGAGCGACGAAAGCGACGAGTAAAAAACAGCGCCTCACATCCAGAGGGATGGAGCTATTCCAATAACTCTTCAGTGCCATCATCATGGTCATGAAGATCAAGAGTAGCTGACTGCATTCTAGAATGGAATACTCCGCCACGTAATCATCCGTGAGCGAATGCAGCACAATCATTAACAGCAGCAATAATTGCAGCGCCCATAGAGGTGTTTTCAGGCCTAAATGATAATATACTCGCTTTTTCATCGTGTGTGGAGGGGCATAAGGGGGAAACAGTTCATGATTAAACAGAATATGGTGTGATGAAAGTTTCTCAATTCCCGCCATTCTAAATAAGAACGTGCAAAAAATCACGTCACAAGACATCTTCCGTGTTCTTTACAGCTGTATTTCCCCTCGATTTTTTGCATCTGAGGACAAGCCACCAGCTCGAGCAAAACTCCCATCGCTTTTCCCCCATGAGGTGTCATGGAGTGCTCTGGTCTCAAATCGACATGCGATTTGTCTCTAGATGCTGCCTCGCGAGAAAATTGAAGCTTGCTGATGATAGTCTATCTTTTGTTCTTATACAAGAATATTCTCCAGCACTGGACCCGAGCTCTGAGTCGGGGATAGCCGTAACATCCCATCCCTCTAAACTGCATGCTTGATAGGGAGGTGTCTAGGGAAACACCAGCATCAACTATTATACAACTGGAAATATTCTTACCTTCCTTCTTTTTTGCTTGCTATAGGCGAATTTTGCAACTAGACTGTCGATATGAGTGCTTCTTCCCCTCGAGGTATCGCGGGGGGACTCGGATTTCAAATTGACATGCTAATTGTCCCGAATTTTCGTCTCAGATGACATTCTGAGACATCAGTTCGTGAAAAATCCAGCTCAAAAATCATCTCAACATCTTGCCCCGCGAGGCAATAAGAGAAGTCCCCTTTAAAAAATAGTTACTTATGAAATCACCGTTGTACACCACACTCACACTAGCGGCATTCACCGCCCCTCTCCTCGCCTCTGACATCGAGTGGAAGACAGACCTATCACAGGCTCTCACCCAAGCCGCGCATGAGGAGAAAAAAGTCCTCATCCTCTTCACGGGCTCCGACTGGTGCCGCCCCTGCAAGGAGCTGGAGAAACATGTCCTCAGCACGACAGAGTTCGCCCAGTACGTGCAGGAGTCACTCATCCTCGTCGAGCTAGATTACCCGCAGAACAGCAAACAAGCAGCTCAGATCGCAAGGAGGAATGCAGCGCTGGCAGAGAAATATCAGGTGCGAGGCTTTCCCACAGTACTCATTCTCGATGCTTCTGGTGTGGCGCAGGGAGGCTTTGTCGGCAGCAGAAAGGATATGGCCAGCCTCAAGCAAGCTCTCGCGCCAGCATTCGAGACAAACGAGAAGCAGGCGCAGGCACTACTCCTCGCGCGGAGCACAACGGGGCTAGCCAAGGCGCAGGCTCTCAAGATGGCTTACGAAGCCTCCTCGGAAATGATGCAAAAGCACAATACCTTTCTTCTCGAGGAGGCGAAGGCTATCGACACGGCCGACACGCTCAATATTAGAAAACAAGAACGAGTCGCCGCCAATCTAGCAAAGAAGCTCACCGCGGAGCGCATGCGCATCCACCAGCGTCTCAACGCGACTGGTGCGAGCATAGCAGAGGGCTTGAGCGTGCTCAGCGAGGAGCTCAAGGCGGAGAATATAGATCCGAGCATCGAGCTGAGTCTATTGACATTGAAGCGAGAGCTGCTGTTCATCGCGGCAGAGACACCAGAGGATATCCTGGCATTGCAGCGCTTTTTGAAGGAGGAGTTTGCGCAGAGAGTCCCCGCACAGGCGGAGCAGATTATCCCATTCGCCGATGTGTTGCCCTCGCAGACGGAGGCCTTGCTGGAGCGCGCGCAGCGACAACGTCAGGCGATCATGGAGGCGAGAGAGAATCAGCCCTAATCCCACGAGGGAAAGAGGGGAGGCAGGGCAATGCGCTCACCCTGCCTCAGAGCCCTCAGCGCTCCTCATAGCCAGCCCGCAAAGGACGCATCCGACGGCATGCGCCAGTCTCCACGCGGGGAGAGCGAGATCGAGCCCACCTTGGGACCATCGGGTATGCAGCTACGCTTGAACTGCTGCGTGAAGAAGCGACGCAGGAATGTTCTCAGCGTCTTCTCCTGCGTCTCAGGGGCAAAGCGATCCTCAAAGGCGAGACTCGCTAGCATCTGCAGCTTTGGAGGTGACGCCGCGTACTTGATAAAGTGGTAGAGATAGAAATCATGCAGATCGTAGGGACCAATGATATCCTCCGTCTTCTGCTCGATACTCCCATCCTCCGCTGGCGGCAGCAGCTCGGGGCTCACGGGCGTGTCATTGATGTCGTAGAGGGTCGCCGCTAGCTGCTCATCCGAGTGCTGCGCGACATGCTCGATGAGGCAGCGGATCAGCGTCTTGGGGATGGAGCAGTTCACCGCGTACATGCTCATGTGGTCCGCATTGTAGGTCGACCAGCCCAGCGCGATTTCTGAGAGATCACCTGTGCCGACGACGATGCCGTTGAGCTTGTTGGCCATGTTCATAAGGATCTTCGTACGCTCACGAGCTTGGACATTTTCATACGTATTGGTACGCATCTTGGGATCAAAGCAGAGATCTTTGAAATGCAGTAGGCAGGCGTCCTTGATAGATATCTCCGCAAAGGTCGCGCCCACGAGGTTGATGAGCTCGACGGCATTCTGATAGGTGCGTCCCGTCGTGCCAAATCCCGGCATGGTCACCGCCGTGATGATCTCGGGGTTCTTGCTCAGCAGCGCGCAGGTGCGCAGGCAGACGAGCAGCGCGAGTGTGCTGTCCAGCCCTCCTGAGATGCCGATGACCAGCGACTCCGCCCCCGAGCACTCCATGCGCTTCGCGAGGCCATGGGATTGGATTTCTAGAATTTCTTCGCAGCGCTCCGCGCGACTCTCCTCTGAGGGGAGGAAGGGGTAGGCGGGCACCTGTGCGTGGTAGAGATCGCAGTCCTCAGGCAGCGCATCGAGCTCAATCACTCGCACCTGCGCATACTCAGCAGGGATGGGGGCATCGAAAAAGGAGCTCTCGCGCTGGCGCACGACGTCGAGACGCTCGAGATCGATGTCGGCGCAGGCATAGGTGGAGCTACGCTGGTAGCGCGCCCCCTCGGCGGCGAGGCGGCCATTGTCCGCGATGAGTGCGTGCCCGCTGTAGACGAGGTCTTGCGTGCTCTCATGCACCCCCGCCGAGGCATAGGCGTAGGCAGCGAGGCAGCGCGCGCTCTGCTGGAGGACGAGCGCGCGGCGGTAGACAGCCTTGCCGACATAGTCGTTGCTCGCGCTAGGATTGAGCAGGAGGCGCGCGCCATGGCGGGCGAGGTAGCTGCTGGGAGGCACGAGGCTCCAGAGATCTTCGCAGAGCTCGATGCCGATGCTCAGCGCGCCTCCGTCACTAAAGAGGAGATCTGTACCCACGGGGATACGCTCACCTTGGAGGAGGATGTGATCGACGCGGAGTTCCTTCGCGGGGCGGAAGTGGCGTTTTTCGTAGAACTCGGCGTAGTTGGGCAAGATGCTCTTGGGGACGATGCCCCTCACCTTGCCCGATTGCACGAGGGCCGCGACATTGTAGAGTGCTCCTTGGATCACGAGGGGGAGACCAATAACGCTAATACAGGGCAGATCGGCAGTCATCTCCGCCCAGCAGGACAGCGCCTGCTTTGCGGTCTCTTGGAGTGTGGTCTGATAAAAAAGATCGCCACAGCTATAGCCTGTGAGGCAGAGCTCGGGGAAAAGCACCACATCAGCCTGCTCATCCTCAGCCAGCTCATCCATGCACTCAAACATGGTCTTGAGATTGTACAAGACATCCGCCACGCGCAGGCGCGGGACAGCAGTTGCTATACGATAATATCCGAATCGGCTCATGCCAAACATTGTGCCATATTGCAGCCAAATGTCAATTCACGTAAAGTATAAAACAGTTAGATATTTTTTTACATCAATCTAACCAATTCTTATTAAAGTGCATATAGAGATTAGCAAGATAAGCTTGTCATAAGAGAATAAAAACGCTACAATGACAAGCGGACAAAATCCATTAAACATTCATTTTATGACAACATCACTCGAATTACACGGTCTCGTCGCAGCTACGCACACCCCCATGAATGCCGATGGCACCTGCAATGCCTCGCTCGTCGACAACCAAGCCGCCTTCCTCGCCTCTCAGGGTATCAAGCTCGTCTTCATCACAGGCTCCACGGGTGAGAGTGCCCACATGCAGCTCGTCGAGCGCATGGAAAACATCGCCGCATGGGGCGAAGCTGGCAAGAAGCATGGCATCGGCGTCATCGTACACACAGGCAGCAACAGCGTCTATGAAGCACGTGAGCTCGCCGAATGCGCCGCCAAGAATGGCGCTGTCGCCACCTCCAGCAATGCGCCCAACTACTTCAAGCCCGGCAGCATTGACAAGCTCGTCGACTGCTGCGCCTTTGCCGCTGCAGGTGCCCCCGAGATTCCTTATTACTACTACGACATCCCCGTCCTCACAGGCGTCACCTTCAACCCCACGAAGGTCATGGAAGCCGCCGCTGCCAAGATTCCTAACTTTGCAGGTCTGAAGTTCACCAACCCCGACCTCGCCCTCTACATGGACGCCATCACCTACCAGAATGGCAAGTACGACTGCCCATGGGGTGTGGACGAGTGGATGCTCGGCGCACTCGCCACTGGTGCAAAGGGTGCCGTCGGCTCCTCCTTCAACTTCGCGCCCAAGCTCTACTGGGACCTCATCGACGCCTTCAACGCAGGCGACATGGCTCGCGCCCAGCAGCTCCAGTCACTCTCCGTCCAGATGATCAACATCATCGCCGCTCGTGGCTACATGGGCTGTGCAAAGGTCATCATGGGCTGGCACGGCGTTGACCTCGGACCAGCTCGCCTCCCCATGGGCAACCCCGATCAAGCAAGCATGGACGCCCTGCGCTCCGAGCTCAGTGCCATCGGCTTCTTCGACTGGGCGATTAGCAAGTAATCCGCCACCTCCTCCTATACCCAAGCCATCGTCCTTTTCCCCACCCCCTCGATATCATCATGAAAATGCCTATTTCTGGAGAATTCTATCTCGACAAGCTGCTCAACGACGTCATCCCCTTCTGGTTCCCACGCGCGAATGATGAAGAGCATGGCGGTCTCTATCACTGCTTTGACCGTGATGGGACACTCGTCGATACAGACAAGCAAGTCTGGGCTCAAGGACGCATGGCTTGGATGCTGCTCACCTGCTACAACTACATCGAGCAGCGCCCCGAGTGGCTCGCAAGCGCAGAGAGTGCCTTGACATTCCTCGAAGACCACTGCGTCGACCGCGAGGATGGTCGCATGTACTTCCATGTCGAGGCTGACGGCACCCCTCTGCGCAAGCGCCGCTACGCCTACAGCGAGAGCTTCACCGCCATCGCCCGCGCCGCCCACTATGGTGCAACGGGTGATGAGGAGAGCGCGCGCCTCGCGCGTCACTACTTCGACATTTTTGTCGATATGAACTTCACGCCTGGCAAGATGATG
Organism: uncultured Akkermansia sp.; assembly: GCA_964371115.1. Lineage (GTDB taxonomy): Bacteria > Verrucomicrobiota > Verrucomicrobiia > Verrucomicrobiales > Akkermansiaceae > Akkermansia. Next base: position 13,083 of record CAYJLP010000009.1, on the reverse strand, counting down.
CCGAAGAGCACAGGCAAGCGCCCCTCCATGGGACTCGCCCCACGCATGATCACCATCGTCACCGCGCAGGAGCTGCGCCGCTACCTCGGCGAGCAGGACGGCGTCTATACGCAGTGGATTGATCGCTGCATCGCGGATATCAAAACCTACTTCATGAAGCCCGAATTGCGCGTCGTCATGGAGGTCGTCACCCCCGAGGGCGACATCATCGACCACTTCGACGAGCGCACGCTCAACCCCGGACACGCGATTGAAGGCGGCTGGTTCATCCTCGCCGAGGCAGAGTACCGAGGCAAGGACGCACAGCTCATCGAGATGGGCTGTCAGATGATCGACTGGTCGCTGGATCGTGGCTGGGACACCGAGTTTGGCGGACTGCTCTACTTCACCGACGTCTACGGCAAGCCCGTGCAGGAGTACTGGCACAATATGAAGTTCTGGTGGCCACACGACGAAGCCCTCATCGGCACCGCCCTCGCGTGGAAACTCACAGGAGCGGACAAGTACAAGCTCTGGCATGAGCACATCCGCGACTGGTCCTTTAACCACCTCCAAGACAAGAAGCATGGCGAGTGGTACGGCTACTGCAACCGCGATGGCAGCCCAGCCAATACACTCAAGGGCAGTCTCTGGAAGTCCTTCTTCCATCACCCACGCGCCCTCTTCCTCTGCGCCCAAATCATGGGTGCTATCCCCTGCGCCCCCCTTAGCAAATAATAATTTCATCTCATGATTATCGGTATCCTCAACTCTGGCGGCGACTGCCCTGGCATCAATGCAGTCGTCGAAGGCTTCGTCATGGCCGCCTACAAGCGCGGCTGGCGTGTCGTGGGCTTCCACGATGGGTTCGAAGGCCTGCTTCCTACAGCGGGAATCGGTCGCTACGAAGTGCTCAACCCGACCAAGGTGCACAAAATCCGCTCACTGGGCGGCACCCTCCTCGGCACGACGAACAAAGGTAGCTTCAAAACCTCGCGCAACAAGCTCGGCCGCTACTCCATGGATCCCGAGGTCATGGCGAAGGCCAAGAAGACCATCACCGCACTAGGACTCGAGGCACTCATCGTCATCGGCGGCGGTGGCTCCGCCCTCACGGCAAAGCTCTTTGCCGAGGAGGGGCTGCCCGTCATCACCATCCCCAAGACCATCAACAACGACGTCTGCCCGAGCTCCGACTACATCATCGGCTTCAAGAGTGCTGTCGAGGTCGTCAGTGAGTCCATCGACAAGATACGCACCACAGCACGCGCCCACCAGCGCATGATGGTCGTCGAGGTCATGGGAGATCTCACAGGCTGGATCGCGCTGCATAGCGGCATCTCCAGCTCCGCCGACGTCGTGCTCATCCCCGAGATCGACTTCGACCTCGACAAGGTCGTCGCTGGCATCAAGCAGCGCAAGGCTAGCGGCCAGCGCGAGATCATCGTCATCGTCTCCGAGGGCGCGAAGCTCGACGGCGAGTACGTCACCGTCCCCTCCACGGAGCATGGCAAGGTGCGCCTCGGCGGCATCGGCAACGCGCTCTCGCGCCGCCTCGAGAAGATGACAGGCATCGAGACGCGCTACTGCGTGCTCGGTCACACCCAGCGTGGGGGCGCGCCCTGCGCCTTTGACCGCATCCTCGGTCTGCGATTCGGCGTCGAGGCGGTCAAACTCATTGAGAATGAACAATTCAGTAAATCACTCATTCTCAATGGGCTCACAGTAGAAACCATCGATCTCGACGAATCTATCGTGGACTACCGTCTCGTCGACCCCAAGAGTCACATTGTGCGCACGGCTCGCGATCTGGGCATCATCTTTGGCGACCGCATGCCCGGTGAGCTCCACCTAATCGAGCCCCTCCCCTCCTGCCCCGAAGAGAGCAACTGCTGCTGCGGCGAGGACGAATAATCCGCTACAACAAGCCCACCCCACACACGAGCGTCCCGAGCGCCACCATATTTTTATCCAACACTCATCTAACGACACTACAACACACGTGAACAACTACTATACACACATCGGTACCGGACTACTCTGCGGACTCACTCTGAGCAGCTGCCAACTTGTCGACGAATTCATGCCACCTGCCCCCACCAATCAGGTCAGCTATGTCGCCGTCGAAAACAACTCGGGACGCATCATCTACTCAGCCAACTCCGTCGCCCGCCGACCTATAGGCATGCTCACCAATGTCGCGACGGCCGCCGTCGTCTTTGACTGGATCGCCAGCAAGAATATCCCTGCCGACCAGCTCATCAACATCCCCCAGGAGGTCACGCAGTGGCCGCAGACCAATCTGCTCAAGCTCAAGCCAGGTGATCAGATCACCATCCGTGACGCGCTCTACTCCACTCTCCTCTGGGAGGACTCGGGTAGTGCCATCGCCCTCGCCTATGCCTGTGGCTACCAGCTCAATCACAGCCAGCCCAAGCAAGCCTTCCTCGCCCAGATGAACAGACTCGCGAGCAATCTGGGGATGACTCAGACGAACTTCATGGACGTCCATGGGGCGGCTAGCTCCTACTCGACGGCACGCGACCTCGCGCTGCTCTCCATGTACGCGCATCAAAAGCCCTCCTTCCAGCTGATGGCCACGCAGAGGCAGAACGTCTGCACCATCCGCTCGCCCTACGGCACACGCAGCGTCACGGCTGTCAACTCCAACAAACTACTCGGTCAGCGCAGTGACGTCGATGGGATCAAAGCCGCGCTCTCCGTCAAGGCGGGCGGCTGCCTGATCGCCACCGCGCGCCGCCCCTCCATCAAGCTCCCCTTGGGGCCCGAGGGCACGGTGCAAACCCTCCCCCGCCGCATGAGCGTCGTCATCCTCGGCGCCACACGCGAGGGTCGCTACTCCATGGCGAGCCGCTTCCTCAATGATGGATGGAAGGAATGGCAGTCATGGGTCGAATACCAAAGCTCACTCGGTGCTCAGGCACCTCAAGATACAACGCGCTTCCTGCGTCTACCAAGATAACTCAGATATGAATATAGGAATACTCAATGCGGGCGGAGACTGCCCTGGACTCAATGCCGTGATCGAGGGTGCCGTCGGTGCCGCCTCAGCCAAGGGCTGGAGAGTCTATGGCTTCAAAGACGGCTTTGAAGGACTGCTCTCCACGGCGGAAGAAGAACGCTTCGAAATCCTCACCCCCCAGCGCTGCCTCAATATCCGCTCCGAGGGCGGCACCATCCTCGGGACGGTGAACAAGGGCAACTTCACCGTCAAGACAGGCATAGGAGGTCGCGCCGAAATCGCCTCCGAGGTACTCGAAGCCACCAAGGCCACCGTCGAGCGACTCAAGCTCGAAGCTCTCATCGTCATCGGTGGTGACGGCTCCCAGACCATCGGACTTGAGCTGCGCTCCATCGGGCTGCCCATCGTGGGGGTTCCTAAGACTATTGACAATGACCTGAGTGCTACGGACTACACCTTCGGCTTCATGACGGCGGTCGACGTCGTCAGCCGCAACCTCGATCGCCTCCGCACGACAGCACAGGCGCACCAGCGCATGATGGTCGTCGAGGTCATGGGGCGTCACGCGGGCTGGATCGCCCTCTACGGTGGCATGGCAGGTGGTGCAGACGTCATTCTTCTGCCTGAGATCGAGTTCAAACTCGAAGCCGTCGTCCGCAAAATCGAGCTCCTCAAAGCTCTCGGTCAGCGCGAGATCATCGTCGTGGTGAGCGAGGGCGCCAAGCTCGGCGGTCAACTCCTCACGCTGGATGAAGAGACGAAGGGCGAGGTGCGCCTCGGCGGCATCGGCTCATTCCTCTCCAAAAAGCTCGAGACAATCACAGGCATTGAGACACGCTACTGCGTACTCGGTCACACCCAGCGCGGCGGCTCGCCCATCCCCTTCGACCGCGTGCTCGGCGTACGCTGCGGGACGAAGGCGATCAACCTCATTGAGCGCGGGCGCTTCGGCTACACCGTCGCCCTCCAGCGCACAAAGATGGTCTCCATGCCCATTGAGGAAGCCGTCAGCTCCCTGCAGCTCGTAGACAAGGACAGCCAGATCATCCTTGAGGCAAAGGAAGTCGGCATCTGCTTTGGCGATGGCGATGACTACCCCTTCAACAGGTAGTATTTCCTACAGCTCAACAACAACGCGCGCATGCTGACCTCCAGCATGCGTGCGTTTTTTACTCAGATAATCAGAGAGATACGATCTGCTTATTTTTTCTTCTTGAGCGGGACAGGACGGAAGGGAGCGGCGCGTGGTCCTTTGTAATCAGGGTTCATCGGCGCGAGCAAGGAGTTGCCTACATAGAAGGTGAAGCTCCCCCCCTGCGCCTTCATCTTGGCATCCAAAATATGCTCAAAGACGACGCTGGGCTGATGCCCTGCTACGGTCGGCATGACGAAGAGCCCGATCGCAAAACTGCTGCGCGGAGCACCCGCGACATTCGAGATCGTGTAGCTCACCGTATTCTTCCCCTTCTTGAGACCGCCGAGGATGACATCGGCTCGGCGCTCATCGTAGAACTCATGGGGAGAGACACCATTGATCTTGATGTCTACTTTGCGCCCAGGGCTATCGACAAAGATTTTGCCCAGCAGCTCAGGAGCCCCGACGGGCTGGGGTATCGCAGGCACAGAGGGATAGGGGTGAAAGAGCTCGACGTCACGCAGCAGCGTCACATCCTTCTTGCTCAATCGCGCGGCGTACTTCGGCGTGTGCTCCAGCGAGATAAAACGACTCTGGTCAAATGTCCAGCGCCCCTTGCCCGATTCATCGACGAGGTAGAGCACATAGGCGACGGCTTGGCTCTTGTTTTGCGCCACCTGCAGGCGGCCGAGGTAGACGAGATTCATCGTGCGGCGTCCTGCTCCTGCGATTGCGCCGATGAAGCGGAAGTTCTCAAGCATAGGCAGCTGCTTTGCCTCATCGCCAAAGAAATCCTTCGCCATCGTGCCGTGCATCGAGCGCACCAGATTACGCACGCGCATCTGACGCGAGCGCGGCGTCACCGACTGCCAGCCCTGCTCATCTCGGCGCGACATACTCAGACGCCATGTATTGTAGAGACTCTCACCCATCTCGCGCGCTCTATCCTGATGAGGGTAGCTCAGCCCCCCCGCATGGGCAGCTGGCGAGGTCTCGGCGGCCGCGAGCGCGGGGCTAGAAGTGATAGAGTTCGTAGCAGGAGCAGCCAAGAGTGTAGGCAGCGTGCACAGAGTACACGACAGCCCCATCAGAGGAGAGATTAAACCAGCATTCATTATGCAGAATAATCTACATCAGACTTGATTTTCTGTCAAGAACATTGCATACTAGACCCCTCTCTCCTCAGCCCCTTTTCTCCTACGTCATGCTCCCCTCACCCACCCCCCCACCTACGCGCAACAGCGATGACATGCAGTCGAGCCGCAGCATCGTCTGGAAGCAGTTCAGCGACGGCATCCAGCTGCGCGTCCACATCTACGAGCCCGAGCAAAAGAGCATAGAGCCCGCGCCCTGCATCGGCTTCTTTCACGGCGGCATGTGGATGCGCACCTACATGGAGGAGGTCATCCCTTGGGCACTCTTCTTTGCCAAGCGCGGCATCACCTTCCTCATTCCCGAGTACAGGACGCGCGAGCACTACGACCTGCGAGGCGAGGAAATCCTCAGCGAAGGCAAGGAATTTTGGGCTTGGCTACGCAACAACGCCGAGGGTCTCCACATCGCCATTGACAAGATCACTCTCGCGGGTGCGGACGCAGGTGCTCTCATGGCTCTGCATGTTGGCATGCCCCGCATGAAGCAGCAGAAATGGTACCTGTGGCGCAAGCCCGTGACACTCCCCGTCATGCCCGCGGCCATCGCCATCTTCCGCGGCATCGTCGACTCTGAATCCCCCGAGGCACAGATGCTCAATATCTCCTTTGAGACACGCCACCCTCACCGCTACAACCCCGCAAAGAAACTGCGCAAGCACCTCCCCGCCCTCTTCTGCGCCCACGGCGATCGCGATCCTCTCCAGGATGTCGAGGCGAGCGAATGGTTCTGCAGTGAGTGGGAGGATATGGGCAATGCCGTCGAGTACTACCTCGCCGCGCGCGTGGATCACACGCTGATGAACTTTCACGTCAACCCGCTACACTTTGAGCAGATGAGCCACCTCTGGTATGATTTCATGGTCAAGCAGGGGATCTGGTCGCAGAATGATGAGCTCGACGAGCTCCCGCTGATGATTTGACCTTGACAAGTCTGCGCCAGCTTGCTATAAAAGCCTCACCTCCACGTTATGCTCCAAGAATACTTTTCCGCCCTCATTCAGGTAGTCGCAGGCTTTGGCTTTGCTGGCATGATCATCATCCTGAGCATGGTATTTGGTCGCCGTGTGCGCTCGCGTGCTGCGGCTCAGATCCCCTACGAATGCGGTGTCCTCCCCGAGGGCGCTGGCTCACCCGCCTACTTCTCCATCAAGTTCTACTTGGTGGCCATCCTCTTCCTCATCTTTGACTTAGAGGTCGTCTTCCTCTACCCTTGGGCCGTGCAGTTCAAGTCCGTGGTGATGCACAACCCCGACGCCTTCATCTCCATGATGGTCTTCCTCGGCGTGCTCTTCATCGCCTACCTCTACGCCGTCGCCAAGGGGGTACTCAGCTGGCACCGCAACCCCGCACCACGTCAATACTAAGAGAGATCATTTTTCCCCACTCGACGCCTGCCCCCTAGGGCGGGCGTTGTTGTTTCGCCCCCCCCCCCGCACCCAACTGATAAGCATATGAACCCGCCCGACGCCCGCCTCCTCGCGGGCGGCCGCGGCCCCCGCGTCTGGCCGCTCTCGCGCAACAACAAGCCCAAGCAGCTGCTCGACTTTGACGGCAAGGGCAGCATGCTCTCGCAGGCCATCAGCCGCCTCAGCGGCATCATCCCCCCCGAGCGCATCATCATCCTCACCAATGCTGTGCAGCTCGACGAGGTGCGTCAGCAGGCCGCGAGTATCCCACAGGAGAACATCATCGCTGAGCCCGCACGCCGTGACACCGCCCCCGCCGTGGCACTCGGCATCGCGCTCATCGCCCGCCGCGATCCGCAGGCGAGCATGATCATTGTGCCCAGCGACTCGCTCATCCTCAACGACACCGCCTTCCAAAGCCTCGCTGATGAGGCACTCTGCCTCGCCGATCGCGAAAAAGCACTCATCACCATCGGCATCAAGCCCACCTGGGCCTGCCCCAGCTACGGCTACATTGAGCGCGCCGAGAAGCTCCAGGATACCACGCTGCAGTACAACTGCCACGAGGTCGTCCGATTCTGCGAAAAGCCCAAGCCCGAGCTCGCCGAGCAGTACCTTGCCTCAGGCAGCTTCACATGGAATGCGGGCATCTTCATCTGGAGCGTCGCGCATGTGCGCACGCAGCTAGAGACCCACACGCCCGAGCTCGCCGACTTCATCGACCGTTTCATCGCCACGGAGGACACCACCCTCTTCATCGAGCAGCAGTTCCCCTCCCTCACGCCCATCTCCATCGACTTTGCCCTCATGGAGAAAGCCCCACGCGTGCTCAACTTTGAGGCGAACTTTGACTGGGACGACGTCGGATCCTGGATCTCGCTCTCCAAGTACCTCCCACAGGACGAAGCAGCCAACGCCGCCAACACGGCTCTGAGCAGCATTGATGCTGGGGGCAACATCGTCTTCTCGACGCAGAACAAGCGCATCGCCCTACTCGGCGTTGATGACCTCATCGTTGTGGACACAGGCGACTCCATCCTCGTCGCCCGCAAGGACCGCGCTGATGACATCAAAAAGATCGTCGATCAACTCCCCAGTGAATATACATAAGTAAACCTCACCCTCTCCTCGCAGAGCCCACCTCAGCCGTGGGCTCTCTCTGTATCCCCAGTTACTCCCCTTCCCCTTCCCCTCATGCATCCCGCCCTTGGCATCGACTTTGGACAAGCACGTATTGGCATCGCCGCCACCGACCCCGTCGGCATCCTCGCCCACCCTGTTGAAAGCATCACGCTCGCCACCACTGATCCCCTGGACCGCATCGCGAGCCTCATCACCGAGCGCGGCATCCAGACGCTCGTTCTCGGGCTCCCCCTACGCCTCGATGGCAGTGAAGGAAGTGCTTGTGAAAAGGTGCGCGCTTTTGGCACTCAGTTAAATGCGCACTTTCCCACGCTACCACTGCACTACGTCGACGAGTTCCTCACGACGCACCGAGCGCAAGAAAAGCTCCACGCAGCGGGGAAAAAAGCGCGCCAATTCAAACCCATCATCGACCAAGCCGCCGCCGTGGAAATCCTCAACAATTGGCTCGAAGTAATACAGCCCTGTGAGACCTTTCTCGAGGATTTACCATTACGCTAATAGGGAAACCACGGGGCAGAAAAATAAAGTATCAAAAAAAATACCTTTTCCGAGAATCTTGCTTGCCAGAGCGTCTCCCAAGTGATAGACTTCACTCAATTCAACTTGAAGATTTTTTAATCTACAAAAACAACGTAAACCATGTCACTCGAATCCTTCTTCAGCCCGAAGAGTATTGCCGTTGTAGGTGTCTCCAATAACCCTAACAAACTCGGCGCCGTCGTCTTTAACAATATCATTGAAGCGGGATTCCCTGGTGTCCTCTACGGGGTCAACCCCAAGCTCGCAGGCGAGAGCGTCTACGGCATGCCCTGCTATGAGAGCATCGCCTCACTCCCCACCGTTGTCGACCTCGTCATCGTCCTCGTGCCCGCACGCTTCACCGAGGCTGTCATTGATCAGTGCATCGAGCGCGGCATTCGCAACATCTCCATCATCACCGCAGGCTTTGCCGAGGTAGGAGAAAAGCAACTCGAAGCCACCATCGCGCAAAAATGTATTGATAACGGCATCAACCTACTGGGTCCCAACTGCATGGGTCACATCTCCACCTTTGACAAGCTCAACGCCACCTTCGCCGATCGCTTCCCCCTGCGTGGCAACGTTGCCTTTGTCTCTCAGTCCGGCGCGTACTGCTCCGCCATGATGGACTGGGCAGGAGGCAAGAACATCGGCTTCTCCCACTTCATCTCCATCGGCAACAAAGCCGCCCTCGGTGAAGACGGTCTACTCGAAGCCCTCAAGGATGACCCCAACACGAACGCCTTCGTCTTCTATCTCGAATCGCTCAAGAATGGCAAGAAATTCCTCTCCACGCTCAAGGAAGTCACCAAGACCAAGCCCTGCGTGATCATGGAGCCTGGTCGCAGCCAAAAGGCCCAGGCCGCATCGCTCTCCCACACAGGCTCTCTCGCCCCCAACTATCGCGTGCTAGAAATCGCGCTGAAGTCCGCGGGAGCCATCCAAGCCTACAACGACCGTGAGCTCTTCGGTCTGCTTGAGGTGCTTCAGTACGCGAGCCACATGGAGTTCGATGGCCAGCTCGCCGTGCTTACCAATGCGGGCGGCGTCGGTGTCCTCACCTCTGATCTCTGCGAAGAAGCCGACCTCGATCTGGCACGCCCCAGTGAGGTCACCATCTCCAAGCTGCGCGCCGTCCTCACGGCTGAGGCCGCTCTGGGCAACCCCATCGACGTCGTCGGCGACGCAGGTGCCGACCGCTATGAACACGCGCTGCGCATCCTCTGCGAATGCGGCGAGTACAAGAACATCCTCGTCCTGCTCACCCCTCAGCGCGTCACCGACAGCATGGGCACGGCACAAGCCGTCATCAAGCTCGCGAAGGAATTCCCCCGCGTGAACATCTTCTGCTCCTTCCTCGGCGACGCCTCCGTCACCGAAGCGCGCAAGGTACTCGCCGAGGCGAAGATCATCAACTACGAATACCCCGTCGACGGCATCCGCACCCTCGGTCTGCTCAAAGAGCAGATGAAGTACCGCGGTGTCGAGAGCGTCGCCTGCGAGCCCCAAGCCGTCCCCGCCGAGATCAAGACAGCGATCAGCTCGGCTCGCGACGCAGGTCTCTCCTCCCTGCCACAGGAGACCGTCACAGCACTCATGGACCACTACGGCATCGACTACCCGAAGTCGGGCAACTTCGTCGAGAAGGATGCCGCCCTCGAGTTCTGCAAGAATATCTTCCCCCGCCCCGTCGTGCTCAAGCTCTCCGCCCCTGACGCACTCCACAAGACGGAGATGAAGGGCATCTACCTCAACATCAGCGATGAGCTCAACTTCAACAAGGCATGGGTACAGCTCTGGGACTCCATCAGCAAGTTCGAGCTCAAGGGTGCCTCCGTCCTCATCCAAGAGATGATCACGGGAGCTACAGAAACCATCGTGGGCGTGAACAGCGATGAGAACTTCGGCCGCGTCCTCGTCTTTGGCACGGGTGGCGTCTACACCGAGGTGCAGCGCGACACCACCATGCGCATCCTGCCCGCCAACGACTTTGAGGCCATGATCTCTGAAACGAAGGTAGGCACCATCCTCAACGGCGTGCGCGGCGAAGAGCCTAAGGCCACAGGTGCGCTTGCCGACACACTGGCGAAGGTACAGCAGCTCGTCATCGACATCCCCGAGATCACCGCCATCGACGGCAACCCCGTGCTCGTCACGAAGGACAGAGCCGTTGTCGTCGACTTCAAGATGATCCTTAAGTAAATCGCCCTCTGATTTACACACTCACTTCAAAAGCCTCCCTCTTCATTGAGGGAGGCTTTTTACATGCCCTAAAGGTAAGCTTGCAAAATTAGTTCTGAGAAATTGTAGATTTCGAAAATGAGCGACACAGCACGTCTTTTGCAGCATTTTTGCGAGCATTCGCGGCTTTTTAGGCTTACATAGCTCGCTATGCGCGCCCAAACGCCGCAAATTCTCATCCAAACTACCAGCAAAATCCGAAGCTGCTAATTTTGCAAGATCCCCTAATGGCGCAACAGAAGGCGCGAATCGCAATACTTGGACAAGTTCTTATCAACTCAGCTAAGGAAAGCAACGAAAGCATCGACCCTACGTCCGCCAATTCGCAAACTACAAAATAGATAACAGCTTTACATCAATAAGAAAATACCATAATAACTATTTACCATCGCGCGATCTCTATCAACTATAAAAGAGACCACAAGGAAAACAAGAAACTTTTAGCTACTCAAAAAACTCCCAGCAACGAAACTTCCAGAAAGGATACAGAAGCTCGCACAAATAATCACTTGTAATATAATTATTGAAATACGCATCACAATAATTATAAATAATAATATCCATATCATTTATTAATGTAAAACCATCAATTACACACATTCATTATTTCACGATTTATTAAGCTTATAGAGATTACACCCATATAGACTCAACATAAGCGAATTAGCGTAAATATAATTTTACATATCAACCATTTCCTATAAAATAAACCGAATTTACTCTTGACGTATTCTTAGAGTTTTGGTAGATTGTGCTCGAATTCATCTAATTCACCCCCCTTATGAAAACTAGTATACTCATGACAGCAGTGCTGGCATCAGGTAGCGTTGCCGATGTGCAAGCGATCGATGCCAAGTACACAACGCAAAACGGACTCCTCGATTGGAACCAGACAGGCGCCACGGCAACCGGTATTGGAGTTGGAAGCTACACAGGCTTCTCCTTTGACATCATTGCCGACCACCTCTATAACCCCACTCCACGGGATGATAGTGGCAGTCTCACCACAGCAACGACTCTCGATGGCAAATTCCCAGTCCACGAGCCCATTGAAGAGTTCGAAAACGGCAAGCAGCTCAATCTCACTTCTATAGACGTAGCAGGAATGTCTTCGGACAGCTTTAAGAACGTTGCCTACGTCTCCTTCGTCGTCGATGGTCAAAGCATCACGAGCACCAGCGTGATGACGACGACAACAGATCTGACTGATCCGTGGCATATGGATGGAGTGAGCCCCGTGCTGACAGATACCACGATCGCCAGCTTCACCTTCAACAATGTCACCATTGATATTGGCACCAGCTACGATGTCCTCTTCCACGATGCCAGCGGCAATGTGATCGAGGTCGACCTCATATCCACCCTGAACGGAGCTCATGGCTTCCACATGCTCACAGGTAACGGTAACGTCGTCGGTGGTGGCTTATCAGCAGCAGGTCTCACCATCAACACGACCTCGGTCGACTTTGGTGGAGATGACATCATCCCCGAGCCCAGCACTGCGAGCCTCAGTCTGCTCGCCCTTGCAGGACTACTTGCGCGCCGCCGTCGCAACCGCGTCTAATAGTATCTGATCATACATGATCAATTCAAGCGAGTAGGATATCGTGCCCCTACTCGCTTTCTTGTCGCCTGAGCTTAGAAAAAGCGGCAAAGATGCTTTTTTTGCTTGCTTTTGATAGGGAAAAATAATACAATTGCGCGGGGCTGTAGCTCAGCGGTCAGAGCAGGGGACTCATAATCCCTTGGTCGCGGGTTCGATACCCGCCGGCCCTATTACTTTTTTCCTACGGAATCAGCATTGCCTATTTTATGCCCAGAACAGCAATCATCAGCGATATCCATGCAAACATGCATGCGCTCGCGGCTGTCATCGGCGATGTCCAACAGCAGCAATGCACAGATGTAGCCTGTCTCGGCGACATTGTTGGCTACAACGCCTACCCAGCCGAATGCATCGACTACATCCGCAGCCTCAATTGCCCCGTCGTCAAGGGGAATCATGATGAAGAGGTCGTCCGCGAGACTCATCTCAATATGAACCCCATGGCCGCGCAGGCCATGCAGTGGACGCGCTCACGCCTCACGGAGGATCAGCTCACTTGGCTCATCAAGCTGCCCTACAAGAGCTTCATCCGCTCCCAGTTTGCCATCGTGCACGCCTCCTCAGATCAGCCGCAGAAGTGGAACTACATCCTCAACGAGAGCGATGCCGCGACGAACTTTTCCAAGCAGTTCTCCCCCGTCTGCTTCCACGGGCACACCCATGCGCCCAAGATTTTCTACCATGACCAGTCAGGAGCGCACGAGGATACGGAGACACTCGCCCGCCTCAAGGAAGACGGAGAAGCGAGCTTCTCCCCCATCCAAGGGCTGAAGTACTTCATCAACGTTGGCTCTGTCGGACAACCACGCGACGGCGACCCCCGCGCCTGCTACGTCATCTACGACACGGATCAGAATATCATCAGCTTCCGCCGCGTCACATACGATGTCGCCTCGGCACAGGATGCGATCATC
>CAYJLP010000008.1:0-31860 GCA_964371115.1 uncultured Akkermansia sp. | reverse complement strand
GCGCGTTATCCTTAATCGCGCTTCCTCATCTTGAAGTCACCCACAATGGTGCTCTTCTCCTCCGTCTTGCCATCTTTCTTAAACTGATAGAACTTGCTTCCAGACTCACCCGCCTCCCCACTCTCAACCGCCTTGTCCTCCGCCGCGACAAAGTGCAGGTAGCTCACCCCCACTTTCTCCGTGTTCTTCGCCTTCAGTGTCGTGACTGCTTTCTTGCTATCATTGATATAGACACTACAGGTCTTCCCCTTAAAGCTCAGTCTAAAGCTATACGTCACATCCGCCTTCAGCGTCCCCGAGCCTATTTTCTGCCCCGGTGCCAGCTTCATCGAGAACACGGCACGCTCCGGTGTGCTCACATCCCCAGGGTTAAAGAGTCGATCCGTCAGCGAGACATAGCACCCATTGCTCCCCTGCGGAAAGCGTAGGTTGAACGCGACATCCCCCGCATGCGCTACGGGGAAATTCCACGTGACGCCACTACGACGGTAGTCCGCTCCCGCCCCCGCATTCACAAGCTGAGCGTCGTTGAGTATACCAAATTTCGCCCCCGTCTTCATCTTCCCCTTGGGCAGCTTCACCAGCTCCGCCCCAGGCTTGCGGTTGTACTGGATGCGATGGATCTTCGGGATAAAGGCATAGCTGCTCACGTCACGCAGCCCGTCCTTCGCAAAATCCGTGGCGCGCGTTTTCTCCGCAATCCAGTCCTGATGGATCACAGTCATCTTCGTGTGCTTCGGATGCTGCCCCGATGTCACAAGGATACGCTTGTCATCCAGCTCGACAAACTCCGACTGATGGCAGCTGCGGTCATGGTCGCCGCCTTTCGTCGCAAAGTCCCCCGTGTCACGCAGCGGGTCAAGGATGACCTCGCGCGCGCCGTACCATGTCTTGCCCTCATCATCCGAGAGCGCGACGTGCAGCGAGCCACGGCCAGTAAACACATCTTCCCAGCGCGTGCCGTTCTTATGCGGCAGCTCGGGCATAGGGGCTGTATTCGTCCAGAGGCAAATCAGCTTCCCATTCTTGAGTCGCCCAAGCGTGGTCATGACAAGCGAGCCATAGAAGCGCGAGGGCTCAGCCTTGCTCCATGTATTGCCGCCATCCTTGGAATAGGATTCATAGCTCATGTTCGCATCACAGCGCACGAGGGCGTAGAGCTGCCCATTCTTGAGCTCGACAACCGTGCATTCCACGCCCGCATTGCGCCAACGTCCCGCAAGGTCGATGCCTTTTTCTTGGAAGGCGGGGACATGAATCTGATCCTTAGAAATTTTCCAGCTCTTGCCGCCGTCCTTACTAATAATAAATTTCGTACCGCTGCCCGAGTTGTGCATGGGGACGATGATGCTGCCATCGCTCAGCTCCAGCGGGTTGCGGAAGATCCAGCCCTTGGGGATGTTGTAGAGCTTGCTGTGGTCTTTTTTCCATTCCGCCGCTTGGATGAAATCGCCGCCATCGGCCGCCGAGGCGTACCACGCGCCATCAATGCTATCTCCCATGAAGACGAAGCCGTTGATGGGCTGGATCATCATGTACTTCTTGTTCTTGGGCAGGTAGACGATGGCCGCGGCTTCTTTGGCAATGCCGCCCCATTTCTTCGGGAAATTGTCGTTGGCACTCTTCGAGCTCCATGTCTTGCCATTGTCCTTGGAGACGATGTAGGGCAGGGTCTCGCCCTGCTTCACGTGACCGCCGTAATGGCGTATTTCCTTAGGGCCGACGCGAACGAGCCCACGCCCTGCATCGGTGGGCGGCACTTGCTTGAGGAGCTGAGGAGCGGTGTCTTGGGCAGCGAGGCTACCAAGCGAGCATGAGAGTAAAAGGAAGATGTTTTTCATATACTAAAACGCGATCTACGCGAGCGTGGCTTACCACACTAACATAGATCGCACGCCAATACAAGCGACAAAACTAACGACTCCCCTACTCGCTCCGGCGCGGCAAGATCAAAAGTCCGCCGCGTCGTCGTCTATAAAGATGCGTCGCTGGCGGCGGCGCAGGTAGCGCCCGCGCGCGAGATTGACAACATGGCGCTCACCCGAGAGCAGCTCCATGGCCTCGTCAATGACGCGCTCACTAAGCTCAGATACCTTCCTCTCTCTCATGTAGTGAAAGAGAATGGCGCGCTGCAAGGGGACTGCCTGGCGCTGGATAAAGGGGAGATAGAGTCGCCCCTGTGGGTCGTGGCTGGGGAGTAGCGTGAGTGCCTCATCGAGTGCCTGCGCGCTGTCCTGCTGCACGCGCGCTCCGCGCGAGAGGATGGGCACGATGTCGCGTCCCATGATCTGGGTGAGTAACGGTATGGCCTGATGGCGCAGGGCATTGCGCGTGACGTTAAGCGCGGCGTTGGTCTCGTCATCACGCCATGGGATCTGGCGCTCGGTGAGGTACTGTGTGATCTCCTCGCGCCTCCAGTGAAGCAAGGGGCGCAGGTAGGTAAAAATCTCCTGCTGTCTATAGGCATGCATACCGCGCAGTCCCGAGGCACCACGGCAGACGTTAAAGATCACGGTCTCGGCCTGATCGTCGGCGTGGTGCGCAAGCACGATGGGGGGGAGCTCCTCTAGGAGGTATTTCTCCTCCAGCACGCAGGCGAGTGTGCCGAGATGCGCTCGGCGCAGCTTGCGCCCCATCTGCTCAAAAGAGATACCCGCCTGCTGCGCGAGTGTCGGCACGTCCTCATGCAGTAACGTAAGATGCACCCCCCATTGCTCGCAGATATCCTGACAAAATTGAGCATCAGCATCAGCGGCGGCTCCACGGTAGCCGTGGTGCAGATGCATCGCATAAACCGCGCAGCCTGCAGTGCGTAGGAGGTGGAGTAGCGCGATGGAGTCACGCCCACCGCTGAGCCCCAAGACGACGATGCGCCCCTCTCCGAGGATGGGGGCACATTCGGGATGTATTGCTGTGGTGAGGGGACGACTCATCGGCGTGAGCTGCGGCTGCGACGAGAACCAGCTTCTGCTCCCTCGACGGGGTTTTCTACGAGCCAAGGGGCTACTTTCTTATACATCTGATCGAGTGTCTCTCCCTCAGGATCAAGCTTGACGGAGGCGATACGGCCGTCAGCGTAGGCGACAGCGATGCTGAAGTCATGGCGCTCCAAGGCAGGGAGAACCATCTGCTCAAAGGCTTTCTTGCTCGTGACGCTGCGCCCCTTGACTGGGACACCATCGGAGATCCAGGGCAACTCGCTGAGGCGTTGCTTGTTCATACGGATACCAGAATCAGGATTTGAGCTATCGACGCTCCCATCCGACCATGAGACGTAGGAAACGGTCTTCTCATCAGCGAGGAAGCTGCCGCCTTCACCGATATCGACGCGCTTGTCTCCTGGACAATGGAAGATCTCTGATACCTTCATCTTGTCACCTAGCTTTTTGGGTAGCACGACGTCCTTCATGCGGGGAGCGATGCTCAACCACCATGCCTCAGATTCGTCAATATTTTCTGTGTCTTCGTTGTCATCCATGCCGCTGGCGGGTAGCATATTGCGATGCGCCATATCCTGACTGTATTTCTGCCCGATGAGCGAGATCTGCTTGATCTGCTCGGTGCAGGATGCGAGGTCAGCCTTTGCCATACGGCTAAAGATAAAGGGCATAGAGACGGCAGCCAAGATACCAAGGATCGCGATGACAACGATGAGCTCAACGAGGGTGAAGCCCAGCTTTCGTGTGTGTCTTTGTAAAATCATAATGCTAACTCTACCACATTATTCTGTGGTCGCAAGCAAAAAAGCGCACCTCGCCTCACTTCACCGCGCGATAGAGGAACCAAACGGCGGCCATCGCGAGGAAGAAGGGGAAGAACTTCACCACGATACTCCCAATCAAGAAGAGCATAGCGATGATAAAGGCGAGAAAGCAGATAATACCAATGATGGCCGCGGGGGAGAGACTCTCCCAGATCTTGCTCCAAAAGCTTCGCACTTTCTCCTTCTTCTCCTCCTGGCGTAGATCAATATTAGCCAGTGGTCGCCAAGTCGCAGACTCAGCGCGGCGTACCCAGGTGTCGTTCTGGATGCTTCCTTCTTGGAGTAATCGGACGAGATCCTGTCCTGTGACGGGACCTACCTTTTCCTCTCCCGTGTTGTAATAGAACTTGCGTGGCATTGTATGTGTTAATATCGTGTCGACAGCATGCAGAGATGCCATCCATCTCCGCATATTCTAGCCAAGCTGTCGCCTGATTGCAATCAAAAACATCTCAAAGGCATCCACAGGGCGTGTCATGTAATACTAGACAGCCTCCTTCTCCTCTGAGGTGAAGGAGGCTGCCATGATTCAAAATAGCCTCAGACTAATAAGCGTAGTTCGCGTAGAATTGGAACTGCGCGCCATCGTCAATGGCGTTGTCACTGGCGACAGGGATGGCAAAGTCGGCGGCGAGCGGTCCCATGGGCAGGTTGAGTCGCAGACCGATGCCCACGTCTGCCGCCCAGAGCTCAGGCGCGAAGTCGAAGCTACCTGCATGGACGAAGCCCACGTCAGCAAAAACGGCGAGACGCAGTGTCTCAATGATGGGGACGGTCACCTCGAACTGGGCGTAGAAAGAGCTATTGCCCCCGATGGTCTCATCGCCTGCGCGCAGCTCATCAACGATGCCTACGTCGCGGTAGCGGAAGCCGCGCAGGTCATGAGGGCCGCCCAGATGGCAAGCCTCAAAGAGGGGGACGGTCTCGCTGCTATCCACGGTATCGACAGCCTTCATCCCGAACTTCACACTGAAGATAGAATCCCAGACGGAATTGTAATAGTACGAGCCTGTGAGCCCCGCGCTGTAGGTCTGCACGGTGCTGCCTGGGCCACTGTAGCCGAGGAGTGCCTCGATGTGTCCCCCCTTGCGTGGGAGAATGACCGCATCGCGTGTGTCGTACTTGTAAGAGAGCTCCAGATGGCTGCGGTTGAATGCTCCACTATTCTCTACAAAGTAGGAGGGCGCATCACCCGTAGCGTCGATCTCGTAGCGCTCGAGGCGGTACTCGAGCTTCACCGAGGCCTCATCGCTCAGTGAGCGGCGCAGGGAGGTGGCAAAGCCATAGTTCTTCTGCGAGTAATAGTCACTGAGGTAGTCCGAGCTGCTAAAATAGATCTCGTTGCCAAAGGCGAGCTTCTGGTCAAAGAACCAGGGCTCGAGCAAGAAGAGTGAGGCGGTCTGGTATTCCGTGCCGATATTCGCCGAGAGCGTCAGGCGCTGACCACCGCCGACGAAAACGCCGTTGGTGAAGCCACGTATGTCAAAGTTCGCCTGCGTGACGGTGGCAAAGAGCGCGACGCTGGAGTCAGTGGAGAAGGAGACGCCAAAGCGAAGATCCCCCGTGCGGCGCTCCGTAACGTTGATGTTCACATCGCGATAGCCCGGTGTGATGGAGGCGGTCTGCGAGACGCTCACGTTCTCAAAGTAGCCGAGGTTGCGCAGACGGCGGCGGGCGGTCTCGAGGTCGACAGAGTTGAGCGGGGCACCTGGCTTCAGCGGGAGCTCGCGCAGGATGACGTGGGGGCGTGTCTTGGTATTACCGCGCACATTCACACGTCCGACCTGATAGGGGCGTCCCTCTTCGACCTTGTAGACGATGTCAATATTGTACATGCCTGTCTTCTTGTCGTAGCCTGCCTCGACGATGTCGGGGCGCACGTGGGCATCGGCGTAGCCCTTCGAGCCGTAGTAGGAGCGCACGAGGCGCATGTCATCGGATACTTTCTTGAGCGAGTAGATGTCACCGCCAATCATGCTCAGTGCAGGCTCGAGTTGCTGGTGGTTGAAGACTCGGTTGCCTTGGAAGCCGACGCGGCGCACGCGGTAGCGTGGTCCCTCGTTGATGGTGACGACCATGCGCAGCTTCTCATGCGCGGGAGTTCCGACATTGTAGTACTTCACATCAGCGACCTGGGCGCGCAGGTAGCCAAAGTTGCGGTAGTGCTTGATGAGCGCATCCAGATCGTCCTCGAGTCCTGCCTCGCTGTAGCTACCTGATTGGGTGAGGAAATAGAGCATGCCCTTCTCCTGTGTCTTCATAACCCGCCGCAGCTGCTCGCCGTCGAATTGCTTGTTGCCTTGGAACTTGATATCTACAATTTCACCACGTGGACCTTCATTGATGGTGAAGACAATGTCTCGGTATTGGGGTGCGCTTGTGCGGTGCTCCTCCCAGCCTATCTTCACCTTGGGGTAGCGCGCTTCGTGGTAGTACTTCAGCAGAGCCTCACGAGCTGCGGCGATGTCTTTGTCATTGACCATGCGACCTGAGCGCAGTTTGATCTCGTCACGCAGATCATCCTGGTCAAACATGCGGTTGCCGACAAAGCCAACTCCTCCAACGAGATTCGCCGAGCCGACTTCGAAAACGACGCGCACCTTGCTGCCCTCGGGATAGACTGAGATACGGGCATCAGATGCAATGAGTCCCTCCTCGATGAGTCGCTCAAGGTCAGCGTTGGCACGCACACTGGAATAGGGCATGCCTGCCTTGAGCGAAATCTGGTTGATGAGTCGCTGGGTGGGGACGTTTCGCTGTGCGGTGAGAAAGCGGACATTGATGCGCGAGATTGTCTTGCCCTCAAATGCCATCTCCTGAGAGAGAATACCTGTGTCACCTCCGAGCAACTTCTCGGCGCGGCGTACAGCTCCCAGTGTGGGGTGGAGCAGCTCCTCGATAGGAATATTGGCATAGGGGTCATTCGCCGCGGCCGCGGCTCGCTGCTTGGCCGCCTTCGCCAGAGCTTGCTTCTCATCCTTGGCTTGCGCGGCGGCTTGCTCCTGCTTGTCCTCCTCATCTGAGAGAGCCTCAAGGAAGGGATCACCTGCGTCCGTTTGCGCGAGAGCGAACGCTGAAAGGGTGGTCGCTATGCCGAGCAGGACGAGGGCGCGGCGTTTTCTCATAGGTGACTGTGACATAATGCGTCTAGTATAACTTTTTGTAACTACAAGGTCAAGCGTCTTTCTGTGCTTTAGAAGACTTTTTGCCCCTCGAGCATTATCATTAAAAGCCCCCTCTTCCTCTGTGGAAAGGGGGGCTCAAAAAAGGATTAGCAAAAAGCTGTACCGATCAGGGAGCAGGCTCTGGCTCGGGTTCTGGCTCGGGTTCTGGCTCGGGCTCGACAGGCACTGGTGTCGTAAAGACGAAGGGCGTGCCAATCAAACCATAATTGTAGATAGTATCACGACCATCGACATCAAGAACACCATCACCGTAGGTAGGTCCCGCAGTCATGCTGAACGTGCCTCCCAGATAGCTACCGCGATAGGTTATCTCGACGCCATCCGACGTGACATTGCTGAACTTCAGAATCACATTGGAGAATTTGTATGTGCGCAAGGGGAAACCATCACGCACCACCCCGTCTTCATCGACAGGGGCGAGCTGGAAGCCCAAATCGAAGGGTCCTAGATACGCACCACTACTAGGAGGTGCTGTCCAAGCCAGAGTAACACGGCGAAAATCATGATCCCAGACATCGGCAACTTCAGGTGGAACTTCGGGAGCAAGAACGGGAAGACCTTCAATAGTCACAGTCCCCCCCTCTGGTGCACCCTCAAAGAGAAAGCGCGTCCTACCAGGTCCTGAATCAAAGTAAGTCTCAGGGTAGAGCCCAGCGCCAGCTTCACCATCGCCGATGAGGAGAATTGTCTCACCTGTGATGTTGGCTGGGTAGAATGTGGTAGGCCACTCGACCTCCTCAAAAGGAGTCGATGACGTGTCGCTATCGCTATCGGATGTGGAGCAGGCAGCGAGCCCAAAGATCGCAACAGGGAGGAGCAGCTTGCTCCAGAAATTAGTCTTATTCTTCATAAAAAATTATTCACGAAAGGGGAGTTAGAAGTCGGATGCAGAAATTTGGAAATCATTAGCATTGAGCGTTATCGTCACGAACACATCTTGTGTACCACCGGAGGCGGAAGAACGCGTCTGAACTCCCGTGCCTGCAACATCACAGCTACTCGTGAGGAAGCTAAAGTTGATCAGCAACTCTTGGATGCGTGTCGAATCCACTAGAGCTAGGCAACCAAGAAGATCCGAATTGGCTGCATAACCAGCCGCATCGACAAGAGTCACTTTTACGATGCCATTGCTCGGATTATTGGGGTCGCCTAGTGTCTCATACTCATAATAGACAGGGATGACTGATTCGCCGACAAGAAGATTGCCCGTCGTCATGATGGTACCGCCTGTCTCACCATCGGAGGTGTAGCTCCCTGTTGGAACGACATAAAAAACGCTTGGTCCGTAAACAATGAAGCTTGACCCACCATTTCTGAAATCGTTCTCGGTGACTACTCGCTGAGTGCTTGCTGCTGAGTCAGAGTCGGAGTCCGACCCCGAGCAGGAGCTCAGCGTCGCCAACGGCGCGATGGCTAAGGCACTCAACAGAGCCAATTTTATAAATACTTTCATTTTAATTAGTAAAGGGTAAAGGATTAGTAGTTGCGCTCAATGCGGTAGGCTCCCTGAAGGAAGTTAGTCTCAAGCCAAACGCGAAACGCTAAATTAATGTTGTCAACTCCCTGAGCTGACTGCCAACTGGCGAGCTGCGTTCCCAAGGGGTTTGTGGCTTGTGCCATAGCGACTTGCTCGCTGCCGCTGGGGTTCAGATAGATGACATTGATCATAAATCCAGAGTTGGCAGGCAGAGCGAAGCCCTCTTCCTCTGCGCCTTGGAAGGTCACACCCAAGGCTTCAAAAAACCGCACACTAGTATCCGTGAGGTCATTAAACGTGACTGTAATAACACCAGTGGCATCATAGGCAGGATCAGCAACATCTCCCAAAAGGGGGAAATCCCCTTCTAGGTCGTATTGTAGAGACACATTTGCCGTGACGTTATCAACTGAAATCGTACCTGGCATCAGCCCGCCTGTGCCAGATCCTCCTTGGGGAGTAATCTTAACGAGCTGGCCTGACTGGGTAACGAAGGAGAAGTGAAAGCGCGCCGCGTAGAACTCCACCTCGGTCACATAGATAGGAGAAGCGACGAGTGCCTCCTCCTCACCAGAATCACTATTGCAAGAGGTGAGCAGGGGGAGGGAGCTGAGCACCGTGCAGAGAGCAAGACGCGAAAATAATTTTATAAACATATCGCAATGAGT
The DNA here is from genome assembly GCA_964371115.1 of uncultured Akkermansia sp. Classification (GTDB taxonomy): domain Bacteria; phylum Verrucomicrobiota; class Verrucomicrobiia; order Verrucomicrobiales; family Akkermansiaceae; genus Akkermansia. The sequence goes on along the minus strand of CAYJLP010000008.1, from coordinate 22,767 downwards.
ACTAGGTGTAAAATACTAATCAATTTCAGAATAGAAGAATCTCAGGCCGTCGAGGAAGGAGGTCTGCGGTTGCGTCACCCCTGTGATCAAGTCGCCTATACCTGGAGCATCCGGATCAATACTAACAGGCTGCATGACGCGCGATTCCACGACCACCGTCTGAGCGAGGTAGTTCACCGTGATCGTCGCATTCATAAATGAGCCATCGGAGGGAGCACCGAGGGCTCGCATCAGATCACTATTTTCCAAGTATTCTGTACCGTTCAGCGAGATGGTGATCATACCTGTCAACACACCCGTCGACTGCAAATCACCTATCGTGCGGTAACCATAGAATACAGGGATTTGCAATTCATCAATCTCCAGCACGCCTTCCACGCCGATGACTTCTGTCGCGAGCGCATCCACCTTGCCAGATGAGGAGATAGGACGCACGGTGAAGGTCGAGGCTCCATAAATGCTGTAGCTGACCGTACCCGAGGAGAACTCACTCGCCGTGATGCCACCTGCTACAGCTGTACCACTGCCAGATCCGCTAGAATCATCATCACTTGACGTACAGGAGCCAAGATAGAGAGGGGCAGCAGCGAGCATTGCAACTAGGCTAAGAGAATAAAAAAAAGATTTCATAAATATCAAACTAAATTAGAAATTGGGTTAGGTCGCCTTAAAGATTACTTGCGCGCACCGCAAAGGTGAGTCCGTAAATCTCTTCTTCGTAATTCGTGTCTTCACCCGTACCACCATCCCCTGGCTGCACAACGCTACCACTAGAGCCGCTGGCGCTCACATTCACCTCATTCGCCTGGAAATTGAAGGTAAGCACAAGCCCCGAGAGCGCATTTCCCACGCCTACCTCGCGCAAACCGAGCGCATGAATGACGCCGTCATTATTCTGCCCAGCTGGAGAGGCGAACGTGATCTCCATGAGCCCACCGGTGGGAGGCGCATCGGGTGTCGCATTGCCAAAGGTATAGTAGACGCACTGAACCTGCACTGGGTCACCATCACCCTCGATGGTCTCAGGTACGAGATGAGCAAAGACCTCCACGCGATTGGTAATCTGATCCTTGGGGGTCATCAGAGTCTTGGGAACAATGAAGAGTGAGCCTGCCGAAAAGAGTTGGAAGGATTTCGTAAGGCTAGCAAAGTTCGCCACGGTCATAACTCCTGGGAAGTTTAAAGAATCAGCATCCTCAGCTGAACCTGAGGTGCAGGAGCTCAGCGACGCTGAGGGCATCAGCGTGCACAGCGCGCAGAGAGCCGTGGTGCAGATTTTTTTATAGTAATTCATTGTATTTATTCTGTTAAAGTCTCAAGCATTATTCGCCAGCCGAAGAAAAGATATCGAAGTCAGTCTGAAGCATATCGAGCAGCATCCATGAGCCCACTGTTTGCTGCTCCACGGGCAGCGAGTCAAAGGCCTGCCAGCTAGCGTGTACCTCGTCTAACTCGGCACTGGGGCGTGCGAACACAACTGGGCGCACCGAGGTGTAGGGAGTGAATGCATAGAAAAACGTCACCATCGAGCCCGCTGGCACAGTCTCAGTCTCGCCTGCCTCATTCTTCGCCAGTGTCACGCCGAGTGCCTTGAGGAAGCTCTCCATTGAGGGTGCACCTGGCTCAACGAACGTCACCTCCAACGAGGCCGAGCTAGGAAAATCCGCACCACCGTCTCCAGCAACATCTGGCGTATAGACAAAAGTCACGGGCACATTCATCCCCGCAGCTCTGATATTGCCTGTCGTGCCTCCGGCATCGGGAGCAATCACGATATCCGGACCGTGATTCGACTTCATACTAAACGCGTACATGCCTGAGGCAAACTGGGCTGCGCTCATCGACCACACGCCTGTAACGGTGGCTTGACTGTCGCTGGAAGATGAATCACACCCCACCTGCGTACTCGCGAGCGCGAGAAGAGAGAGAGCGAAACACGAAGAGAGGCTAAATCGTTTAAATATGTTCATGGCTGTTGACGATATACAAAGCATACACGACACCTTCAGCCAGTCAAGCATAAAAATAACCTTTTCGAAGAAGATTTCTGTAAAAAGATTTTTTCTTGACAAGATCGTAAAAAAGGGATAAATACTAAGGACGTTGTACCTGTATAATGGGCAACCATGCGCACGCAGACATCTTTACTATCTCAACACAGCTCCTCAACAATGTTTAAAAAACTATTCACGCTCTGTAACTTACTCTTTCTTACCTGCACGACAGTGGGAGTGAGCACGCTGACCTCCTGCAGCTCCGGCGGCAGCGAGGAGACCAACGACATCGCTGGCGTCATGACGCTTGCTGACTTCGCCTCTGGACGTGAGCGTTTTTTCATCCGCAACGCCTACTTCCGATTCTTCTTTATCAACTCGGATGGCACGGGAGCCATAGCCCCGCCCAGCGCATCCAATGAGGTCATCCTACGCGGTAGCATCGAAGTAGACGGCGTCCTCTATCCTGTCAACATGATCTACAAGACCAATGAGACATTCAGACCCGATGGCATTCCCACGGAGGCCACCTTGGAGATGTCACTGGTCAATCCTAGCGACGCCACGAGCGTAGACCTCATCACGGCAGTCTTCCGCGATATCGGCAATGGATCGGGAAATCCTGAGATCAAGGGTGAGCCCATGGTGCTCTCGATGGATTTTGGCTCAGGGCTAGGCTCGCTCCAATGCACGATAGAAACCGACTTTACCTACACAACGGATGATGGCAACATCATCATCGGACGCGACACCTCAGAGGAGTCACAGAATATCGCCCTGAGTGTCATCTCCAGCACCATTGGTCCTGAGTAAGCTTAGAGAACTGGTTCGCTCCCTGCTCGGATGAGAGCCATCTCATCACTCTTCACTCTGTAAGCATGCTGCTATATTTCTACAGAGTGCGGAGCTCGCAGCTTGCAAATGATATTACTATGTGAGGCTACGGGATGCATTACAACTTGATGGGCTCTATCTAATCAAGTACGCAGGTCGTGTTTCCTTCATTAAGTACTGCCAAAGTAATAATACATCTCAAATTAGATTTTTTTTAATGCTTCTATGCGGGTGCAAGCTTCTTAGATATGCACCAAGAAGCGGCAAGCTCTCGGCACCTTTGTAGCGTCGCCGCAAGTGCTCTTTCTAAGACTCGCTCCCCGTATAATAGCGCCGCTGCTATTGCCTATCAGCTAGTTGTCAGACCATGGGGCGCACGGGAATACCGCATTGCGCGAAGTGTGCCTTGGCCTGAGCGACGCTGTATTCTCCAAAGTGGAAGATAGAGGCTGCCAGTACGGCGTCTGCTTTGCCTCGTTGGAGGACATCGACCATGTGCTCGAGATTGCCCGCTCCTCCACTGGCAATGACAGGAATCTTGACAGCTTCGCTCACGCGGCGCGTCAGCTCGATGTCGTAGCCCGTCTTCGCTCCATCGGCATCCATGCTGGTGAGCAGTATCTCTCCAGCTCCGAGCCGCTCAACCTCGCGCGCCCATTCGATAGCGTCCAGCTCGATGAATTGGCGTCCTCCGTGAGTGGAGACGCGCCACTCAGTATCACTCCAGCGCTTTGCGTCGATAGCGACGACGACACATTGACTACCAAATGCGTTCGCCCCCTCACTGATGAGCTCTGGACGATGGATAGCGGCGGTATTCGCCGATACTTTGTCCGCTCCGGCATGGAGCATCTGTCGCATATCATCCACTGTGCGGATGCCTCCGCCGACGGTAAGCGGCATGAAGCATTGGGCAGCTGTACGGCGCACCACATCAATCATGGTGGCGCGTCCATCACTAGAGGCGGTGATGTCGAGGAAGACGAGCTCGTCTGCCTGCTGCCTATCATAGGCGATGGCGCATTCGACGGGGTCGCCCGCGTCGCGGAGGTTGACAAAGTTGGTTCCTTTGACGACGCGTCCGTTCGTCACATCGAGGCAGGGGATGATGCGTTTGGAAAGCATGTTGCCCCTTATTGTACGCCATTCTGCGGGCAAAGTCAACCCTCATCGCCTGAGGGCTGACTGGAGTGTCAGCAATGGGTCTTTACAATTGTGATGCAAATCTGTATCATTACCCCATCTATAGATAACACCACTAATGAACAAACGTCATATTTTCAGCTCCGAATCCGTGGGTGAGGGCCACCCAGACAAGGTCGCCGATAGCATCTCAGATGCCGTCCTCGATGCATGCCTCGCCCAGGATCCCGAAAGCCACGTCGCCTGCGAGACACTGGTCAAGGATAATCACGTCATCCTCGCCGGAGAGATACGCACGCAGGCTGTGCTCGACTTTGAGAGCATTGTGCGAGATACCATTTATCAGATAGGCTACCGCGATGAGCATGATGATCCTGTCTTCAACGCGAAGAGCTTTGATCTGCAGGTGCTTCTCTCTCAGCAAAGTCCTGACATCGCCCAAGGGGTGGATGCCGTCAGTGCCGAGGGTAAAGATGGCTCAGAGCAGGGTGCTGGCGACCAAGGCATCATGTTCGGCTACGCTTCCAATGAGACCCCCGAGCTCATGCCCGCGCCCATCATGTTCGCCCACCGTATCATGGCTGAGCTCACTCGTGTGCGCCGTACGGGAGAGGTCGCTTGGCTGCGCCCCGATAGCAAGAGTCAAGTAGCCATCGAACACGATGATCACGGTCGCCCTGAGCGCGTGGTCAACGTGGTACTCAGTACCCAGCACACAGAGGATGTCGATATCAAAACGATTCGTAGCTTCTGCGAGCAACTCATCCGTCGCGTCATTCCCGCAGAGCTACTCACGCAGGAGACGCAGTTTTATATCAATCCCACAGGTCGCTTCGTCGTCGGTGGTCCCAATGGAGACTCAGGCCTGACAGGACGCAAGATCATTGTCGATACTTATGGCGGCAAAGGGCGTCACGGTGGCGGTGCCTTCTCGGGCAAGGATTCCTCCAAGGTGGATCGCTCCAGTGCCTACATGTGCCGCTGGGTGGCAAAGCATGTCGTGGCGGCAGGGCTCGCAGATACCTGCGAATTGCAGCTCGCCTACGCGATCGGGATGGCGAGTCCTGTCTCTATCATGGTTGACGCCCATCGTTATGATGGGTGCGGCTTGAGCTCAGAGGAGATTGCGGAGCGCATCGCGAAGGTTTTCTCTTTCAAACCTGCAGATATCGTATCTGCTCTCGGGCTTAAGCGTCCTATATTCAGCGCGAGCACGAATTACGGACACTTTGGTCGAGATGGATTGCCTTGGGAGGAGATCCAGCCTGAGCTTGTCGCTGCTCTACGCGGTGAATAAGACGAATCAGAGTTTTACAGCACAAAAAGGGCAGTAGTTTTTTACTACTGCCCTTTTTGTGCTTTGCTACGAGGATCAATGTGCTGGCTTCTGCTCCTTAATCAGGAGAGGTACATAGTCCTTTTTCCCGAAGAGCAAAGGGCGTACTTCACCATTCTCCTTGGCCATACAGTAGAGTACCTTGGCTAAACCAAAGATATAATACTCTGTAAATACCTTATCCGGGCGCCCTACAGAGAAGAAGGTGATAAAGAGATTGGGTATCGTCCAAAAGGATGCGAACATGAAGTACGGAAAGATGGGATGATGCCTATAGATCATACAAGTTCGCACTAAGAAGAAGCAACAGAAAACTGAAGCCGTGGCAAAGAGATAGAGTCCCACATAACCTAAGCGATGGATAAAGACCAGTCGTCCACTATGCCATGTGCCTGTTTCCGCGAAAAACTCTTGCTCCCCCGCTTGTAATTGTCCGCGATTTTGTCGGATTTTTTGCATTCGCAAATAATCGACAGACAGACCAAAGCCGTCACCCCATGTGTAGTTCTTAATATAGCCTAGGCGTGGATCTTCAGCCCATGCCCACATTTCATAGCGCCACTCTCTGGAGTGATCTGCTCCAGTTTGGATTTCTTGCTCGATTTCTACACCTGGCAAGATAGAAAGGGCGCGCTGCACGCCATGAGGGAAGTGCAAAATAATCTTCTCATTGCTCAGGAAGAGCACACAGGCATAGCAGGCGACCCCGACGATGAGAGCCATGATAAATTGCTTATAGATAAATGAAGAAATCACGAATGCCATGCCAATTCGCCCTAGATACTCACGGAAGCCCGAGAGCAGAATCATAAGTATACCCATTATAACCAAGCAACTACGCCACCATGTCAATAGAATACGCACAGGTGAGGCATAGGAAAGACTCAGAGCCACGATCGTCAGACCTAATCCTACGAGCATGCCAAAGCGCGTCGTCTCTGCCCCCTCAATCGTGGAAGCAAGCCCCGAACTTTCGACACTACGGGTCGTGGAGAAAATGGAGGAGGCTGCCGCCAAGATCATTGCCCATTTCATCGCCACCGTGAGATTCTCTCGCGTAATAGGAATCACTGAGATAGTGAGATAGAATGCGGTCGCGAGCAGACAGGTGGCATACTCCTTACCCCCCACATATTCTGTCTCAATGCTCAGCATCGCTATCCCTACTGGATTGCGTATAAAAGAGCTAACGAAATAGGCAAAAATGAGAAAAATGAACGCATCTATTACAAACAACCCTCGCCACGTGAACTTCGCCTGCCCCATAGCGTAAAGGATAAACCAATACACCAACACCCCTGCCGCGGTTAAGTAACCAGGATCAAGGACTGCCAGCTTTCCCAGCGGCAAGTAGCCCATGACAGGAGGGAGTAGGATGATAAGCATCCATGAGCGCGTACCCAGCCAGTTGAGGATAAAGAGACCGACTAATGCGGCAAGAATGAGGACAGGAGCCGTAGCTCCATCAGATGCATAAGCCCCCATGGTGATCGCAAAGACCACGAGGAGGACAAGCAGGGCGAGTGTTTTGATGATTTGGGAGACCATGACACAAAAGCTCTGCTGAATGTCTTAGCGGCATTCAGCAGAGTGCGAGGGTGGTTGTTTAGAGGGCTGAGGGGATTTCTTTCCCTAGCTCAGAGGCTCGGCGTCCCTTGCCGTCGCCAGCGATGCGCTCAAGGACGACATCACGGTATCCCATGCCACCTGGAATCATGGGTAGAACATGCACATCGTAGGGAACCATGACGTCGAGGACGTAGGCCTCCTCCGAGGCTAGCATGCGCTTGAGGGCAGGCACAAGCTCGGTGGGATCCACGACGCGCTCACAGGTGATACCGAAGCCGGCGCAAATCGTTGTAAAATCGGGGTAGAGCAGCTCGAGCTTCTGGTGCGTGGGGTCATAATCCTGATTGGGATCAGCGAGGAAGGTATTCGCGCGATTCGAATCATACTTAAGGTCCTCCCACTGCACCACCATGCCGAGATGCTGGTTATTGAGAATAATGTTCTTGATGGGCATGCGCTCCACCTTAATGGTTGCAAGCTCTTGAATATTCATCATGAAAGAGCCATCTCCATCAATGTTAACGATAGGCAGCTCTGGGCGTGCCACATGGGCACCCATAGCGGCAGCGAGACCGTAGCCCATGGAGCCGAGTCCACCCGAGGTGGAGAACAGGCGAGGCTTTTGGAAACGGTAGAACTGACCTGCAAACATCTGGTGCTGACCGACACCTGTCGTCATGAGTAGATCCGCATCCGCTGTCAGCGCATGCAGCTGCTCAATCACATGCTGAGGTGCGATCTGTCCAGGGCGTGTCTCATAGAAGAAGGGGAAGTTCTGCTTCCACTGCTCAATGATGCTGTACCACTCGCTGCGCATCTCCCTATCATATTCACGTCGCTCGTGACCCAGCTCAGCGAGACGCGTATTGAGATAGCGGAGGGCTTCTCCTGCATCGGAACGTATCGCGTGGGCAACGCGCTTATTTTTATTGAGCTCAGCGGCATCATAATCAATGTGAATGATGATCGCATGGGGGCAAAAGCCCGCTACGGCTCCCGTCACACGGTCGTCAAAGCGCGCACCGATGGCGAGCACCACGTCGGCCTCATTCACCGTATTATTCGCATAAACGGCTCCGTGCATGCCCAACCAGCGCACCGACAGAGGATGATCCTCAGGCATAGCACCGATGCCCATGAGCGTCGTTGCAACGGGATACTGCGCGCGCTCGGCGAACTCGAGCAAGTCGGCGGCTGCTTCGGCAATCACCACACCTCCACCAGCATAGATCGCAGGACGCTTCGCTGAGAGCAGGATGGGGATGATGTCATCGAGAGCCTCGGTGACCAGCTCAATCGTGGGCTGATAGCCTGGTAGATCCATCTGGGGATTCAGATCCGCGTCGATGAGCTGCTCTTGAAAATTCTTAGGAATATCAATCACCACAGGACCGGGTCGACCTGTGCGTGCGATATAAAAAGCCTCGCGAATGATGCGGGGGATGTCATGAGCATTCGTCACGAGGTAGCTATGCTTGACGATAGGAGCGGTCATGCCAAAGACATCCGTCTCCTGGAAAGCGGAGCTACCAATCATAGCACTACCCACCTGTGCCGTAATGGCAACCATGGGGATAGAGTCCAAGTAGGCATCTGCGATAGGTGTAATCATGTTGGTCGCACCAGGACCAGATGTTGAGATACAGACGCCTACCTGTCCTGTCGCACGCCCATAGCCCTCAGCAGCGAAGGCTCCTCCCTGCTCATGGCGGGGCAAAATTGTACGTATCGAGCTCTCAGCACTCAGAGCTTGGTGGATGGGCATGCTGGCTCCACCAGGATAGGCAAACACGACGTCGACGCCCTCGCGTACAAGGCTTTGTACGAGAGCGGCAGCTCCAGTCATCTTCGTTACGTGCGGATCGGCTGTTGGGATGTCATTCGTCGTGTTCATGCTAGAATCGTTGTTTGAGTGGGCTATATGCGTAGCTTCTGCGCTCATTCTAGCATATACCTTTGTGGATGGAAAGCATTATTTCTGTCCTTTTCTAACCACTTTTCCAAGAAATCTCTGTCATTATACAGCTTTTTTCTCGCATGCGCGTTTGTTACAATGGCTATCGTGACATCCGCTGCCGCTAGCTCAATTTGTTTCAATAACTAGCGCTGGTGTCACAAGTATGACTCAATCTATCAAAACCGATGCCCATCGATCTCTCGCCCTCACGACTCCCGAAGGCGTCAGGGAGAAGTTTGAGCTGTGGGCGCGCGCCCTGCGTGAGGATGACTTCGATGATATCGAAGCGGTAGGGGATGTTTTTCTGATGCGCTTTGAGGTAGAGCAACCAGTCCTGCGCGGTGCGGCGTAGCAGCTCGCGCTTCTTCTGATTGACCGCGCGGGCGGGTGCTCCCGCATCGCGCGAGCTGCGTGTCTTGACCTCGCAAAAGACGAGCGTGTCGCCGTCTCGACTCACGATGTCAATCTCGCCACCTCCGCGGGGGCGAAAGTTTTGGCGCAGGATACGCTGTCGCTGAGCGCGCAACCATGAGGCGGCGGCGTACTCCCCATACTGACCTATCCAGCCTGCCAAATGATGCTCCTCACGAGGAAAAGTCACGCGAAGCCGATGCAGCAGTCGCAGACGCGCCGCGACTCGGTGATGGACAGCGATCATGGATCAAAAAAATCCGAGATCAAGGCTCATCTGCGACACCGGTCCAAAGCTACGCCTATGATGCGGCGTGATGCCATGATCATGAATCGCGCGTAGATGCTGTGCTGTGCCATAGCCCGCGTGCTTCGCAAACCCATATGCGGGGTACTGTGCGTCGAGCTCCCGCATGAGGTGGTCGCGCGTCACCTTCGCGAGGATGCTGGCGGCAGCGATGCTGAGATTCTTCGCATCCCCCTTCACCACTCCCTGATGCGGGAAAGGGAACTCGGGTAGAGGCAGCCCGTCGATGAGGCAGCAGTCAGCCTGTGGCTCCAGGCTCTCAGCCGCGCGTCGCATCGCGAGATGGGTCGCGCGCAGGATATTGAGCTGATCAATCTCAGCGACAGAGGCCTCGGCGATGCTCTTGGCGACGCGCTCATCGCTCATGAGCTGGGTGTAGAGCTGCTCGCGACGCTTGGGGGTTATTTTCTTGGAATCCGTCAACCCCTCCAGCACATAATCATCAGGCAGGATCACCGCCGCCGCAACTACGGGACCGGCGAGCGGGCCGCGCCCCGCCTCGTCGATACCACAGATGCGCTGGTAGCCCAGCGCGCGCTGCTCAAGCTCGTGCGCGCGATCGGGACGCGCAGGCTGGGGGGGGATCTTCTTCGTGCTACGCTTCGTCATCAGTGTGCCGCGGGGGTGAGAGGTGACTCCATCATACTCTTGGGAATGTCCTCGCCTGAGTCCAGTCCCATGAGCAGCTCAATGTCGCGTAAGTAATGATCCATATGCGTATTGAGTGGCTTCTGCTCCTCACGTAGCAGCGCGCGCATGCGCAGGTACTGTAAGAAACTCGCACTCATCTCGCCGCCGACATGCGTCATCTCATACCAGTCGAGATAATCGCGTGCACGTCCCATCGCCGTGCGGTAGGAGGCGCGTAGCTGCGTGAGCGGCTGGATGAGCGGGGCTATCTTGCTGGACTGATCCTCTGTGAGCATGAGCGTGAGAATGCGCTGGTACTCCGCGATAATAGGGCGGTAGCCGGGGAAGGCGCGCATGTTGAGATGCGTGAGCTTATTCTGGATGTAGGGCAGGTAGTTGCGCCAGTCGTCTTGCTCCATGAGCTGGGCGACACTATCGACACTCGTCTGGATCAGTCGCCCCGTATCGCCGTCGATGCGTGAGACGACGAGCGCGTCGGAGAGCATCGCCTCGGTCTCGAGGGGGGTCATGCTCTCCATGAGGTTGGGCGCGGCCATGTTGGCGAGCTCCAGTGCCCACCATTTTTGCAGGGCGGCGTCATCCAGCCCCAGCTCGTGGAAGTAGGCCATGAGCGCCTTGTCCGCCTCACCCTGCACACTGAGCCCATCCTTCACCATCGCCAGCACGGCCTGCTTGCCTCCCTCCTGCGCGAGCAGGCTGAGCATGAGCGCGGCGCAAGAGACATCAAAGAGCTGCTGCGTGCTCATATCGAGCGTGCTGCGCTCGGCGAGGCTGAGAATATTCTTCACAGTGAGGATGTCTGAGCGCTGGAAGAGCTCCTTGAACATCGTGCGATCTAGGCGCCCTCCTCGCCACAGAATCGCCTGCTCTATACCCGAGCTCAGCCACAGGGGCATACTCAGCGCCGACTCACCATCATAGGCTGCGAGATCAATAGAACGCAGCGCGTACTCATAGAGGCTTGCGCGTACGATGGCGCGATGCAGCTCACGCACGTCTATCCCGCCGCCCACATGGATATTGAGCCGCACGATGGGCGCGTCATCGAGCATGTCGATGCTCATCTGGTAGGGGTGGAGCACGGGGAGAGCGCGCGTGTCGCCGACGAGCTCGATGAGGATCATGTACTGCGATTTGCTCGGCAGCGCGATGAGCTGCTGGAGGTGGCGGTGAATGTCATCAGCGCGCGTAGCAATCGCCCCCGCGCGTAGGGTGTCATCGCTCATCACGGTGAATACACCGAGCTCCGAGGTCAACCGAGGCTTCTGCTGCGCCCCCGCCTGACGCAGGCGCGTCGCGCGCGCGCGCTGCTGCGCCTGCTCATCTTGCGCCGCCTGCTGCTGCGCGCTGGTAGGCGGCTGAGTCGGCTGCTGGGCGGAGCTCAGGGGCAGCAAGAGCGCGGAGAGGGATACAAGTCGCAAGGCAATCATCACGCTATCCTAGCAAATTTTTCATAAAAGAAAAGCTACTTTTTCTCCTCCTCTTTCTCTACTCCGTGATGATCGTCGATCTCTGGCTTGACCGTCTCAAAGAGAGGGCGATAGGCAGGCAGCTTCCAATTCCCATACACGGCGATCATGCGCATGGCAAAGATCAAGAAAATCGATCCAAAGTAGCAAATCCAATGCGGCACAGAGAGCATCTGCATCCCGCAGTACGCGAGGCAGCCACTGACCGCAGGGGTCGCGTAGAGCTCACCGGGGCGGAAGACAAAGGGCACATTGCCCGTCAGCACGTCGCGCAGGATACCGCCCGCAACCCCTGTGCAGGTGCCCATGACGATACAGACGACCGTGTCCGCCCCCGCCAGCTGTGCTTTGGACATACCGATGATGGTGAAAAAGGCCATCGCGAGCGCATCCGCCACGCGAATCGTACCGACGGGGAAGGCGTAGCGGCGCGAGATAAAGAAGACGCAAAAGGCCGTGGCGATCGCCACCTCGAGATAGATCACCTGCGAAGGCGTCGTCCAGTAGACGCTGATGGGGTTGCCCGCCATATCCGTGTGTCCACTGAGCATGATGTCACGCGTCGTACCACCTCCTAGCGCGGCAATCACCCCGCAGCAGATCACGCCAAAGATATCCATGCGCACGCGCGTCGAGGCGGTAGCCCCCGCGAGTGAGCCTGTCACCGTGGCGAGTATGGTGCAGAGAAAGAATAGCCAATGATCACTCCATGTCTGGGTGTCGCGGAGTGCCTGCTGAAGAGTATCGGGATCAAACATTTTTTCTGTCTTTCTTTTTTGTCGTGGGTGAGGATGGTTGTATTATTTCTGCGCACGTCGCTCTTTCTCCATCTCACGGGATCTATCGTGGGCGGCATGGAGCACCTGCTCCCAGGCATCCTTCACGCCTAGCGCATGGAGCTTGCGCAGGGCGGCGAGTGTCGTGCCCTGAGGGGAGGTCACAGCATTGCGCAGGGTCTTGGGATCATCATCCGAGGCGAGCTGGAGCGCGGCAGCTCCGCGCATAGTCTGCGCCGCCATGAGCAGTGCCTGCTCTCGTGGGATGCCCAGCTGCGCGCCAGCCGCCGCCATGCTATCAAGCAGGTCAAAGAAATAGGCGGGCGCGCTGCCCGCCAGCGCGATGAGTGCATGGATCTGCTGCTCATCGGAGAGCTCGATTACCGTCCCTGTCGAGGCGAAGAGCGCCTCACAAAGAGTTACATCAGCGGTGCTGGCACTGCTACCGCGTAGCAGGGCTGTGACGCCCTCGCCAACGCGCACAGGGGTATTGGGCATCGCGCGCATGAGGCGGCAGGCGGCGCCTGCTGGGAGTGCGTCCTGCATCTGCGCGAGCGCGACGCCCGCGGCGAGCGAGATCACCAGTAGGGGACGTGCCGTCAGTAGAGAAGAAAGCGTCTGAAGCATGGGCAGGATGTCCCATGGCTTGACCGCGAGGATGAGCACATCCGCATCCTGCGCCGCGCTCTGAGCCTCATCATGGACGCGCACGTGATGCCCTAGATCAGTGAGCTCTCGCGCGAGCTGCTGCGCCTTCTGCGGGCTCCTGTTGCAGAGATGAAAGGTGATGGCTTCTGAGGCACGCCCCATTCCGAGAGCGAGGGCTGCTCCCATATGACCACATCCGATGAAACTGATACGCATGCAGGCATTGTATCCATGAGCTGCGACTTGTCAAGCAGAGCTTGAGATCAGTTTGATTTTTAGCTTCATCTAGCTCACGGGACGCCTCGTAGGACTCATGTGCACTCAACGACGTGGGGGAAAATCAGGCGCAATCATGTACCCTCTTTTCCCCTACGCGAACCATAGCTTCGTGAGCTATTTGTTATACTTAAGAGCGCTATTTTGAATTATGTTTAATCAGTGTGCTCGCTAGAGCTTTTTGATAGCGCGTCTCGACTTTTTTCCAATCGAGGATAGTCCAGATCGCCTTCAGGCTATCGAGGCGGCGGTTCTGGTAATCTAGGTAGTAGGAATGCTCCCACACGTCGATGCCGATGATGGGGGTGTCACCCTGCGTCAGCGGGGAGTCTGCATTCGCCGTCGTACTGATGACGAGCTCACCTGTGGGCTTGACGCTCAGCCAGACCCAGCCTGAGCCAAAGCGGCTCATCCCTGCCTTTTCAAAGGCGGCTTTGAATGCCTCGACACTCCCCCAGCTCTCGTCGATGCCCTTGAGCAGAGCACCCGTGGGTGCCTTCTGCGCCTGTGCGGCAGGGGCAAAATTGCCAAAGTAGAGGCGGTGGTTGTAGATCTGACCCGCGTTGTTAAAGATCGCGTCCTTGCTCGTCCTGACCAGTTTCTCGAGATCCTTGCCCGCGTCGGGTGTGCCTTTTACCAATTTGTTGAGATTCTTCACATAGCCTGCCAGATGCTTGCCGTAGTGAAAGCTCATCGTCTCCTTGGAGATAGCGGGTGCGAGCGCGTCGAGCGCGTAGGGGAGAGGCTGCAGGACAAAGGCATCATCACCCGCGCTGGCCAATGCGGCCTTCAGCGTTGCGTCATAATTAGGCTGCTTGCCCAGTGAGGGGGTGTACTCGATGTAGGCGATCTTGCCCACGGGATCGACGACGACGATGCCGCGTGCGAGCCACTGTGAGTTCGCCATGCGGAAGCCGTACTTGTCGCCGAACTCGCCGTAGGCGAGATCCGAGATGTTGAGCAGCTTGTCAATACCTGCTGTGGCGCAGAATTTTTCAAAATCCGCCCCAGTGTTGCGCGCGAGCGAGGCGACGACGATGCCCTCACCGAGTCCCGCGGCCTTCTCATTGAACTTGCGCGTCTGCACCTGACAGACCCCCGTGTTGATCGAGGGGAAGATGCTCAGGATGACCGTGCGGCCACGCAGCTCAGAGAGCTTGAACTCTCTCCCGTCAGCCAGCTGTGCGCGGAAGTCGGGTGCCATCTGCCCCGCCTTCACAGGCTCCCCCACGAGGGTAACGCCCTGCACGACGCCCGTGGTCTGCTTGGGCGCGGCGTGGAGAGGAGTGAGGGTGGCGAGTGTGATGAGTGCGGCGTAACCCAGAAGGCGCGCCCGTGACGTGGTATAAGTAGAGTTATTCATAAACACGAATAGTTATGTGAATAGTTATATAATATGTTTAATAAATGATATATTTTGAGTTCAGATACCTTCATAGCGCATCTCGACCTTCTTCCAGTCAAGGATATCCCAAGAGCTCTTGAGACTCTTTGCCCGGAGATTCTGATAGTCCAGATAATAGGCATGCTCCCAGACATCCATGGTCATCAGCGGGGTGAGTCCCTGCGTGAGCGGCGTATCGGCATTGCCTGTGCTGCAGATGGAGAGTGCACCCTGTGCATCTGACACGAGCCATGCCCAGCCCGAGCCGAACTGCCCGATGCCCGCCTTCTCAAAGGCTTCTTTAAAGGCGTCTACACTGCCCCAGACAGCGACGATGGCGTCGAGTAGGCGTCCCGTGGGTGCCTTCTGAGCGTCGGCTACAGAGGAAAAGTTGTCAAAGTAGAGGCGGTGGTTGTAGATCTGCCCCGCGTTGTTGAAGATGGGTCCCTTGCTGCTCTTGACGATCTGCTCGAGGCTCTTGCCCTCGTACTCCGTGCCCTTGATGAGACCATTGAGATTCGTCACGTAGGTCTGCAAATGCTTGCCGTAGTGATAGGAGATCGTCTCCGCGGAGATCACTGGCGTGAGCGCATCTGGCGCGTAGGGCAGAGGGATCTGGACAAAGGCGTCCTCACTCGCCGTCGCCTGAGCTGCCGTCAGAGCTGCGTCATAATCAGGCTCATCGGTGAGCTCGTGGACATACTCCACATGCGTGATGATGCCCTCAGGGTTGATCACGACGATGCCGCGTGCGAGTAGACTAGGATCCTCCAGCAAGAAACCATAGCGCGTGCCAAAGTCCTCGTAGGCGAGGTCGCTGAGATTCACCAAGCGATCAATGCCCTCGGCGGCGCAGAATTGCTTGTAATCTGCGATCGTGTCGCGCGCCACGGAGACAATGACAATGCTCTCGCCGAGGCGCGCTGCGCGCTGGTTGAACTGGCGCGCCTGCAGCTGACAAACGGGCGTGGTGATGGAGGGGAAGACACTGAGGATGACCGTGCGCCCGCGCAGGTCGCTGAGGTGGCAATCACCACCAGCAGCGCACTGAGCGGTGAAATCAGGTGCCTGCTCTCCAGCTGATATCTGTGTACCGAGGAGTGTCAGAGGGGTGTCGCCATGTTTGACGAGTGTCGTATTCTTTTGCATAGATGTATAGCGTTGTTAATGATACTTAAAAACAAGTAACGAGTGATCAAATTGTAATAGGGCAACCCCATAAATGCAAGCAAGAATCACGTAATATCTTTGTTAGACAGTTAGCGATTTTGCTAGTCTTGTGCAAAATCGCAGATACTCAGTGCGAATCTCCCTCCTGCGCTCAAGATAAAAAAAAGCACTCCCCCACCCTCTAGATACAATGAGACCGCATCAATCAGGACTGATGCGGTCTCATGTTGGGGTTAAAACGAATGTTGTGCTAGATCAAGCCTTGAGCTCCGTGCCGAGCTCGATGATGGAGTACTCCCCTGGTAGCGTGCGGTACACGATCTGCAGGACGTTGCGGCGGGCGTTGCGATAGAGCAGGAAGGGCTTTCCGGAGATCTCGAGCTCCATGATGGCGTTCTCCTTGTACATAGTCTTGAGGTCGTAGCCTTCGCGGGTGATGCGCACAGGAGCTGGATCCTCAGGGGCGTCGAAGTCGACATCGTCGTCAAGCAAGTCCTCTGCATAGACCTTCTCATCGAGCTTTCGGATGGATGTCTGGCGATGGGGGCGGTAGTGCTTCATGAGACGCGTCTTGTGCTTGCGCATGCGACGGGTGATCTTGGAGATGGTTTCATCAATGGCGGCGTAGAGATTCGCATTGGTGGTCGAGGCTTGAATGGTGATATGATCAGCACAAAACAAGACAATCTCGGCCGTCTGCCTATCCTTCTGCACATCGACGATGACGCGAGCCTCGATGATGCGAGGGTAGTCAATGTGGATGCCTTGTACCTTTTTGATGGCGAAGTCGCGGATAGCGTCGGTGATCTCGATGTGTCTTCCTGTCAGGGTGATGTTCATATCAACATTTGATGTATTCATAGCACAGATTTTCTTTCTTTGTGTTTATTGCATGAGTGGCGCGGATAGATGATAGTGTCTATCGGCATCTGATATCATAGACCTATGGAGACGCGTTAGCAAGAAAAAATCATGTGCTAGGCAGAAGAATTTTTCTCGCGTATTTTTTTCCTTGAGTATTGTAATGAAATATGTTACCATCAATGAACGATGGGGTCGCGGCACCGACAACAAGGCCTAGCGCCGACAACAAGGCCTTTTTCCCTGTTGGAAAAAAGGCCTTGTCGAATAAAACAAAGGACGATAGACGCTTAGTCAACGTTGTCAAAGAGCTCACTGTCGAGGAAGAAACGCTTGATCTCGATGGTGGCACTCTCAGGGGAGTCTGAGGCGTGGCAGATATTGAGCATGCTGTTGGTACCAAAGTCACCGCGAATCGTTCCAGGCTCAGCCTTCAGAGAGTTCGTGGGGCCTATGATGCTGCGTACGCGCTGAATAGCGCCCGGTCCCGAGAGGACAAGCGCGAGCACAGGACTGCTCTGCATGAAGGCGTTGAGCTTGGGAAAGAGCGGCTCATTATCAATAATAAGATCCAGAATGTGAGCGTAGTGCTCCGTGAGGAGCTCATCGGTGAGCTGGATCATTTTCATAGCGCGCAGGCGGAAGCCATCAGCGAGAAAGCGCTGGAGGACGACACCTGAGAGGTTTTTGCGGACGCAGTCTGGCTTGAAGAGAACCAGAGTTTTTTCATCACGGTTGTGCATAATAGGCGGGGGGATGGGTGATAGGGGTAGGGTAGACGGAAGAGGGTACAGAAGAGCCATACGGCACTTCTTCAGATCATGTTCCTTGATTTATGTAGGTTAAACTTATTTTAATATCGTGACTCTCATGACTCATCAGCAGAGAGCATATCAGCACTCACGACGTACTCAGCCGCGCAGCGGGGGCAGCCAATCACAATCTGGCCATCCTCATTCACCAAGTCCTCGATCTTGCCCTTGAAACTACGCAACGTAGGCAGAACCTTGTCGAGGGTGCAGCCGCAGCGGAACTTGAAGCGGCGCGTTTCCAAAACTTTTGTCTCATCCTCTGTCTCACCTGCGAGCAGAGCGATGATGCCGTCGGCATCGAGTGCATCGAGCCAATCATGATCCGCCCCTGGCTCGGCTGTGACGAGCACGTAGCTATCATCTGCCACACGGCAGGCGCGCGCTTGGCGCTGCTCACTCTGACGGTAATAATCCTCTATCCATGCGGCGAGATGCGCACCATGCACCTCAATGATGGAGGTCTGAGGCTCGCGATTGTGCAGGATATTCTGCGTGTAGAGTGTATTGCTCTCAGGGATGCGCACATCCTCGGTGATGACACGCCCGATCACGTCCTCGGTGAGAGATGAGCCAGAGACGAAGAGTGTGCCCTCGATGGGTTTGCAGAGATTGAGCGTCCACGCATGGTACTCTGCCCAGGGGCGCGAGACGAGATGCAGGGTGAAGTAGGCGAGCAGATCCTTGAAGATACCATCCTGCTCATCGGTATAGCGACGCCCCTGCTGCATGAGATGCAGGTAGTGATCGACAAAGAGAGGTGAAAAATCTGCTTTGAGTAACAAACAATTACGATGCCTCACAAAGATTGACTCTACTGTGGTGTATTCAGCTGCCGCTTGAGGCGTAGAAGATGAGGATGGAGCGTCCATGTGATGATGCGTTCGCCGCGTCGCGCTAGCATAGCCTCTCATCCCTCATCTGGCAAGCCCAAAATGACGACATGGCATGAGATTTTTCACAAGGCGTTTCACTCATTTGCCCAACGCTATGATGCGGTCTCGCTTTTTGAGATAGTTACGTATCACGAATTTCACCTTATTAAGGGATCTAATTTTTTTATTTTTGATTGACATTAAGGTAAAATTCGTTAGGCTTTTTGAATGAAAAGCCTCTCTTTTTCACCCTCTATGCGCGCTTTGCTCCACCTCAGTCTGGGCAGCCTGATCACAGATGAAGCTTGCCGAGCTAGCAACAACTCAGCCTCTATTGAGCGGCGGGCGAGAGAGAGGATGGAGGAGGATTTCTATAATCAGGACAGCAATGACTTGTCGTCAGTCAAGCCTGCTCAGCGCAGTGCTGGCTCTGCCAAGGGCGCGAGTGCCTCGGCAAAAGCCTCTCTCAAGCCTGCACCCTCCAAGACGACTAGTAGTAGTAGTGCGAAAGTCCCCACACCCACCCATAGCGTGCAGGCGTCTCGTAGTACCAAGGACAGTGCACGGAGTGCTCCGTCTGCTCGGCGCGTCGATTATGATTACGCGAGATACAGCCCCGAAGATCTATTGAAGCATATGATGTATAGCGAGCAGGCTCTGCTCGATGCCGTGGGAGAGTGGTTCTACGATCTGGATGTCCGAGGCTACCGAATCAGAAACTACACCTTCATCGACAATGCCGATGCACCCTATGAGCGCAGCATCCGCCTCCAGCTCGTACGTGGAGAGGAGAGCGTCACCATACAAATCACCTTTGATGAGCACAATCAAATCAAAAATCTGCGCGAGATCAAGCAGATCAATCAAGAAGCAGAGGCGTGGAAGGTCGTGCGTCGCGTCGTCGTGGAAACAAACAAAGGCTCTGTGCTCGGCCAGCTGGACTGCTATGCTGATGTCGTCTCGCCCTATTTCGACAAGGGCAGCTTGAAAAAACGCGAAATCAGACAGCATCTACGCGACTGGCGCACCTACTACCAGCACTATCACATGCGCACCATCTGGACACATGTGAGGAAAACGAGGAGAGCTGATGGTATCTCTGACTACAAGGTGGATGTGAAGTTCGAAGTCAGCTGGAAAGCGGCGACGGGGCGATTCAAGCATAGCCGTACCTACATCATCACCTATGGGGTGCGATCTGGTGCTGAGCCAAAGATCGTCTCCGCTGTCCTCAAAAAACACTAATACACCGACCTGCGCAGCGCGGTGAGCCTGCTGAGCGCTTCTGGCGCCTCCCCTACTCTATTGCTCTTGCCTTGGCTTATGATTACTCAGGCAGGGGGCTCTCAGTTGCGTCGTCTCTATCTCATCAAGTTAGCGTCGTGTACTTCCTTTTGTTGAATAAAAAATATTATTTTTCACGCAACAAAAGGAAGCCTTGATACAATGCTCCTGATCAGAATGCGCTCACTGCGTTTTGCTACATTATCTATAGCCAAAGTAATAGGTGGATGCGTTCGCGCTCGATCTCCAACAGCTACTGCTAGAGGGAGCTTCCCTTTAGGGAACCTTGCAAAATTGTTTTCAGAAATTACAGATTTCGAAAATGAGCGTCACAGCACGGCTTTTGCAAGGTCCCCTTTAGCGCGTCTTGAGATTGAGAAGCATCTGCGAATTGTTCGGCGACTTCTGCATAAAGAAGAGCAGTCGCTCCATAGCCTCGATAGGCTTGTGCCCTGCGAGTGCTCGCCGGATGAGATGCACACGTGGGAGCATGATCTCGGGGAGGATGAGCTCCTCGCGGCGTGTGCCGCTCTTAAGAATATCGACGGCGGGGTAGATGTACATCTCGGCGATGCGACGATTGAGGACGAGCTCCATATTGCCCGTACCCTTGAACTCTTGGAAAATCAGGTCATCCATGCGGCTATTCGTCTCGATGAGCGCGGTGGCGAGGATGGTGAGTGAGCCCGCTTGGCGTGTGTTGCGCGCAGCGGCAAAGAGGCGACGTGGCATCTCCAGCGCGCGGGCATCGAGACCGCCGCTCATCGTGCGACCGCTGCCACGATCGACATTGTTGTATGCACGCGCGAGGCGCGTGATGGAGTCGAGCAGCATGATGACATGCTTGCCCTGCTCGACGAGGCGCTTGGCTCGCTCGATGCTCATCTCGGCGACGCGGCAGTGCTCGCGCACGTGGCTATCATTGCTCGAAGCATAGATCTCAGCATGGGGCAGCGCGCGGCGGAATTCCGTGACCTCCTCGGGGCGCTCGTCGACGAGCAGCACCATGAGGTGGAGCTCGTCTTCGTAGTTGTGCTGCACAGCACTTGCAATATCCATGAGCAGGGTGGTCTTGCCCGTGCGGGGAGGGGCGACGATGAGACCACGCTGACCGCGGGCGACGGGAGCGACGAGGTCGAGGGTGCGCGTGGTATAGCGCGTGGGGGTGGTCTCAAAGCTGAGGCGATGGTCGGGGTTGACGGCCTTGAGATCTTCAAAATGGGGGGCACTGGCGGCGGTGGCGGGATCTTCGCCATTGATGGCCTCGATGGTGGTCATCTGGTGACCGCGCTCATATTTCTGAGCCATGCCGCTGATTTGGACAAAGGGGCGCAGCTTGTACTGCTTGATGAGGTCGAGTGAGACGTAGACGGCTTCTTCGGAGGGTGCCCAGTTGTTCTCCGCTGTGCGGACGAAGCCGAAGCCTTTGCTTGTTATTTCTAAGATGCCTGTGAGCTGCTCAGGCTCTCCAATGGGGACGTAGGCGCGGGTCTTTTCGGTGCTCTCACCCTCTCGTTTCTTTTTGAGGAAGGGGCGTTTTTTGGGGAATCGCGGCTTGGACTCTTCGTTGTTGAATCTCGGCTTGCCGTCGGGGTGAGGTTTATAGGATGGTCTCTGCCGCGTGGGGTGTGCTGGTGCGGCGTTGTGCTTGCGCGCTTGGTGACGCGGAGGGAACTTCTTCTTGATAGGAGAAGGGCTCGCATGTTCTGTTGAACTCATGTAAAAGGGGGACGGGGGATAGAGGGAGGGTGGTGGTTGCTCACGAGAGGGGTGGCGATCACCATCCTCGTGCGGTGTCCTAAATCTGGTCTAGGATATCTTCGGCGATTTCAAAGTTGCTAAAGACATTGAGCGTGTCGTCATAATCATCTAGAAGCTGATAGAGCTTGATGACTTTGCGCGCTGTATTGACGTCGCTGATCATCGTGGGATTCTGAGCGACGGAGATGAGTTTCATACCCGTGAGGGTGTGACCTGCGGCTTGGAGAGCCTGGGAGACCTCGGGCATGTCGGTGGGACCGCAGAGCAGGATCCATTCACCGTCTTGATCGCCGGTGAGGAATTCTTCTGCGCCGCTGTCCATGGCGAGCTCCATGATGGCGTCTTCGTCGAGCTGGGGTGCGATGAAGCGCAGCTCGCCTTTGCGGTCAAATTGGTAGGAGACGGAGCCAGGGGTGCCGAGATTGCCGCCATTTTTACCAAAGATCGTGCGCAGGTCAGAGGAGCTGCGATTCGTATTATCTGTGGCCATCTCGATGATGAGAGCGGTACCTTCGGGACCGTAGCCCTCGTAGGTGATTTCTTGGATGGTATTGCCTTGGAGGTCGCCGGTGCCTTTTTTGATGGCGCGCTCGATGTTGTCTTTGGGCATCGAGGAAGCCTTGGCACCTTCGATGGCGACGCGGAGGCGTGGGTTGGTATCGGGATCGCCGCCGCCGCTCTTGGCTGCGAGGGTGATTTCGTGGGAGAATCGGGCGAATACCTTGCCTTTTTTCGCGTCGGCGATGGCTTTGGTGAACTTAATCTTGGACCATTTGTTGTGACCTGCCATGGTGGGAGGGGGAGATGTGTTTGAAGGGAGGGGGTGGCGGTGATGAATTATCGCTGTTAGAGAGGGTGTGGTGTAAGAGCTTGGTGGCTCGATAGTAAGTTCACGTACTTCTTCTGGAGGAGGAAATGGGGAGCTCTTGGGCAATGAGGATGAGAGCGAGGCTCAAGGGAGAAGATTCATTGCACATGGATAGAGCAAGATGATCTGAGCGGAGTGCAACTGGGTGCGGGTGTCAGACCGACCGCACAAGGGAGAGACGCGCGGGCTCAAGGAGGCACTCGGTGGTGCATCAAAGACGTTATTATAATAGGGGATTTGGCGCGGATTGCAAGGATAAATTGTCCCCCGTGGCAAAAAATACGCGGTGATTCACAGTTGTCTTGTGTGAAAAGCGGTGTTATTAAAATAAGATGCGAAGCATCTTGGATTCTTAAGGCATGTTGCATGTCAACATGAGACGAA